>CAZPSD010000119.1:0-6861 GCA_964589055.1 uncultured Bacteroides sp.
AGCAAGCTCCCATGGTCATATTGCACAATCATTTCTGCATGGCTGAACTGTTACTTCAAAGGAAAGACAATATACCATAAGGATTGACAGAAGCCTCAACATTGTATAAAATTAAGTACAATCTTGTGTATACAAAGTGCAATGGAAAACATTTGCAGGGAAGGCCAGGTTGTGATGATGCGGCAGACAACTCAGAAAGCATATGCGAAAATAAATCTTGGACTGGATGTGCTGCGGCGCAGAGAAGACGGCTACCATGAAGTGAAGATGGTCATGCAGACCGTAGATATTTGTGATGATCTGATTTTTGAAACAACGGCGCAGCCCGGTATCCGCATACGGACAGACCACGAGGAACTGCCTGTGGATGGGAGTAATCTGATTTATAAAGCGGCAGATCTGCTGATGCGGGAAAAGGGGATTGCGGAGGGCGTAAAGATCACGCTCACGAAACGGATTCCCATCGCGGCAGGTATGGCTGGCGGAAGCTCTGATGCGGCGGCGGCCATGCGGGGATTGAACAGGTTGTTTGCCATGGGCTATACCACGGAGGAGCTGCAGAGGCTGGGCGTGAAGCTGGGAGCGGATATTCCTTATTGTATCGTGGGCGGCACGATGCTGTCGGAGGGAATCGGTGAGATATTAAGTCCTCTTCCCACACCGCCTGCGTGCTATCTGGTGGTGGCGAAACCGGACATCAATGTCTCTACCAAGTTCGTATATGAGAACCTGCATACCGATTCTTTAACCGCTCATCCCGATATTGATGGCATGATTGAGGCGATCAAAGAGGGGAACCTGCAGGGTATGGCGGACAGACTGGGCAATGTGCTGGAGATTGTGACCGTAAAAGAATATCCTGTGATAGAAGAGATCAAAGAGTTGATGCGGCGGAAAGGCGCCGAAAATGCTCTGATGAGCGGCAGCGGTCCTACCGTGTTCGGCATTTATACCGATCAGGAACAGGCTAAGAGGGCGGCGCTGGAAATAGAACGAAAGGAAATGGCGAAGCAGGTATTTGTAACCACTTTTCAGGATAATATATCTGCATGCTGAGAGAAAGGCAGGGGTATTAGTATGGGGCACAATTTTACAATTAATATGGATGAGTTCCTGCCGCTTAGGGATGTGGTGTTTAATACACTCAGAAAAGCGATATTGACGGGAGAACTAAAACCCGGAGAGCGCCTGTTGGAGATTCATCTGGCGAGTCAGCTGGGAGTCAGCAGAACGCCCATCCGGGAGGCGATCCGGAAGCTGGAATTGGAAGGACTGGTGACCATGATTCCGCGCCGGGGCGCCGAGGTGGCGCAGATTACGGAGAAGAGTCTGCGGGATGTGCTGGAAGTGCGGCGCGCATTGGATGCGCTCTGCGTGGAACTTGCCTGTGAGAGGATCAGCGCGGATGAGACAGAGCGGCTTAAAAAAGCCTGTGATGAATTTGAACGCACCACGAAGACAGGGGATGCGACGACGATTGCGGAGGCGGACGTGGCGCTGCATGATATTATTGTGCAGGCGACCCGTAACCAGAGGCTTATCCAGTTAATCAATAATCTGTCAGAGCAGATGTACCGTTATCGTTTCGAGTATATCAAGGACGAGAGCCGTCATGATAATCTGGTGGAAGAGCATAGAATGATATATGAGAGCATCCTGTATAAAGACAAGCAAAAAGCGGCGGAGGCATCCAAGATGCATATTGACAATCAGGAGAAATCCATTATCAATCAGATCCGTTTAGAGCAGGAGCAAGACGAGAAGAAAAAGTAAATTATCATCATCCGAAGCTGCATAGAAAATGTCTGATCCGTATAAATTTAAGGAACGCGGGAATACTCCTGCTATAGCGCTTTCCGGACATAAAAAGGAAGATTAAAAGCGCTGTGGCATCGTCAGGTAAAAGACTGACAGACGGGAGAATCATCATGCGGTATCGGGAATGGACACAACAAGGCGGGAAATATAAGTTGAAAGCATGGGCGGCCTGTGTGTTTGCGGCAGCCTGGTGGGGGATTTTGTATCCGGAATTATGTTTTACGGAAGAGACCTGTCAGGCGGTAATGACGGCAGACGGGGAAGACGCCGGAAAACAGTCAGATGCGCAGCAGATGGCATCTCAGCAGATAACGTATAAGGATATATTGGAAGCTGCGGGAGACGATGTGGTTGTGAAGAGCAGATTTCTTGAATGGTTGGAGGAATGTATGGGAGATTTTTCCGAATAGAAGAGGCGGAGAGGTCTTCCTGTGATGAATTGCCGCAATTTATGTATGGCATATACAAAAGGCTGAGAGAAAGGCGTGATTATTAGTATGAGCGAACAAGAAGAATTACATAACAGCCCTATCGGGGTTTTTGATTCGGGAGTCGGGGGACTGACGGTGGCGAGGGAGATCATGCGCCAGCTTCCCAACGAGAGGATTGTATATTTCGGAGATACGGCGAGAGTGCCCTACGGCAGCAAGTCGAAAGAGACGGTGACGAAATTTTCCAGACAAATCGTGCGTTTCCTGCAGACGCAGCAGGTCAAAGCGATCGTGGTGGCGTGCAACACGGCAAGCGCCTGCGCGTTAGACGATCTGGAGAAGGAAGTGGACATCCCGATCATCGGCGTGTTAAAGCCCGGCGCCAAAGCAGCCATTGAAGCGACGAGGAACGGCAAGATCGGCGTGGTAGCCACGGAGGCGACCATTCACAGCGGAATCTATAACCGATACATACAGGAGAATGATCCCAATGCACAAGTGCTCGGCAAAGCGTGTCCGCTGTTTGTGCCGCTGGTGGAAGAAGGCTTGTGGGAAGACCCGGTAACAGATGAGATCGCGAGACGTTATCTGACAGAACTGATCGATGTGGGAATCGATACGTTGATCTTAGGATGTACCCACTACCCGATGATTCGTTCCACGGTAGGGAAAATTATGGGAGATCAGGTGACGTTAGTGAATCCTGCCTATGAGACCGCCAGAGAATTAAAAGAACTGCTTCGGGAAAGAGGATTGGAAAGCGGGCACAGACCGGGACTGGGAACGGAACTGTACCGCTTTTTCGTCAGCGATGCGGCGGATAAATTTCAGAAGTTTGCCAATTCCATTCTGACTTATGGCATTTTGTCTGCCAAGGTCATCAATATTGAGGAATATTAAGAGCCGGGGCAAAGAAAATCCGGCTTGGAGACAGAAAAACGGGCTTTTTGTCTGGGTATAAATGAGTATGTTTGCAGGTATGTACAGCAGAAAGCTGTTTTGACATGGAGGAACGGATGAAGGAAGTATTATTGACCATGCAGGGATTACAGTTTGACCAGCGCATGGAGGATGCCGATAAGATAGAAACGGTCACTGTGGGCGATTATTATAAAAAGAACGATAAGCATTATGTGATCTATGAAGAAGTCACAGAAGGGTTTGCACAGCCGACCAAAAACCGCCTTAAATTCAGCGAAGGTATGCTGGAACTGACCAGAAACGGGCTGATCAATGTGCATATGGTCTTTCAGGAAAATAAGAAAAACATGACCAATTATAATACCCCCTTTGGACAGATCCTGATCGGCATAGATACGAAGAAAATACAAATTCGGGAGCAGGAGGATGATATTGTGGTGGATGTGGATTACGCATTGGATGTCAATTATGAGTTCCTGTCGGACTGCCATATTAAAATCCATATTTGTTCCAAAGAAAACAGCAGCTTTTCCTTAAATTAAGTATGCCCTGTTTTAATGATCCTGCATGAACTGCAAAGGTGATTAAAACAAGTTATACTGGAAGCTGCCGTTCTCTGTCTGAAGACTATTTGATCGGTTTGGCGCCGGCTTTTTCCTGCGCCCTTTCCACAAGCTGCTTGAATTTACTCTTTTTCTTTTGCGGAGCGGCAGGCTGTTTGCCGTGCAGCCCTTTTACGTCTGTGATGTAGATTCCGCTGACGACTGCTTTTACTTCTTTTTTCACCGGAACGGAATCAAAGATTCTCTCTTCACAAATCAGGGACATGATCTGGGGACCTACTTTAGCCTTGACCACCGGGAGCTTGGAATTGCGAAGCAGCTTCGGCGTCTGGTCGATTACCATCTGGGGAAGCCCGGCATCTTTTAGTTTCATTCTTTTCTTATCTATAATCAGCATGGATACCGTCTGCTTCATGGCATCGATCTGCGCCTGCTGTTCGGTCTGCTTTTTCTGCGCTTTCTTACCTAAGAAATATAATACGACTACGGCAATGATCAAGATTGCCAGAATGACTAATAACACGATTGTTAACGTATTCATGGAATTACCTTACCTTTCGAAAATCTGCAAAGTATGAATCATCTTTGCAATGGATATTCTATCATTGATTGGGGCATTAAGCAAGGAGATTTCAAACAAACTCTTTTAAGTAGTCCGGATTTATGATATATTTAACAATATGGGCTTGAACTGCATTGCCCATGGATTTTAAGGACAGGGATATGATTCTGTATAATGATGGGGAATCAAAAATTATTTGACCCGGCATAAATTGACAGCCGGCTTTTGAGATTAAGATTCAGGTTCGTAGATTAAGAGAAAGGCGTGGTTTATTATGATAATGAAAAAGAAAGCTGGAGTATTGGCAGCGGTTATGATGGCAGCCGCCTTGTTAACTGCCTGCGGCAGCAAGGAATATCTTAAGGATATTACGGCGAGCGATTATGTGACGCTTGGTAATTATATCGGTATCGAAGCGCAGGCGGAGGAGCCGGTTGTAGCAGATGGTATGGTGGATATGTACCTGAGATATTATATTCTGTCTCCTTATATAACGACAGAAGAAGTGACGGGCAGAGCCGTTCAGGAAGGGGATATCGTGAATATTGATTACGTGGGTTATCAGGACGGCACAGCTTTCGAGGGCGGTACGGGAGAAGGGTATGATCTGACCATCGGTTCGGGAACGTTTATTGACGGTTTCGAGGACGGACTGATCGGCGCGAACGTGGGAGATCAAGTGTCTCTGGAACTGACATTCCCTGATCCGTATGAGAGCAATCCGGATTTATCCGGCGCACCGGTTGTATTTGAGGTGACGGTCAACAGCATCAGTGAAGAGATACTGCCGGAGCTGACGGATGAGTTCGTACAGTCTTTGGGGATTTCGGACTGCAGCAATGAGCAGGAACTGAGAGATTATATTTATAATTCTTTCTATCAGACTGCGGTGCAGACCTATGACAGCACCATTGAGAAAACGATTCAGGATACGGTTATGGCGGGATGCACATTCGAAGAGCCGCCGAAGGAGATGGTGGCGCGGATCCGCCAAAGCATTGAGGACAGTATGAATGCGCAGGCAGAATCGATGGGTGTAACGTTGGAGGAGTATATGCAGAACTACTATGGTATGGATGAAGAAGCGTATCAGGAGCAGTTCGATAGTCAAGCGTTGACGAGTACCCAGACATATATCATGTATCAGGCGATTGCCGATGCGGAGGGATTAAATCCCACTGACGAGGAGATTCAGGAAGAGATTGACTATAGGGTGGAAGCCTATGGTTACGACTCGGAAGAGGATTACAGGGAAAGCACGGACGTGGAAGTGCTGAGAGAATATCTGATGCGCCAGAATGTGGTGGCTTTCTTAAAAGAAAACGGTAATATTACTACCATTACCGCCTCAGAGGAATAGAAGAACTTATAAGGGATAAAGGAGACGAAGAAGCAGCATGGATTTAACAGACATCAAAGAGTTGTATCGCAACAGCAGTAACTATATCGATCAGGAAGTGACGGTTGGCGGATGGGTCAGAAGTATCAGGGATTCTAAGACATTTGGATTTATTGTAGTCAATGACGGCACATTTTTCGAGCCGCTGCAGATCGTCTACTCCGATGCACTTAAGAATTTCGAGACGATATCTAAGTTAAATGTAGGTTCCGCCATTGTGGCGAAGGGTAAGATCGTGGCAACGCCGCAGGCGAAGCAGGCATTTGAGATGCAGGCGGCAGAGATCATGATAGAGGGTGTTTCCACGGCGGACTATCCGCTCCAGAAGAAGAGACACAGCTTTGAGTATTTAAGGACCATTTCTCATTTAAGACCGAGAACGAATACTTTTCAGGCAACTTTCCGTGTACGGTCCCTGATTGCCTATGCGATTCATACCTTTTTCCAGGAAAGAGGTTTCGTGTATGTGCATACTCCGTTAATCACGGGCAGCGACTGTGAGGGTGCAGGTGAGATGTTCCAGGTAACCACACTGGATTTAAATAATATTCCCAAGACGGAGGACGGACAGGTTGATTACAGTCAGGATTTCTTCGGCAAGCCTACCAACCTGACGGTAAGCGGTCAGTTGAATGTGGAGACATATGCGTTTGCATTTAAGAACGTATACACTTTCGGACCTACCTTCCGTGCCGAGAATTCCAATACGACCAGACATGCGGCAGAGTTCTGGATGATCGAGCCGGAGATGGCTTTTGCGGATCTGACGGACGATATGATGGTGGCGGAGGCGATGTTAAAGCATGTAATCCGGTATGTGCTGGAAAATGCACCGGAGGAAATGAACTTCTTTAACCAGTTTGTGGATAAGGGACTGATCGAAAGATTGAATCATGTGTTAAACTCCGATTTCGCCCATGTGACCTACACGGATGCGATCAAGATCTTAGAGCAGCATAATGACGAATTTGAATATAAAGTATCCTGGGGCTGTGACTTGCAGACGGAGCATGAGAGATATCTGACGGAGCAGGAATTTAAGCGTCCTGTGTTTGTGACGGATTATCCTAAGGAGATCAAGGCATTTTACATGAAGCTGAACGAGGACGGCAAGACGGTGGCGGCTATGGATTGTCTCGTACCGGGTATCGGTGAGATCATTGGCGG
>CAZPSD010000120.1:0-6789 GCA_964589055.1 uncultured Bacteroides sp.
CTGGATTGCGTATAAGCAGACTCAGGACACCTTGTGTCCTTCGTTCGCGTTGCTCGTCATAACCCTTACAAATCATGCTTACATGCAAGCATGACGCCTGCTTTGTAAGTCTTCTGACTCCTGGATTGCGTATAAGCAGACTCAGGACACCTTGTGTCCTTCGTTCGCGTTGCTCGTCATAACCCTTACAAATCATGCTTACATGCAAGCATGACGCCTGCTTTGTAAGTCTTCTGACTCTGCTTATACGCGCAAAAAAGCGCTCTCTGCCGACACTGTCAGCAAAGGGCGCATCATACGCGGTACCACCTTAATTTGTCACTCTCAGATTCCTGTCAGAATCCTATCCGTTAACGGGGATAAGGCGTGGCTGCTTACTTACACTGTCCGCCCTGTGCGATGCAGCGTTTCCTCCGCCCCGCCACCTGACAGTCTTTCGGCATCCCGGTTCCAAAGCTACCTTCCATCATTCCTCTCCGAAGCACCCTTTCAGCTTATGGCTGCTCTCTCTGGCGGCGGTCATCATGTACTCCTCTTTGTCATTACCTTTGTCATAAATTATTCTTACTATAGTAGATTGCAGATTTCTTGTCAAGAAAAAACTGATTGGAATCTATAACTCCAGATGTCTTAAATGTTCAGACAGCTTCTCGTTCTCCGAATAATCTACAGGGCAGTCAATCACACAGGGAACATTTTGAGCAAAGGCATCTTCGAGCGCAGGAATCAGATCCTCCGCCTTCTCAATACGATACCCCTTACCGCCAAAACTCTCTGCAAATTTCACATAATCAATCGTCCCGAAATCCACGTAACTGTATTTCCCATACCGGTCTAACTGTCTCCATTTGATCAGACCATAACAGGAATCATTGAAAATAAGCGTGACAAACGGTGTCCCGATGCGAACTGCCGTCTCCAGTTCCTGGCAGTTCATCATAAAACCGCCATCGCCGCTTACCGCCAGTATCTTTTTCTCCGGATTTAAGAGCTTCGCCGCAACAGCGCCGGGCACTGCGATCCCCATTGTTGCAAAGCCATTGGAAATAATGCAGGTATTGGGTTTATAACAGTGATACTGTCTGGCTATCCACATTTTATGAGCGCCCACGTCGGAAATCAAAATATCATCTTCATCCAGAACTTTCCGGACATCACTCAGGATACGCTGCGGTTTCATCGGAAAGCTGTTGTCATGATCATGCGCGCTGAATTCCTTCGCCATTTTCTCTTTGATCTCCACATCATAGGAAGGCGCCGTCTTTCGCTCCACAAACGATTGTATCCAGGAAACCGAATTGGAAATATCGCCGACCACTTCCACCACAGGCTGATACAGTTTGTTGATATTAGCCGCATTCGTATCAATATGTACAATCTTTCTGTCCGGATTCCGGTTCCATTTGCCGGGCGCATATTCTACCAGATCATATCCGACCGCAATGATCAGGTCCGCCTCGTCCATTAGCAGATTAGGATAATCCCTCTGGGGAATCCCTATAGTCCACATGCTGTACGGATTATCATAAGGCACCACGCCTTTGGACATCATCGTGTTGACCGCCGGAATTTTCAGCTTGTTGACAAATTCCGTGATCGCTTCGCTGGCATGGGCGCGGACCGCAGAACTGCCGATAAATATAACCGGCGATTTTGCTTCCGAAATCAGGCGTGCCGCCTCTTTGACAGAATTGACATCCGCATATTCCGCCGGAACAATTTTCCTCTTCAAAGGCTTCTCATTCTCTCCCACCGGCATTCTGGAGATATTGACCGGAAGGTCGATATGGCAGGCGCCGGGTTTCTCGCTCTGGGCATGTTTAAAAGCGATCCTTACGATCTCATTTACGGTATCCGGGCGCACGATCTGCCTGCTTTTCTTAGTAATCGGCTCAAACATCTTAACCAGATCCAGAAACTGATGGGATGTGATATGCATACGCTCCGTCCCCACCTGTCCGGTAATTGCAATAAGCGGCGCGCCGTCCTGATCTGCATCCGCCACACCGGTTACCAGATTTGTCGCCCCCGGGCCCAGCGTTGCCAGACAGACTCCCGCTTTGCCGGTCAGCCTGCCGTAAACATCCGCCATGAAGGCAGCTCCCTGTTCATGACGGACTGTAATAAACCGAATCGAAGAATCTTCCAGGGCATTGATAATTTCCAGATTTTCCTCTCCCGGAATTCCGAAGATGTATTCCACCCCTTCCTCCTCCAGACATTTGACTAATAATTGTGCCGTATTCATCTGCCTATTCATAGAACATTTCCTTTGCAATATTTGTTAAAATAGCAGCTGTACCGTCCACACCGAAGCGGCTGCTGTCTATCATCAGATCGCGGTTATCAAACATATCTCTCACTTCAGGACAATAGCGCAGACGGTATTCCTCTCTCGCCCTGTCCACATCGCGAATCATCTTCTTCGCGGTCTTCTCATCCATCTTCAGTATTTCGGTACAGTTTCGCAGACGCGCTTCATATGGCGCATAGACATAAATATTCAAACACCGTTTATGATCCTTTAAAATACTGTCCGCACATCTGCCGACAATAATGCAGGATTCCTTTGCTGCCAGATCACGAATGATATTTTCCTGTACACAGAAAATCTCGTTCTGCATATGTAAGAGTCCCATACCTAACGGATACTGCCGTTTAAAAAAAACAGAGCCTGCATTTTCTTCCTTATCGCTGATAACGGAAACCGGCTGCCCCATGCGCTTTGCCGTTGCCTCAACGATATCCCTGTCATAAAATTCTATGGAAAGCATTTCCGACATTTTCTGTGCGATCGACCTTCCCAGAGAGCCAAATTCCCTTGATATCGTTATAACATATTTTTCCATTTTCCCCTCCATACCAGAGCCATCCCTTCAGCCCGGCCTTTACCAATCATTCTTCTGCTTATGCCGTAACGGTTCTCTCCGCCGGCGCCTTTATCTTTTTCTTCTGCATACGTCGAACAATACAGGAGAGTGTAAAGTTAATGATAAAATAAATCAGGCAGGCAAATCCAAACAGCACAAAAACATCAGATACATTCACCGTTCCCGTTCCGTTATAGGTGTACGCCGTGCTGAGCAGCTTTTTGGTCCTTGCCATCAGTTCGATAACTGCCACATTTGCCAAATAGGATGAGTCCTTGATCGTTGAGATAACCTGGCTGAGCAGTGTGGGAACAATGCTTTTATATGCCTGAGGCAGGACAATGTAGATCATGATCTGTATCGTGTTAAAGCCCTGGGCATGCCCCGCTTCAAACTGTCCGTGGGCTACGGAATTCAAACCGCCTCTGACAATCTCAGCAATGATCGAAGATTCAAAAAGGATCAATGCCACCGCCGCCTTAAATAACAGTTTGGTTTCTACCGATGTCAGACCCAGCCATTTCCTGTCAAAAAAGCCGGGACACGGACAAAATACCAGACAGATGAAAATCCACAAAAGCAGCGGTGTGTTCCTGAATATCTCAATATAAACGACTGCCAGCCATTTGAAGATTCTTTTTCCCGAACTGTTGCAGTAATTTCTGACAAGAGCCAATATCGAACCAAACAGAATACCAAACACAACAGCCAGCACGGATATAAACAATGTAAAGACAATTCCCTTAAAAAGATAAATAAGAACCGCCGTATTTTTCAATATTAAAAAGCTTCCCTCTAAATTTGCCATATTCTGCCGTTTTCCTTCCAATAACAGATCTTAGTTTACAGCGGTTACTCTTCTGTCCCTCTTCTTTAAAGATATTTCCCATGCGCTTGCAATGCTGGATAGCGGGAAACATACTACAAAGAACAACAAGCCGCTGACAATATAGGCCGGTGCATAAGCCCCGCCTGTCGCTTCCCCCGTTACGAAGCTGTAAGTTAGAGAAATCAGGTCCGCTCCCCCTACGATGTACAGACACGATGTGTTCTTGATCAGATTCACTACCTGATTGACCATAGGCGGCAAAATGATCTTGATACTCTGCGGTAAAATAATATAATACATTTTCTCAAAATAATTGAATCCCTGCGCCGAGGCTGCTTCAAACTGTCCCCGGGGAATCGATTGGATCCCTGCCCGCACAACCTCCGCCATATATGCGCCCGTATAAATGCCGAGCGTGATGATACCGGTCGGAATGATTCCGATACTATGTCCCGAAAAGGCAAGCGCATAGTAGATAAAACACATCTGCAGAAGTACCGGCGTATTCTGAATCACTTCTACATAGATACGGCTGACTGCACGCAGAGCTTTTTGCTCGCCTGTTGCCATCAGACCGAATACGATACCGAGAAATAATGATAACAGCAATCCGAACAAGGCGGTAACCGCTGTATTGCAAAGTCCGAGAAGAAAGGTTCCGCGATATATCCAGACCTTCTCCCATGCATCTGCCGAGAATATTCCTGCCATTGTCTATTCTCACCTGTCTTTCTTTTATTGCCGGACTCCCTTATCAGGACGTCCGGCTTGTTTATGCAAATCAAATATCCGTTTTGACTTTTTTATTCCAGCCCGTTTTCAGCAATCAGACCGTCAATCGTACCGTCTGCCAGCCAGCCTGTGATCAATTCTTCTGCAACTGCTGACAGACCTGAACCTTTCGTGGTTGCAACGCCATAATCCTGAGGTGCAAATTCTTCTTCAATGTAAGAACGCGAATCTGTGTTATAGATTGCCAGAATGGACTTGTCCACACAGAACGCATCAACCTCTCCTGCACTAAGGGCGGTGGAAATAGTCGGATAGTCATCATACTGCTGGAATTTGACGCCATCTGTCCAGGTTGCCGCATCAAAGGTTTCCTCATCAAAACCGTCGCCGGAAATGAGTCCTGCATCAATCATAGCTTTCACAAGAGACTTTGCAGAAGTAGAGCCGGAAGATACACCGACTGTCTTGTCAACAAGACCTTCCAGAGATGTAATACCGGAGGCGTTTTCCACCAATACGGTTACATGGTCTGTATAATATGGGGTCGTGAAATCCCATGATTCCTTTCTCTCATCGGTAATGGTAAAGGTTGCCAATACACAATCGATATCGCCGGAATCCAGAAGTTCTGTTCTGGTAGCCGCCGTAACAGCGGTAAACTCTACATCAACACCAAGATATTCAGCAATTTTCTCCGCAAGAGTAATTTCCATACCAGAGTATTCGCCGGTTAAAGGATCCTGAAAGCCAAAACCTTCTACGGCATTCTTAACGCCGACACGCAATACTCCTCTGTCTTTAATTGCCTGTACATCCTCTGCCGCTTCTTCTGACGGCTCTGTTTCCTCTATGGGAGCTGTCTCTTCGGCTGTTTCTTCCGCGGGTGTCTCCGCTGTTTCCTCTGTCACTTCTTCAACAGGCGCAGCTTCTGCGGATTCTTCTGCAGAACCGCAGCCGGTAAAAAGCATCATGCTCATAGACACTGCCAAAGAAAGGGCTGCAAATTTTTTCAATTTTCTCATAATAGTTTCCTCCTCGTGCTTCTTTTATTTCAAATCACAAAGATATGATCCTTACATCTCAGTGCATGGCCGCCAAAACAGGTTCTTCCACACATGCAGCGGGTTCATATCCTGTAAAATGATAACGCTGTTAAGAACGGATAATTTTACCGAGAAACTGTTTGACTCTCTCATTCTCCGGATTTTCAAAGAAATGATCAGGTGTTCCTTCTTCAATTATCTGTCCGTCTGACATGAATACCACTCTGTCTGCAACCTGTCTTGCAAAACCCATCTCATGTGTTACCACTACCATTGTGATGTTTTCCTTTGCCAGCTTGATCATGACATCCAACACTTCCTGAATCGTCTCCGGATCCAGTGCGGAAGTGGGCTCGTCAAACAGTATGATCTTGGTCTGTGCGCATAAAGCTCTGGCAATTGCAATACGCTGCTGCTGTCCTCCCGAAAGAGTCGTCGGATAAACATGCGCCTTATCCCTGAGTCCCACCACATCCAGATAATGACAGGCAAGTTCTTCGGCTTCCTTTTTACTCTTATGATGGAGTTTCGTTGGCGCCAGCGTCAGATTTTTCAGCACCGTCATATGCGGATACAGATTAAACTGTTGAAAGACCATTGAGGTCGTTTCCCTGACAAGCTTTGTTTTATTCTTGGAAGTCATCAGATGTCCGTCTACGTAAACTTTTCCGCTTGACGGTTCCTCCAGGAAATTCATGCATCGTACCGTTGTGGACTTACCGGAACCGGAAGGACCAATGATAACTAATTTCTCTCCCTCCGCCACTTCCAGATTGACATCCCTTAAGACATGCAGATCCCCAAAATATTTATTGACATTTTCCAGTTTTATCATTGCCATAGATTTTCACTCCTTCAGTCTGCACGCTTTTTGCCTGCTTTCCGTTCTAAAACAAAAAAGGTGTTTCTTCCCGCTATGGGAAATGAAACACCTTTATTTCAATCTGCATACTTTATATATTTTTATATATTCCTTTACCTGTATATTGATACAGAAAATAGCGCCTGACAATTTTGTCAAGCGCCTTTGCTTTTGATATTTTAAAATTATAATCACATGGACTGTCTTTGTCAAGAACTATTTTTCAAGCGTTATCAAGCTGCAAAATCTTTTACAAGTGCCACAGCTTCCATGCTGTGTTTCCTATCCGGCGGCATATGGCGGGCAAACCAAATCTGGTCATTTAGCATTTGCCAGTTTACATAAAACGGTTATATCCTTTATTCCCAAAGAACACTGCATATCATTAAATAGAATTAACTTTGCCTTTTCCGCTATCTTTCTATGCATTCCTCTCCTCCCCGGTCTTCCGGC
>CAZPSD010000121.1:0-6787 GCA_964589055.1 uncultured Bacteroides sp.
GTCGCGGACTATACCGCCGGTAGGGAATTACACCCTGCCCCGAAGAACTTTTTCTTAAACTATTATGTTTCTCACGAAGAGAAGTATAATGCATTGCGAGAAGAATTGCAAGCAGAATTTTTATCCGTTCCTTCAAAAAAGCAACAGCTGACAGTTCAGCCATGCCATTCATAAGTTGGCGGAATATATGTGATTTGATTTTTCCGCTACTGACATTAGCATTTCTTCTCACTCACACTTGATTTCATTAAGCAGCAGTCGGACAGCAGCCGCATTGCCCGCCACTACGCTGTTTATCTGCTTTGCCTGTAATTCCTCTCCTTCAAAATCAAGCGCCCTGCCTCCCGCTTCACGGACAAGAAGCATTCCTGCTGCATAATCCCAAAGCTTCAGTCCTTGCTCAAAGTAACCTTCTATCCTGCCTGCTGCCACGAATGCCAAATCAATGGCTGCCGAACCGCTTCTTCTGATATCCTGACATTTCTCAAAAACACGTTGAAAAATACTGAAATTCTGTTGTGCCAGATTCTTATAATATGGAGAAGTACCAATGGCAATAAGGCTTTTATCTAATGTCTCTGCATTGCTTACATGAATCGGCAGTCCGTTGCAAAAGCTTCCCTTTCCTTTTTGTGCAAAATAAAATTCACGCAGATAGGGATGATAAATGAAGCCCATTACCGGCTCCCCTTTTTCCAACAATGCCAAAGAGATAGCGCTTGCACAATAATCATGGATCAGATTGGTTGTGCCGTCTACCGGATCAAGCACCCAGACAAGACCGTCAAAATCGATCCCTGTGTTGTCCTTCTCTTCTCCCATAAACTGAATATCCGGATACAGCTTCGCAAGGTTTTCCCTGATAAATTTCTGCACCGCAAAATCTACTTCCGTCACATAATCAGCCACACCTTTGGTTTTCGTATGTCCTGCCGCCTGTCTGTCAGCAAAAAGGCAGCTTGCTTCTAAAATAATTTCTTTGACGGATTCCAATTGTATTTGTTCTGTCATTACCAACTTCCCCTCTTTCTATTTTTCTTTGCCCCAATAACCTGAAATGGATATGCTGATTATAGCATATCCATTCTTCTTCTGACAGTTCTTGTTTGAAAATTTCTGTTGACGGCTTTTACCGGATTGTAGCAGAATCAAAATACAGTGTATAATCAATCTCGTGCGGCTCGCTCATGGCTGTAGTATCTGCTTTCACTGCTATTTTCCAGTCAAAACCGCTGACGGGAATCTTGAACGCCGAGTTACCCTGCAAGCCTATCTCTTGATTCGCCGTATTATACTGCACATCATCTACTTTCATATAATCGTAATTAGAGCTGCTCCAAATGATCACAGCATATGCCTGACCGTTCTCTACGGTCAACTGTGCCGGAGAACTTACACTCGCTTTCCCTGAGCCGCCTTCTAAGGTTACTTCCACTGTATACTCTCCGTCTTCCAGCCCCAGGCTCTCTACCGTTGCCATAACGCCGTCTGCGATTGCAGCTACCGGCAGGGAATCGGCACGGAAACACAGTACGCGGTCGTACCACATTTCCTTCCGCTTACTGAAAGCGGCGCAGTCAATGCCTGCATCCAATGCTTCCACCGGCACTTCAAAGGTATGCTGTCCTTCCGCATTTTCTACAACAGAAATGTAATCGGTTTCTCCGGAAGCGGCCGCTTCTTCTGCCGTACCCATGTACAGATACAAATATCCCGTGCCGCTCATCGTCATAACAGCGCTCATCTTGCCGTCCGTTACCGTCAACTGACAGGATTCTATTTTAAACATGGAAGAACTCGAATCCACGGTCACGTCATAAACGCCATCCTTGACGGAATCGCCGTAGATCGGCTCCATTCCTTCTTCCACTACTTCTTCCGGGGTTACCATATCTTCCGCGGCGGCAACCTGACTTGTAACATCACCCGGAGCAGCTTCCAAATCTGACACTTCTGTCATATTCACATCCGTATCGCCCGCTTTTGCTTCCGTATTGCCCGTTTCCGCCTCGATATCTCCGATATCCGTCTCTCCGGTGCTTATCTCTCCGGTATCTGCCGTCACATTCGCGGCGGCATCTCCGGTTGCTGCATCGCTGCTGCCGCAAGCTGTCAGCAGCATCCCTGTTATTAGCATTGCACATATGATAATGCCGCGATTTCTTTTCATAATTTCCTCCATTCCAAAGAGTGCATCTATTTTGTATTTTATCCGGATTCCGCAAACAGGCAGATACCTGTTGCATCTGCCTGTTATATCTGTCAATTTATTGATTGCTTTATTGTAAACTGTCAATGGCTTCCTGTGCATGCTGTACCAGCAGCTGCTGAATACCTTCCAATTCGCCCAGACCGCGCACCAAAGTTACCACCTCATAACCAGCGCCCTCAAAAGTGGTTTTCCAGGAGCCTTCTTCATCGCCCGCCATATCATTATTGGCATGGTCGCCTGCTACAATCATCAAAGGCATCAGTACCACTCTTGTGTATTCGCCTTCCTGCACCTGCGCCGACACGTCTTCCAAAGACGGCTCTGCCTCTACGGTACCTACATAATAGTTTTCATATCCCGCTGCCGTAAGAAGTTCCTGCATTTTGCCGTATACCTGATTGGACTCTGCTTCCGTACCATGACCCATGAAGCAAATCGCGGTGCTGCCGTCATCATACTCTGCTGTCTCAGCTGTAATAATTTCCATAACAGTCTGAAAATCTTCATCGGATGTCAATAAAGGTTTACCGATAGCAATCTGATCAAAAGCATCGGCATACTGCGCCACTTCGTCTACCACATCATTGTACTCTAAACCATCCATCAGATGTGTCGGCTGGATCACCAGGGTTTTTACACCGTTATCCACTGCACGGTCAAGGGCTTCTCCTACATTATCAATGACAACTCCGTCACGGTTCTTTACATGATCGATGATAATCTGGCTTGTGAATCCACGTCTGACCGGCCAATCCGGAAATGCCTCTTCCATAGCCCCTTCAATAGCGCCGATCGTAAGTCTTCTGCTGTCATTATAACTGGTACCAAAGCTTATCACCATCAGTTCCTTTTCACCGATCTCATCGGCATTTCTCGGATCATCCAAAGATGCATCTCCTGTCTCGTAATTTTCTTCGTCTTCCTCTTCCTCAGTCTCTTCTGCGTTTGCTTCCGCCTCTTCTTCTGCGGCTTCCTGCGCACTGTCCTCAGCTTCCGTCTCTTCGTCTGCGCTCTCTTGGGCGGTATCGGCTGTTTCCTCCACAGCCTCTGCGGCGGTCTGCTCAGCCTCTGTGCTGCCGCAGCCGGCAAGCATGGATGCTGTCAGCACTGCTGTTGCCAATAGAGATACGATTTTTTTGTTTTTCATAATGTCTCCTCCTTGTGTTGGTTTTGTCCGACGTGTGCCACTACGTCAACTATCCTTAAAATACTGCACGGGGAAACATTCGAAATACACTGTACAGAGGCTTATGTATCTTGCATTAAAGAACTCATGACATATGTGCAGATAACATGACATATGCAAAGCAGATGATATCATGCAAAAAGAAACCCCATCTCTCTTACGCATTTGGGCGTAAAAAGAACATGGGGAAATCAGCATACAATCGGCACAATCAAGCACTCGTGATTTGGAATCTGTATTCCCGTACCAAACAACCGGCAGGTTTCCTGACTTACAGATCATCACATATCATCGTCTTCCCAATATACTCAGTGACTGTGCTTTGCACGCTGATGATATATTCCCTGCTTACAGTGACGAGTTCGTACAGGACTTACACCTGTTTCCCTTTTACCCGCTATCCTCACTATTCTCCGTTCCAAGACACCTGTCCTGAGTTTGCCACAAAGCACACCCACGAATCCATATGCCATATGAAAACGGCTTTGCTTGTCATGATATAGCGGCACCGGCTGTTTCTATATTTAATTTGCAGTTTCGCCTAAGACACGTATATGCCTTACGGCTAAACTGTATATCATACTACCATTATGTGTCAATTATTACAAGTCTTTTTTCTCTGATGCATGCCGCCCATCTCCTGCATGATCCTGTTCGAAACATCGTTTTCCCAGCGCCAGCACATCTTTGATATGTGCCATGATATGCTCATAGCCTCCCTCGGAGTGGGGCAGAATACAGTTCGTACAGTCTTTAATTCCATTATCCGTATAGCGGAAGCTGCCGCCGCATTTCTCTCCCAAGGCATAGAGGGGACAATAACAGAACAGGCAATTAAAGTCCTCCTCATTCTCTACCTTATGACATGGATAATAGGCACAGCTCTTATTACTGAAATACCGGGCGCTGTTTTCTTTCATAAGCCCTCCGTTCCGCCTCTCTCTTAGCGAGCCTCCTGTTTGATCTTCATGGTAAGACCTATTCGTTTCTTCGCCACATCCACCGTGAGTACCTGTACATCTACGATATCACCTACACTCACCGCTTCCAGCGGATGCTTGATGTACTTGTCCGTAATCTGGGAAATATGTACCAGACCATCCTGATGGACGCCGATATCTACAAACACGCCGAAGTCGATAACGTTACGGACGGTGCCTTTCAAAATCATGCCGGGCTTTAAGTCTTTCATATCCAAGACATCACTTCTTAAGATCGGCGCAGGCATATCATCGCGGGGATCTCTTGCGGGCTTCTCCAGTTCTTTCAGAATATCGGTCAAGGTAATCTCGCCGATTCCCAGTTCTTCGGCAAGTTTCTTTTTGTCCTTAATCTTCTTTTCTAAGCTGCTGACGGCCACTTCCGCCTTGTTCTCGGTTTTTCTTTTTGTGACATTAGTGTCATCATTTTGTCCTTCCAGTACCATACCGCCCATGGCTGCTGCCAATGCTTTGCCCATGGCAGTGTTGGTATTACGGATGACTATCTGCTTCTGGGGTTTCTTCTTTTCTTTCACAGGCGCTTTCCTGCCTGCGGCTTTCTCGGCTGCAGCTTTCTTCTGGGCTTCTTTCACATCTTCCATGGTCAGCCCTATTTTATCCAGAAGCTTCTTAGCCGCTTCATAGGATTCCGGGTGTACGCTGGTGGCATCTAACGGATTGTCTCCGTCTGTGATCCTCATGAATCCGGCGCACTGCTCGTAGGCTTTCGGTCCTAATTTTGCTACTTTCAGAAGCTGTGCACGGTTAGTAAATCTGCCGTTGGTTTCCCGGTAATCCACAATATTTCTGGCAATGACTTTGGTTACGCCGGAGACATATTCCAAGAGGGATGCGGATGCCGTGTTTAAATCCACACCAACTTTATTGACACTGTCTTCTACCACACCGTTTAGGGCATCGCTTAATTTCTTCTGGTTCATGTCATGCTGATACTGCCCTACACCGATGGACTTGGGATCGATTTTAACAAGCTCTGCCAAAGGGTCCTGCAATCTTCTGGCAATGGATGCGGCGCTTCGCTGTCCTACATCGAAGTTAGGAAATTCTTCGGTGGCAAGCTTGCTGGCGGAATATACGGAGGCTCCTGCCTCGTTGACAATCACGTACTGCACCGGAGTGTCTAACTCTTTTAACAGTTCTACGATCACCTGTTCGGATTCTCTGGAAGCTGTTCCGTTGCCTACGGAGATCAGGGAAACGTTGTATTTTTTGATCAGTTTCTTCAGTTCTGCCTTGGCTTCCGTAACCTTATGCTGGGGAGCTGTAGGGAAAATAACTTTCGTATCCAATACTTTGCCGGTCTCATCCACTACGGCAAGCTTGCAGCCTGTACGGAATGCCGGGTCCCAGCCTAACACTACTTTGCCTTTGATGGGCGGCTGTAACAGAAGCTGCTCTAAGTTCTTGCCGAATACGGAGATGGCGCCGTCCTCTGCTTTCTCGGTCAGGCCGTTACGAATTTCACGCTCGATGGCAGGGGCGATCAATCTGTCATAGCTGTCGGCAATTACATCTTCTAAAATGGGAGATGTGACACTATTGTCATTTATAATCACCTTCGTGCGCAGATATTGTAAAATGCGTTCTGTGGGTGCCTCTACCTTAACTACGAGGAATTTCTCGCTTTCACCGCGGTTTATGGCGAGTGTTCTGTGTCCTGCCACTTTTTTGACAGGCTCTTCGTACTGGTAGTACATCTCATAGACGCTTTCTGCCTTTTCGTCTTTGGCAGCGCTGGTCAGTTTGCCTTCTTCTACTGTAATGTTACGGATATAGATACGGTAGTCCGCCTCATCCGAAATCATCTCGGCGATGATATCTTTGGCTCCCTGCAGCGCCTCGGCGGCGGTCTTTACTTCTTTCTCTTCATTGATATATTTCTCTGCTTCTGTTTCAATCGGCTCTGTCGTCTCCTGTGCCAAAATGAACTGTGCCAGTCCTTCTAAGCCTTTTTCCTTGGCTACGCTGGCTCTGGTCTTGCGTTTCGGACGGTAGGGGCGGTATAAGTCCTCTACTACTACCATGGTTTCTGCTGCCACGATCTTTTCCTTCAGTTCGTCGGTCAGCTTTCCCTGCTCCTCTATGCTTTTTAATACCTGTTCCTTCTTCTCTTCCAGATTACGCAGATAGGTAAGGCGCTCATGCAGGTTACGCAGCACTTCGTCGTTTAGGGAACCTGTGGCTTCCTTGCGGTAACGGGAGATGAAAGGGATGGTATTGCCTTCATCAATCAATTTTACGGCAGCTTCCACCTGCCATTTTTCTACTTTTAGTTCTTCTTTCAGTTTTAAAATAATGTCCATGTCTTGCTCCTCACTGTATAACTATAAGACTTTCCATTTAGTATACAGGATTCTCTCCGGCTTGTCCAAGAATATTTGACGTTTG
>CAZPSD010000122.1:0-6685 GCA_964589055.1 uncultured Bacteroides sp.
GGTTGCCTTGGAAGCCAGTGCGGAGGAACGGCTCACACGGGGATTTACCTCGATGACACAGTATTCAAAGCTGGTGGGATGCAAAGCAAACTGTACGTTACATCCGCCTGTGATGCCAAGCTCATTGATGATGTTCAGCGCAGAGCTTCTAAGCATCTGGTATTCCTTATCTCCCAATGTCTGGGAAGGCGCTACTACGATACTGTCACCGGTATGCACACCCACCGGATCGATATTTTCCATATTACATACGGTGATGCAGTTGCCTGCGCCGTCACGCATTACTTCGTATTCGATTTCTTTCCAGCCTGCAATACAGCGCTCTACCAAAACCTGCCCTACACGGGAAAGCCGCAGTCCGTTGGCCAGAATCTCTTCCAATTCCGTCCGGTTATGGGCAATACCGCCGCCGGAACCGCCTAGTGTATATGCCGGGCGGAGCACCACGGGATAACCGATCTTATTCGCAAACGCCACGCCGTCCTCGATGTTCTCTACCACAAGAGAAGGTGCGCATGGTTCTCCGATCTTCTCCATCGTCTTTTTGAATTCCAGACGGTCTTCCGCTTTCTTGATGGTCTTAGCTGTGGTACCAAGCAGGGTAACGCCATGCGCCGCAAGGAAACCGGATTCATCCAGCTCCATACCAAGATTCAAACCGGCCTGTCCTCCCATATTGGGTAAAAGACTGTCCGGCTTTTCTTTGATAATGATCTGCTCCAATACCTTTGTTGTCAAAGGCTCAATATATACTTTATCTGCAATATCCCCATCGGTCATGATCGTCGCCGGATTGGAATTGACCAGAATCACCTCCATGCCCTCTTCCTTTAAGGAACGGCACGCCTGTGTCCCTGCATAATCAAACTCTGCCGCCTGCCCGATCACAATCGGGCCGGAACCGATTACCAATACTCTTTTCACATTCGGATTCTTAGGCATCTTCTCTCCTCCATTACGTAATCTATATAACAACTCTTAGCAAACATACTATCCTTGCCGCTCTTCACTGGGAAGAATGGCTTAGCCATTTTCCAGACAAAACTTAGTTCTTCTTAAGAAGCGTTCTGTGCTTCTTTATGAAGAACTTTTTGTCTTCATCATTGCAATAAACCGTTCAAACAAATCGCCTGAATCCTGCGGGCCGGGACATGCTTCCGGATGGAACTGCACCGTAAAAATGTTTTTACCCGTATAGGCAAGTCCCTCGTTCGTGCCGTCGTTTACATTGATAAAAGCCGGGGTTGCCACCTTGGGATCCAGCTTGTCCATATCCACTACATAACCATGATTCTGGGAAGAGATATAGACTCTACCGGTCTCCAAATCCTTCACCGGATGATTACCGCCGCGGTGACCGTATTTCATCTTAAAGGTATCTGCTCCTGTTGCCAGCGCCATCAACTGGTGTCCTAAGCAGATGGCAAAAATCGTAATATCCGTATCATATAATTTCTTAATCTCGGCAATCACTTCCGTACATTCCTTCGGGTCGCCGGGGCCATTGCTCAGCATAATGCCGTCCGGCTTTGCATCGATGATCTCCTGCGCTTTGGTAAAGGCAGGATATACCGTTACATCACACCCTCTTGCTGCCAGAGATTTGGCAATGTTATCCTTGGCGCCCAGATCAAGCAGGGCTACCTTTAACCCTTTTCCGGTTAATTCCCGCACCATACTGGGTTTCTTCTCCCGGATACCGTTCTCATAGTCTTCTTTTTTAAACCGGGAGCTGCCGGAAATTGGCCCGTTATCGGAAAGCTCCTTTGCGGCAGTCAGCGTATATTTTTCTTGACAGGTTACAAGATCAACAACCTTTCCGGTTGTATATGCCTTTAATTTAGGAAGAATCTTTTCTAACTGATAGTTCTCATTGGTGGTAATCATACCGTTCATGGTTCCCTTCTCACGAAGGATTCTGGTCAATGCTCTGGTATCAATACCTGCGATTCCGGGAATGCCGTTCTCAGACAGGAAATCCTGAATCGTCATATCACATCTGAAATTACTCGGAATCCTGCTCAGTTCTCTGACGATAAAGCCATCCGGCCAAGGTTTCTTAGATTCCATATCCTCTGTGCAGATACCGTAATTACCGATCAGCGGATAAGTCATGCAGACTGCCTGTCCGGCATAGGACGGATCTGTCAGCACTTCCAAATATCCTGCCATAGAGGTGTTAAAAACGATTTCACTAATGATTTCTTTCTGCGCACCGATGTGGGTTCCTTCAAAAACAGTGCCATCTTCCAAAATTAAAAATGCCTTCATTCTGTCACCTGTTTCCTCTCAAAATATTCTTTCGCATAATCGATTTATTATAGCACAAGAGTTTTTGCGGTTCAATCATTCTTTCGATTTCTGTTCAAAATGCTGTTCAAAATCCGTAAATTTGCAGCACATCCTCTTCTCCGTATCATAATCCCCTCATTTTCAAGTTTTTCTTAATATAAAGGTAGACCTCGCAGAAAGGAATGTCCCCCTTCTACGAGGTCTTATTTTTCTCGTTTTTACTTCTTTGTTCTGTAAGTCTCAGGCTGCTCTTTCCCGCTTTTTCAGGATAAAAAGCTGTGTCCGGAGATATTTTGTACTCTTACTTAAAATAAGCCACGCCGGATTCAAACAGCTTCAAATCCTGTTCTCCGTAAATATTGATTGCAACAGCATCACCGCGTCTTTCGGAATGCGCCATCTTACCAAGACAGCGTCCATCCGGAGAGGTGATACCCTCGATCGAAGCATAAGAACCGTTGATGTTCCACTCTTCGTCCATAGAGACATTACCGTCGATATCCGCATACTGGGTTGCAACCTGTCCGTTTGCAAACAACTTATCAATCCACTCCTTCGGCGCTACGAAACGTCCTTCTCCGTGGGAAGCCGGATTTACATAAGTTTCTCCCAATGCAGCCCCCTGCAGCCAAGGAGATTTGTTGGAAACCACTTTAATATAAGCCATCTTGGAAATATGACGGTTCACGGTATTGAAGGTCAATGTGGGCGAATCCTCTTTCTGTCCCACGATCTCGCCATAGGGAACAAGCCCCAGCTTAATGAGCGCCTGGAAACCATTACAGATACCCAGTGCCAGACCGTCTCTTTCGTTCAATAATTTCGTCACTGCTTCTTTGATCTTCGCATTCTGGAATGCGGTTGCAAAGAATTTGGCAGAACCATCCGGTTCATCACCTGCGGAGAAGCCGCCGGGGAACATGATAATCTGTGCCTGTCCGATTGCTTTTTCAAAGATCTCCACGCTCTCTCTGATATCCTCTGCCGTCAAGTTCTTAAATACCTTGGTGATTACATCGGCACCTGCTCTTTCAAACGCCTTGGCACTGTCATATTCACAGTTGGTACCCGGAAATACCGGAATAAATACGGTCGGTTTCGCTGTCTTGTTCTTGCATACATAAATATCTTTTGTATCATAAACGTCAGAAGCTACCGCACTCTTATCTTTGCCTGCGGTATAAGGGAATACCTTATCTAATTTGGAAGTCCATGCCTGTAATGCTTCTTCCATTGTAACAACCACATCGCCATAGGTAAATGCTGCATCCTCTGTCACAGTACCGATCACGGTATACGCTAATCCCAGACCACTCAAATCATTTACTGCCTCGGCGGGCATTTCCGCGATGATCTCACCCAGACCGTTAGCAAAAAGCTCTTCTTTTGCCAGATATTTGTCTACTGCAACACCGAATTTATTACCAAATGCCATCTTGCTGACTGCTGCTGCCGCACCTTTTGCATCCAGTGCGTAAGCGGCTGCAATCTTACCTTCTGACATCAGTGTCAGAATCTTGTCATATACCTGCATAACCTTCTCATAAACAGGCAGATCATATTCATCTTTGGCAATTTCAAAACGAACCAGCTTATCTCCTGCTTTCTTGAGTTCAGGGCTGATAATGTTCTGCTGTTTGCTGATATCTACCGCAAAGGATACCAGCGTAGGCGGTACATCAATATCATTAAACGTACCGGACATGGAATCTTTACCGCCGATAGATGGCAGACCGTAACCGATCTGTGCATCATAAGCGCCCAGCAGTGCCGCAAAAGGCTGGCTCCAACGGCTTGCATCCTCTGTCATACGTCTGAAATATTCCTGGAAAGTAAAACGGATTGTCTTATAGTCACCGCCGTTAGCTACGATCTTCGCCATAGACTCCGTTACCGCATAAATGGCACCGTGGTACGGGCTCCAGCTTGACAAATAAGGATCAAAGCCGTAACTCATCATCGTAACCGTATCGGTTTTGCCCTGTAATACGGGAAGCTTGGCAACCATTGCCTGTGTCTCCGTCAATTGATATTTACCGCCGTAGGGCATGTAAACGCTGCCTGCGCCGATGGACGCGTCAAACATTTCCACAAGCCCCTTCTGGGAACATACATTTAAGTCATGTAACAGGGATAACCACGCATTCTTCACATCACCCTGTTTCAGAGCCTCTTCTACCGCAGGGGTAGCGATCTTCTTCAAATAATTCTCTTTTTCCTCCGGCATATCTACTGCAACGGAGGTTTCCTGATGGGCGCCGTTGGTATCTAAGAATGCTCTGGAAATGTTCACGATTTCCTTACCCCGCCATTTCAATACGAGTCTTGGCTCCTTCGTTACAACCGCTACTGCGATAGCTTCCAGATTCTCTTCTGCCGCATACCCTAAGAACGCATCCACATCTTTGGGCGAAACAACCACTGCCATTCTCTCCTGGGATTCGGAAATGGCAAGTTCCGTACCGTCTAAGCCCGCATATTTCTTCGGCACTTTGTCCAAGTCAACCACAAGACCGTCCGCCAGCTCACCGATTGCCACGGAGACACCGCCGGCACCGAAATCGTTGCATTTCTTAATCAGCTTACTGACTTCCTCACGGCGGAACAATCTCTGAATCTTACGCTCTGTGGGCGCGTTCCCCTTCTGCACCTCGGCGCCGCAGGTCTTAATAGAGCTTTCTGTATGTACCTTGGAAGAACCTGTCGCACCGCCGCAGCCGTCGCGTCCGGTTCTGCCGCCAAGCAGGATGATGATATCATCCGGATCGGAGGTCTCACGAATCACGTTCTTTCTCGGCGCCGCACCCATAACCGCACCGATTTCCATCCTTTTCGCCACATAATTCGGATGGTAAATCTCCTTAACCAGTCCGGTTGCAAGACCGATCTGGTTACCATAGGAAGAATAGCCGCTTGCCGCACCGCGCACCAGCTTCTTCTGGGACAATTTACCCTTTAAGGTATCTGCCACCGGTACGGTCGGATCCGCCGCACCTGTCACACGCATTGCCTGATACACATAACCGCGCCCTGATAGGGGGTCACGGATAGCGCCGCCAAGGCAGGTTGCCGCACCACCGAAGGGTTCGATTTCTGTGGGATGGTTGTGAGTCTCATTTTTGAAAAAGACAAGCCACTCTTCTGTCACAGGGCCGTCGCCGTAATCCATTTCTACCGGAACGACTACCGAGCAGGCATTGATTTCATCGGACTGCTCCATATCTTCCAGCTTGCCGTCTTTTCTTAATTTACGCATTGCCATCAGCGCCAAGTCCATCAGACAGACAAACTTATCCTCTCTGCCTGCAAAAATCTCTTCTCTGGCGGCAAGATACTTTTCATAAGTCTCTTTGATGGGTTTCTGATAATAACCGTCTGCAAAGGCAACATCCTTTAATTCCGTGGAGAAGGTCGTATGACGGCAGTGGTCAGACCAATAAGTATCAAGCACACGGATTTCCGTCATCGTGGGATCTCTGTGCTCCTCCGCGTTATAATAGTTCTGGATATGCTTAAAATCCTTGAAAGTCATAGCCAGCCCAAGGGAATCATATAACTTCTTAAGTTCTGCTTCCGGCATAGACTGGAAACCGTCAAATACGGCAACATCCGCAGGCTCGTCATATACCGTAACAA
The DNA here is from genome assembly GCA_964589055.1 of uncultured Bacteroides sp. Lineage (GTDB taxonomy): Bacteria > Bacillota > Clostridia > Lachnospirales > Lachnospiraceae > UBA3282. The sequence goes on from CAZPSD010000122.1 coordinate 5,929, forward strand.
GGGTGTCCGGCTTTACCATATCTGTTTCTCTGGAATCTACCGGGTTGATGCAATATGCTTTTATCTTCTCAAATTCATCATCAGAAACGCTGCCCGTTACCATGTAGGTAACTGCCGTCTTAATAATCGGCTCTTCATCCTCTTTTAAGAATTTCACGCACTGTACCGCGGAATCCGCCCTCTGGTCGAACTGTCCGGGCAGGAATTCTACGCTGAATACCTTGCCGTCTGCCGGCACATCAATATTTTCATCGTATAAAATATCAACCGGCGGCTCGGAGAATACGGTTCTGCATGCTTTGGCAAAAACCTCGTCCGACAAATTCTCCACATCATAGCGGATAAATACCCGTACATCCTTTACGCCGTTAATGCCAAGATAACTGCCGATTTCTTCTTTCAGTTCCTTCGCTTTGACTGCAAAAGGTTCTTTCTTTTCTACATAAATTCGCTTTACGTTTCCCATGATGAATTTTCTCCTTCATATAGATTAACTGTTTCTTTATCGAAAAGACGGATGTCACTTTATACCGCCTTGTGCCCGACAAGTACATTATGCCAAATTATTCTCTATATTTCAATCGGTGTTTTTATGGCGCTGACAGAAATCTGCATTTTCAATCAACTCTGACGTTCCTTAGCAGACCGGTAAAGATCATACAGACAGATCCCGTCTCCCAGTTCTCTGGTCTTCGCCAGACTCATTCCCAAATGCAGATACTTTTCCGCCTTACTTTCCGCATCTGTGTCAAAAACA
>CAZPSD010000123.1:0-6668 GCA_964589055.1 uncultured Bacteroides sp.
ATCCATGCTCCCGCAATCAGCGAACTTCTGTTCTGTGTCGTTCCGCATGAACATTTGTTCCCTATTGTTCTGCACGGCAATGATATGTTTTCTTTCACTCTCTGTTCATCAAATACTGTATCCATATTTTCTTATAATAGTCTTTGTATCCGGCTTTCTCCACGCCGTGAGCTGCCAGAATGGACACACTGCCTATCCTTGTTCCGTTTAGTTTATAAACAGCCTCGCCGATGGCATCTCCTTCCGCCACAGGCGCCTCCACCGTATCCGGCAGGCTGATCTCTTTCTGAATATCATTTAAGTTGCTGCCGGACGTATCCAGATACTCAAAGCTTCCCGCATAACTTAAATTAACAGTATCTTCAATTCCTCCCGACACCTTCTGCGCAGGCAGAGCATCCTTATTCTCATCCGTATACATCTGGCTCACGCTATAGCCGTAATTCAGCAGTGTCATGGCATCCTGAAATCTTGTTTTATTGTCCGGCGCCGCCATTACCACCGCGATCAATTCCATTCCGTCCTTATTGGCGGTGGCAGACAGGCAATACAAAGCTTTCGATGTGGAACCGGTTTTAAGACCTGTTGTCCATTCATACTGCTTTAACAGCTTATTGGTACTGGATAGTGTAAAGGTTGTGGTTCCCTGGGCGGTCTTATGTTCAATGTCTTCCATCCAGATTCCGGTATAGTCAAATACTTCCGGATATTTGGTGATCAGTTCCCTTGACATTATCGCCACATCTCTTGCTGATGAATAATGATTATCCGAATCTGTCAGACCGCAGCAATCCTCAAAATGGGTATTCTGCATTCCGAGAGCGTCCGCCTTTTCATTCATCAGTTTCACAAACTCCGACTCACTTCCCGCTATGTACTCCGCCACGGCAACACTGGCATCATTACCGGAAGCTACGGCTATACATTTAATCATAGTCTCTAATGTCTGCGTCTCTCCCTCTTCCAAAAACACCTGAGAACCTCCCATGGATTTCGCATAAGCGCTTGTTGTTACCTGATCCTCCAAATGTATTCTTCCGCTCTTTAAATGTTCAAAAATAATCAGTAATGTCATGATTTTTGTAATACTTGCCGGACTCCTCTGTGTATCCGCATCCTGCTCGCAGATTACCTGCCCGGTGGAAGCCTCCATCACAATATAGGATGGCGTAGACACCTCCGGCGCCGCCTGCACCGTCATAGACAGTACCGCAAAACCGGTGTTTAACAGAAGCGCCCCCAATAAAAACCACACGGCAATTCGTTTCGCTATTCTATCCAAGCCAAGTCACTCCCACACATTCTTATGTATTATATGTATTGCAGTTGGACAGTCGATATGACTTTTCATAGGATGAAATATGCGATAATTATTACACAGAAAACGCTTATACTCTGTGATGCTTATTCTGTTTATGAAAAAGAAAAACAGACCCGAAATCTCTTCGAGTCTGCTTCATACATTTCTTAGTTGTATTTACGTTTTCTAGCTGCTTCAGATTTCTTCTTACGTCTTACGCTGGGCTTCTCGTAATGCTCTCTCTTACGGATTTCCTGCTGGATTCCGGCTTTCGCACAGCTTCTCTTGAAACGACGTAATGCGCTATCTAAAGTTTCGTTTTCTTTAACGATTACGTTTGACATTCCCGCACCTGACCTCCCTTCAGTCCCTAACAAGTAACTCGACTGATTGGGTTATTTATGCGCTTGCACGCACTGTGTCTTCGCACACAACATAGATTATACCACATTTTGGTTATGAGTCAACTATTATTTTGTTTTTCTCAAACTTTTTCTCAAACTTTTTTCAAACTTTTTTCTGCAGCCGGTCTTTCTGCCGCGCACGCACTTCATGGAAAACAATACACAACAAGGCAATAAGAGATATTATTTCACATATTCTCCAGTACCAAGGTTCGTAAAATCCAACCCTGATATTTCCCATATAACCTGCCGGTATAGAAACGGAAACGCGATGAAATGCTCCCGGCGCTATCTGAAGTTCTTCTCCCTGATCCGTATATGCCCTATATCCTTTATATAAGATCAAAGGCATCTCCACATATTGAACGTCATCACTCAGATTATTTACACAAGCTGTTACCGCACCTTTTTCTCTATGCCACTCCTCTATGCATACAGCGTCGGAATCAAAAGAGAGTTCATCCGCATACAATTTATACCCGTCCAAGTATTCGCTTACATGAAACTCGCCCTCATCATTTAACGGAATATATTCTCCAAATACTACATCATAGGAACTGAGTCCTCCCTCTTGATATATATGATAGACTGACGCTTCATTCATAAAAGCGCTTATAAAAGATAATCCCTGCCATAGTGTCAAAAACACCAGCAATCCGGCAAATATTTTCTTTCTTGCGCCATCTATCCATTTTTTACGCATAATAATACACAACAGCCATGTCAAAAGAACCCCTGCAACGGCAAAGAACCTCCATGAAAACTGAAGCCCATGAACGGGAAATTTCAGTATCGGTATTTTACTCACCAGCCACGTATAAGGGAAGCAGCACATAGTCAGACAAAGACTTAAAACACATAACATAACTGCCAAATATTCTTCTTTTCTTTCCTGTTTGCTTCTTCCTTTCTCTCCTGCACAAAAGACAAACCACCCTATCAGTATCAGGATAACTGCAAGTCCTAACGTATAAGGCATGTTTCCGGTAACACCCCGGGTTGAAATTCCGCCGGAAGTTCCCATGACAGAATAATCCGTCATAAAAAGCTGTACCAGAAATCCTCCCTTTTCCTCTAACCGATAAGGTTCATACCTATCTGGAGCATTGAGCGCATATGTTCCGCTCATCATATAATCCAGAAAAGGAACCAAAAACCATAAACTTAACAAAACAGTTGCCGCAACTGCTCTCAAAAGCACCAATAAATTTTCTTTACAAAATGTCTTTTTCCATAAAATAATCACTGTAAGGATGACAAAAAGAGCTGTCATTTCTGTCGATATCATATGTGAAAGGAAAATGCCAAGGCAGCCTATTGTAATCGTTATCCAGCTTCGCTCATGCTCTTTAGACTCTGCCGGCAGCTTGTAAACTTTCCATAAACCATATGCCAGAAGCGGCATAAATGTCATTGCAGTATATTCTCCAACCGCCGCCCTCGTATAAATATCATACAAACGGAATATATTAAATGAATATATAATCGTACATAACAGACCTGCCTTCTGATCACTCATCTTGGTAAAACAATGGTATGCGATCAATACTGTTAACGTATTAATTAATAACACATAAAAATTATATGAGGTCTGAATAGATACTCCAAACAACCGCAGTATTGCAGGAATATATAATAGTAGATCGCCATAAAATACTGAAACGGCATACCCCCCTCCCAACCAGTTTGACTGGATTTTTACTGGGAAAACACCATTCTGCAATCCGTCCTTAATCCCTTCAATTCTAGTTAAATGGAATTTCAAATCATGGGCATTCCCGAACAGATAATTCACTGTCAAAGGCAGACTGCATACAATAATCAGCAATAACAGTATCTTTATATTGAACCGATTTTGTGCATCTCCCAAAAACCGATCTCTCCAAAAAAACACCACAAGTAAACCATCCAGTAACAGAAAGAAGACACCGATTCCAAAAACAAAATTACGTGTGCCTATTGATGCCGTTCTGATTCGAACATTTCTAATGAGTATATAATCTCCATCCGTTGCATCACCGCTAAGCCTTCCTTTAACATGCAACGGTCTGTCGCTATACTTTATCCTAAAATCACAGTTAAGGACATTTTTTGAGTCAGGGACATAAATACTGCCTCCAATATCATTTTCATAAGATCCTTCAAAATAGCATACTTCTACCCGCACATCTCCCTGACATTCATATTCCACTTCCAGCGTATACATACCTCTCGGCAGGGTAAATTCCGGCGTGGCGACATAGGTGTGGTCGTAGGAACGGTCTATATAAAACATTTTTTCTCCCAGATCACTTACTAAATCTTCCTGGGAAAAGTTCAAATCTACCGTCTCACGTCTGCTGTATAGGAACCCAAACGCCATCATCATCACGAGTTCCGCCAGAATTATACCAAGTAATACTTTACGATTCAGTTGTATTTTTTGCAACACAAGACTTTTCCCCCTCATATCACAAGCCAAGCCTTATCTTATCCGATCTGACCCTGCAGCAGCTTCGCACACTCTGCAATTGCATCATCAATACCGGCAGGATTCTTACCGCCGGCCTGCGCCATATTCGGACGACCGCCGCCGCCGCCGCCTACGAGGGCTGCAATTCCTTTGATCAGATTGCCGGCATGAGCGCCTTTCGCCATAGCGCCGTCCGTTGCCATAGCAATAAGATTTACTTTGCCTTCGTTGTCGGATACAAGAACTACAACACCGTCTCCAAGCTTTGCTTTCAGCTGGTCGCCAAGTTCACGCAGTCCGTTCATATCAACGCCTGCTACCTTAGTTGCTAAAAGTTTTACGCCTCCAATCTCCTGTACCTGATCCATTACATCGCCCAGAGCCTCCTTAGCAGCCTTGCTCTTTAAAGACTCATTCTCGCTTTGTAACGCTTTCATATCTGCCATCAAATGTTCCGCGCGTTCTAACAGATTGGCGGGGGTTGTCTTTAACAGTTTGGCAACCGCATTTAATTCTTCTTCCATCTTCCGGTAGTAAGCTGTCACGTTGTTGCCTGTCACCGCCTCGATACGGCGCACACCCGCAGCCACACCGGATTCAGACAATATCTTAAAAGAGCCGATCGTGCCGGTACTGCCAACATGGGTACCGCCGCAGAACTCTTTGGAAAATTCTCCCATCTGTACCACACGGACGGTTTCGCCGTATTTCTCTCCAAACAGCGCCATCGCACCGGTCTTCTTCGCCTCTTCTATGGTCATGATCTTTGTCTCAACAGGAAGGTTTTCCGCGATCTTCTCGTTGACGATCTGCTCTACCTTCTTAAGTTCCTCCGCTGTCATCGCCTGGGAATGGGAGAAGTCGAAACGGGTTCTCTCTCCATCCTGATAGGAACCGGACTGTTCCACATGGTCGCCTAATACCTCACGAAGCGCTTTCTGTAATAAGTGTGTAGCACTGTGGTTTTTACAGGTATCCGCTCTTCTGTTCTTATCTACTTCCAAAGATGCCTCATCGCCCACACGGATCATGCCTTTTACCACACGTCCCACATGTGCCACCTTGCCGCCTACGACTTTAAGGGTATCTTCTACCACAAACTCGCCATCTTTGGTCTTGATAACGCCGATATCTCCTTCCTGACCACCCATGGTCGCATAGAAAGGCGTCTCTTTTACGATGACAGAACCTGTCTCGCCATCAGTTAAAGCTTCTACTACCTCTGACTCTGTTGTTAATGCTGCAATCTTAGAGTCATAAGTCAGATGTTCATAGCCTACAAATTCTGTAGTCAGCGCCACATCCAGTTCTTCATAAACAGTGGCATCCGCACCCATATAGTTGGAAACTTTGCGGGCGCTGCGTGCTCTTTCCTTCTGTTCCTTCATGCTGGCATTGAAGCCGTCCTCATCCACGGTAAGACCCTTTTCCTCCAGAATCTCTTTCGTTAAGTCAATGGGGAATCCGTAAGTATCATACAGTTTAAAGGCATCCGCGCCACTCAGTTCCTTCTTGCCCTCTTTAGCCAGCTCTTCTTCCATTCCCGCCAGAATGCTTAAGCCCTGATCGATGGTTTTATTGAATGCATTCTCCTCTGTTGTAAGCTGTGCAAAGATAAACGCTTTCTTTTCATCCAACTCAGGATAGCCGTCCTTAGAACCTTCAATGACCGTATTGGAAAGGTCTGCGAGGAAAGTCCCCTGAATGCCTAACTTACGTCCCTGACGGGCAGCACGGCGGATAATACGGCGAAGAACATAGCCTCTTCCTTCATTGCTGGGACGGATACCATCGGAAATCATAAAGGTTGCCGAACGGATATGGTCTGTAATAATACGGATGGATACGTCGGTATCATAATCTTTCTTATATTCCACACCCGCGATCTCACACACTTTTGTTCTGAGCGCCAGCACTGTATCCACATCGAAAATGGAATCCACATCCTGTACGACAGACGCCAGTCTTTCAAGCCCCATACCGGTATCAATGTTCTTCTGTGCCAGTTCCGTGTAATTACCATGTCCGTCGTTATCAAACTGGGTAAATACGTTATTCCAAATCTCCATGTAGCGGTCACAGTCACAGCCCACGGTACAACCCGGCTTCCCACATCCGTATTTTTCTCCGCGGTCATAATAGATCTCGGAACAGGGACCGCAGGGACCGGAACCGTGCTCCCAGAAGTTGTCCTCTTTACCGAAACGGAAAATCCTCTCCGGTGCGATGCCGATCTCTTTATTCCAAATTTCAAATGCTTCTTCGTCATTTTCATAAATAGACGGATAGAGCCTGTTCTCATCCAGTCCCACTACTTTGGTCAGGAACTCCCAGCTCCACGCGATTGCCTCATGCTTGAAATAGTCGCCGAAGGAAAAGTTGCCGAGCATCTCAAAGAAAGTACCGTGTCTTGCTGTCTTACCTACGTTCTCCAAGTCTCCTGTACGAATACACTTTTGGCAGGTGGTCACACGCCTTCTCGGCGGGATCTCCTGTCCTGTAAAATAAGGCT
>CAZPSD010000124.1:0-6630 GCA_964589055.1 uncultured Bacteroides sp.
TTCTCCATACGGCTGACCTGAACCTGGCTGATACCCAGATATTTTGCCACTTCCACTTGTGTCTTGTCCTGAAAATACCGCATCCGGATCAGGATTCTCTCTGTCTCTCCCAGATGTCCGAGGAGCTGGTCTAACAGCATACGGTTCAATATCTTCTCCTTCTCCGGATCTTCACAGACGCCGTTCCCGTTTATGCCCGCCTGTCCGGCGGCGGAGCAGCCTACCCCGCCATTGCCTCCTACCACCTGATCTACCAGATAAATCTCATTTCCGTCAGACTGATAGACCGATTTATAAATGGACTCTACTTCCACATTGGCATCCAGCGCCATCACAATATCTTCTATGCTGAGTGCAGTCTCCGCTGACAATTCCTTCAGGGTAGCATCCCGCCCAAGCTTCTGGGAAAGCCGTTCCGCCGCCTGTTTCACTTTCCATCCGTTTTCTTTTAAGGTTCTGCTCACCTTAACCATGCCGTCATCACGAAGGAACCTTTTGATCTCACCCTGGATCATGGGAACCGCATAGGTTGAAAAGCGGACTTCAAAGCGCAGATCAAAATTGTCGATTGCTTTCATGAGCCCAATACACCCTATCTGAAACAGATCTTCCATATCGTATCCCCGTCCCGCAAAGCGTTTCACGATATGCCGTACCAGTCCCAGATTTTCCTCTATCAGTTTCTCTCTGGCCTCTTTATCTCCTGCCTGTGACCGTTCAATTAGTATGGCAGTTTCCTCCATCGGCTATTCCTCGCTATCTATCCAGGAACCAAGTCCTATCTTTTTATACATTCTGACAGCCGTTCCTTCTCCCACCCCGGAACGCACCTGCAATTCATCCATAAAGGCTTCCATAAAGGCAAATCCCATGCCGGATCTGTCCAGCTCCGGTCGGGTGGTATAAAGCGGCTCCATCGCCTGCTTTACATTCTCAATACCGCATCCCTGATCGGAAACCACCACTTCCAGCACATCCTTCCTGATTGCACAATACATACAGACCTTGTCCTCTCTGCTGCCCCGGTTTTCATACCCATGAATAATGGCATTGGTCACTGCCTCGGATACCGCCGTCTTCACATCGGACAGTTCTTCCAAGGTTGGATTGAGCGGCGCAATAAAGGCTGCCACAGCCATTCTTGCAAAAGCCTCATTGTCCGACACCGCCGCAAACTCCAGCCGCATGTCATTGGTGATTGTTCCAATATCCTTCTTTTCTATAATCTCAATCATCTTTTCCTCCATTCCGGAGCATTCTTTCCCGTCTGCCCCGCCTTCCTGCACTATTCCATAATCTCCACTATATTTTCCAATCCGGACAAAAGCAGTATCCGGCGTATTCTGCTGTCTACATTGACGGCATACACCCTGCCGCCGAAACAGGATATCTTCTTGTATCTCCCCAGGATAATGCCGATTCCCGAACTGTCCATAAAGGTTGTCCGCTCAAAATCAAAAACAACATTTCCCACTTTCTTAGAAACTATATACCGGTCCGCTTTTGCACTGATGTCCACCGATTTGTGATGGTCAATCTCATCCGGCAGCCTTATCATTAGATAATTGTCAATCAACTTAAACTCTTCGTCCATGTTATGTAAACTCCTTTCCATTTTAATCGGTCTTAGCATGACGCCTGCTTTGTAAGTCTTCTGACTCCCAGATTGCGTATAAGCAGACTCAGAACACCTTGTGTTCTTCGTTCGCGTTGCTCGTCATAACCCTTACAAATCATGCTTACATGCAAGCATGACGCCTGCTTTGTAAGTCTTCTGACTCTGCTTATACGCGCAAAAAAAGAGGGCGTAAATTACTACGTCCTCTTTCGTGTTTTGGTTATTTTTATCAGCTTTTAATCCTCATTCCCCATCTCTTCCAGGAATGCCTCTGACTTACCGGCTTTCTCGGTGCCCGGGAACAAATCGATGATCTGCAGATAAGTGTCTCTTGCTTTATCTTCCTCACCGATCCGGTAATAGGCATTGGCAAGATTATATAGCGCTTCCCCGTTGGTGGCGTCATATTTGAATGCTTTCTCTAAATTAGGGATCGCATCCTCGTAATTTTCCTGTCTGTACGCTTCATAGCCGTCATTATAATAAGATTCGGCAATGCTCGGTCCCACAAGCGCCAAAAGCGTGTGATACAGATTATCGAAAGCCTCCGACATATCACTTTCTTCTTCCGTCTCTTCGAACTGGATCTCCTCAAGATAATCCGCAATCACGGTCACCTCTTCCGGATTCGTCAGATAGGCGCCTGCCGCTTTCATCAGGCTGTCCACGGACTGCAGTGTCCCATCGGTTCCCATATAAGCCGCCAGATCCTGCTGCAAACTGTTATTAGTCTCAGTCAGTTCATCCAGCTGCTGCTGCATCTCATCTATCGTGGCAGTCTTGGCGTCCGACTGTTCGCTTACCTTGCGCAGTTCATCATCAATATTTGCCTTTGCATTCTGAATCCGGGCAGGCAGGATCAGGAAAAAGGCAATGGCGATACCGATCACAAGACCGATTCCCAGATTCAGCAGGGACGTAACCCCCTTGCCCTCCTTTACGTTGACGGACTGAATGATCGTCTCATTGCCGCTCTGATACTTGATGATCTCTTCTGTTTTCTTCTGTTTCTTCGAAGTGTTTTTCACACCCTCCTCCGGCAGAAGCATTTCATCTACTTCCTTCAGATATCTGAGGGTTGCTATATTGTTGGTATCGATTTCCACACACTTGGTCAGTTCTCTCTTGGCTTTCTCCCACTCTTCGTTATTGATATACAAAAGCGCCAAAAGCTGATGCGCCCTGATAAATTTCGGATTTAAGGATAAAACCTTCTTAAGCTGGATGACTGCCAGATCCAGACTATCCTGATTACAATAGGTAAGCGCCTGATTATATTTCTTAATGGTCTGATTGATGATATCCAGCCGGTTCTGATTCGTCTGGATCATATCAATATAATCATCCGCAATATTCTTCTTCGGGCGCAGATTCTTGCTGATAACCCATTCACTGAGCGCCGCTACCACCTCGCCGGTCTCAAAATATACCAAGCCAAGCAGGTTACGCGCTTCCACGTTATTTTTATTAAATTTCAGACTTTGCCGCAAACTTGTAACTGCACCTGTCAGATCCCTGACATTCGCCCTTTCCAGTCCTTCATTATAGAACCGGTTGGATATATATATAATCTTTTTATAAAGGGCTACATCGGCACCACAGTTCGTGCAGAAATCATGTTCGGACAGATTACATCCACACTGATAACAAATCATCTATGCCAATCCCCTATTCTTCTTCAACTCTTTTTGCTTCCTTAACAACCTTAACCATCAGATCCGCCATATCTGTCAAATCCTGGTTATAAATTGCTTCTTCCGCATCCTCAACTTCCAAACTGGGGTGAAACTTCTTTAATTCTTCTTCAAAATTGATCATGCCGAGGCCTCCTTAAAAGGGCTTTGACTTCGCCCACCAAATATAATGAACCGACAATATACACTGTATCCTCGTCGCCCTTGCCAAATACCAGTTCTTCTACCGCCGTATCCAGCGCCTCATAAATTTTACATTCAAATCCCGTATATTGTCCGAAATATTCTTCTAATACCGCAAGCGGCAATGCACGCGCATCCGAAAGTTCCGCCACACCAATCACGTCGAATAAATTCGATGATGCCAGCGCTTCGATTACCGGCTTGTATTGTTTGTCCTTCACAACGGAATAGAGTAACTTCCGTTGCCCCTGACAGGGGTGCAGCTTCACTGTCTCCAAAAAAGCCCGGATCCCGTCAATGTTATGGGCGCCGTCCAGATAGACTGACGGCAGGATTTCTTCCATTCTGCCTTCCCAAAACGTCTTTCGGATCCCGGCCTGCAGCACGGGAACCGTGATCCGTTCATCCGCCAAAAGCTCCAACGCCCTGATTGCCAGAGACGCATTCTCAATCTGATAGACTGCGGAAGTAGACACAGTAAAACTAATATAATCATAATAGTGTAAATGGAAAGAAAAATCAATTGTTTTATGCTGAATCTTGATTTCTTTTATCGCATTTTTTTCCACAGGAAAGGTTTCGGCTCCGGTCTTTTGCGCACATTCTTCGATTCTGCGCGCCACTTCCTGCTGCCTGACCGGATAGACGACCGGTGTTCCCGGCCGAAGAATTCCCGCTTTTTCATAAGCAATCTGCGGCAGCGTGTCCCCCAGATATTCCATATGGTCATAGCCAATGGAGGTCAGCACGCACACGGCTTTCTTCCCGAGCGAATTGGTTGCATCCAGTCTGCCGCCCAGTCCCGTCTCCAACACCGCATACTCCACGCCGCTTTTTTCAAAAACCACCATTGCCATAAAGAACAGGAACTCAAAAAAGGCAGGATGATAAGATATCTGCCGAAGTTCCTCCGGCAGGTCCTTTAAGTGATCTGCCACTATCCGGAAAGCCTCCAAAAATGCGCTCTCCGATATGATCTCGCCGTTAATCACAAACCGTTCCCGCATGGTAACAAGATGAGGAGATATAAACATACCTGCCGATATGCCTGCCTCTCTAAGTACCGAACACAAATAAGCACAAACGGAACCTTTTCCGTTTGTGCCTGCTATGTGAATGACCTTACAATTCTGTGCCGGGTTTCCCAAATGCTCCAGAAACCTCTTGGTATACTCCATACTGTTCTTACCGGTAAACTTCGGAATCGTGTTTATATATTCCTCCGCCTCCCTGTATGTGTTGATCTGTTCTTCCATGTTAAAGCCCGCTCCATCCGGCCATCTTTTGCAAATCTGCAGCCATACTTTCTCCGGCTCTTATTGTTCCCTCACTGTGCCGGTCATTACTGTCTCCTGTCAAAAGCACTAATTATGAACAATTACCGAGCCTTCAATAATACCATTCTGTGCAGTATATTTCATAAAACAGGTATTCCGATCCACAAATATCTTCTCCGCGTTGATACAGATTAACACATTCCGGTACAGATTGCCATCAATCTTAATATAAGAGTCCCTGCTCTGCTCCATAATCTCTTCCAGTCTCCCACGCTCTGCTTCGATCATGTCCAACTGGGCAAAGTAATCATCCTTGAGCTTGTTCCATTCCACCAGTTTCGCTTCTGTGGTACCGGAAGCAGATGAGCCGCGCATACGTTTCTCACGGAGGGCATCCGTCATCGTTTCTACCAATTCTGAAAGTTTCGCCTTTGTGTCTGTTTCCTTTTGCTTAACCTCAATCAGTTTATTGAATTCCTCCGGCTCATATCCGCAATGAAGAATTGTTCTGACCTCCACATCATTGCCTGCCATGATCGCTTCGATTCCCTTGACGGCATGTGTGTATCCGCCGATGATGGCGCCTTTCTTACCGGTAGTAACCACCTTATCTTTGGCGGAAATCCTCGCATTGAGGATCGTATTGGACTGCACCGTGCCTCCCGAATCCACCGTGGTATTTTCTATAAAATCGGCAAAGACATTACCTCTGGCTGAAATCCTGCCCCCGCCCTGTATACCGCGGGAAAGTATGACATCGCCTCCCGCAAACAGCATGGCGGCGCCGATAGTACCGTGAATCTCAATATTACGTCCCGCACGGATCATAACACCGCTCTCCACATTGCCGTTGATGATCACATCGCCGAAGAACTCTACTTTACCGATGATCATATTCACATCGCCGCTGATCTCATGGACATTCTGGATATCAATCTTACCGTCCTTGACCTCGATCTTACCGTCGCACTGCGCATAATAGATATTATTCTCCCGCAGAATCCCCTTGCCTCGCATGGGCGGCAGATCCCTTGCCGGTTTCGCTTTCATCTCGCCGCCCGTTACCGTATAGCCGTCTTCGCCAAGCACGGCATAATGATAGATCGCTACCCTTTCACCTTTCCTCACGTTCTGGAGAGCGCTCATACTGGAATAATCCACGGAACCGTCTTCCCGGATCTTAGGCGCACCATACTCCTCCGGTGTAAAAAGATATTCAAAATAGCCGTCAGTGCCTTCCTTCACCGGCGCTCCTTTGGCTACCAGGATCTCCCTGTCATAAACCTTCTTCTTAACCATAGCCGACAGGTTGGAACTGTGAAAGCCTTTGACCACACCGCTGCGTTCCAGAAAAGTCTCCAGGTCGCTTTTTACATAAACCTGCCCTTTATCAGGCGGTGCAAGATAAAGCCACGCCGCCATTTGGTCTTCATCCACCCGCAGATAAGTGCCTTTGGCAAGAACTGTTCCTTTGGAATCCCACTGTTCTGTATCGGAAGGCGCCGGCATCTCTCCCGGCTGCACCTTCGCAGGCTTAGCCGCGCCCGAATCCATCGCTTTCTCCATAGCACTCTTTAATTTATTCATCTGTTCCGATGAAAAACGTACTTCGCTCACGTGACTCACCCCGCTTTCTTCTATGGTCTGATAATCATGACACCGTTCCCTTTACCGGCTGCTCTCCCCGCAGGAAGCCACTGCCCGCTTTACTGCAGATATTCCGCACGGAACCCATTGTACCTGATCAAACTGCTACTTATAACTTTACACTAAAATCCTTTACTTTTCCAGTCTTATTCCATCTTAATCAGCTAATATTTGTAACAATTCAGCCATGCAGAAATGATTGTGCAATATG
>CAZPSD010000125.1:0-6535 GCA_964589055.1 uncultured Bacteroides sp.
CCTCAGGCCGTAAACGTAACAAAGTTATAAGAAACATAAGACTTATAACATCATAATCAGTATCACGATGTGCCTGTTCTTAAATATAAATGATGAATTTTATTTAGAATTTGCAGTATTGTTATAACGGATTAGAAAAAACCTGTCGTAAGACAGGTTTTTTTTATGTAATAAAAAAATGCCGGGCAGCCTGACTTTTTATGCTCTGATGTAAGCAAGAATCTCCTCTAATTTCATATGCCCGCCAAACAGTTCCAGCGCACTGCCGATCGTCACATGGACTCTCCCATGTCCCAATTCTTTCAATCTTCCTAAATCCTCAAAATTATGTACGCCGCCTGCATAGGTGACCGGTATTTTCCTCCAATCACCCAGCAGCTTTACCACCGCCTCTTCTATTCCGTTTGCCTTTCCTTCCACGTCCACGGCATGTACTAAGAATTCGTCACAGTATGAAGCCAATGTATCCAGCGTCTCTTCTGTAAGCTCCACATCCGTATATTTCTGCCATCTGTCGGTCACAATATAATAACGGTCATTTTTCATGCGTGCGCTTAAATCAAGCACCAGCTTGTCTTTACCGACTTTTTTTACTAATTCATTTAAATTATCATATTGAATCCTGCCATCCTTAAATACATAGGAGGTCACAATTACATGGCTTGCTCCGGCATCCAGAAACTCCCTGGCATTATCCGGCGTTATGCCGCCGCCCACCTGTAAACCGCCCGGATATGCCGTCAATGCTGCAAGCGCCTGTCTTTTCGTCTCTTCATAATAAGAAGAAGTGATCGGATTTAACAATATGATATGTCCGTTTCTGATCCGGTATTCCCGGTAAAGTCTGGCAAAAAATGCCGCATCCTGACCGGCGACAAAATTTTCCTCTGCCACATCATTTTGGTCGCACAGACTACTTCCAACGATTTGTTTCACACTGCCGTTATGAATATCAATACAGGGACGAAATTCCATTTTTTCACCATTTTCATACTTTTCTTCATTTTATAAGAATAATAAATCTTCTAACAGACATAATAACACAAGAACAGGAAGTTTACCAAGTATTCTGTAAACCTCTTGTTTGAAGAAATATTTATTCAAAATAAATATTTGCAAACCAGGTAAAGGAGTGAAAACATGAAAAAAATAAAAGCATTACTATTTGTTTCTCTCATGGCGCTTACCATGTCCATGCTGGTGGCTTGCGGAAGCTCTAAGAATAATGGCAATAACTCCGCAAACACCGGAAACGGCACCAATACGGCCAACAATGCCGATACGACAAACGGTGACACCCAAACAGGTGATAACGGCGCCGCAAACGATACAGCCAATGGCGGAAATACTGCAACCGATAACGGCATCAACAGCGATAACATTACCGGTACAGACGGCGATCAGGATGAAAACGTAAATGACGTAACAGCAGGCGACTACGATAACAACGATTCCCTGTTAGACGATGCCGGGAATGCCGTAGGAGACGCAGGCAACGATGCCGCTGACATTATTGACGATGCCGCTGCCGGTGTGGAAGATATCGTGGATGACGTAACCGATTCCGGTAACACTGCCGGCAATGGCACAACGACAACAACCAATGGTACAACTGCTACAGGCACCAGCACAAGAGGTTCTATGGGCAGCACAGGCATGAATACACGTTAGCAGTCCACAAAAAGGGTGCACCTGCACAAGGTACACCCTTTCTCTATCGTTATACGCCTTTTTCAATAATAATACCTTCCCGGTATGCCTGCAGCAATTCTTCTAATTGATGAATGCTCTCTCTTAATTCCGCACCGATATCGGTATCCGCGATCTTCTGACGTATACTGCTTGTCTCCAGAATGATCGAATCGGAAAAGATATCGGATTCATGGAGGATTGCCGACTCCGTGGACTCAAACGGTTCATGGGCTACCAGCCGCATCCCGTAAGAGTTGACTACCAGCGTATATCCGGCAATTCCCGTCTTATCCTGATACGCTTTCGAGAAGCCGCCGTCAATGATCAGCAGCTTGCCGCCGCACTTGATCGGCGATTCCCCTTTCTTACGCTCCACCGGCACATGTCCGTTAACAATATGGGAATATTTTTCATCCAGTCCAAATTCCCGTAAAATTTTGTTGATCACTTCCTCATTATCAAGAAGCCTGTAATAACTGTTCTTCGTCTCCTTATGCGTCTCTTTGTCTTCCAGAAAATACCGTTCAAAAGTCGCCATCTTGTCCTTGCCGAACACCGGCGAATTGGGACCCGCCCAAATATACCAGATAATATCCTGTCCTTTCAGTTTTTCCTGAAGGTTGTTATGGGAGTAGTACCCTTTTCGCGCGTAATGATCCAACACGTCATATAATTCTTTGCCGCTGTATTCCTGTCCGTACACATTGACCTTTTTAAAATTGCCCTCTTCATCCAACGGCACACAGCCATGATAGAGCAGATTGGAATTGTATACTTTATACAATCCGCCCTTGGAAAACAGAAACCTGACATGCTTCTGCAATTTCTCACACTTCACAAATGCCTGACGGAGACGCTCCATCACCTGTTCTTCTTCCGGTGTCAGTTCGTAGGGACGTTCTCTGTTGACAGTGGGGAAATCCACATCCTTCATGGCGTAAGATACGCCGTCGATCACAAGCGATTTATTTTCATAATCAATATGCTCTAACAGCATCCGGTCCCGCATACCGAACTCGGGTCTGCGCATGATGAGCTGTCCTTCCAGCTTAAACTGGATAATGGCGATCGCCTTATGCATCTTCATATCCATGCTGAGATCTTTCGTATCGTAATTGGTGTTATATTTGATGGCAAACACATCACAGTTCGTATCTTTATAAGTATCCAGCGCGAAGGCGGCAAGCGGGATCAGATTGATACCGTAGCCTTCCTCCAGAGTATCCAGATTCCCATATCTGGCTGCCATACGGATCACATTGGCAATACATGCCAGATGTCCGCTGGCGGCACCCATCCATACGATATCATGATTGCCCCACTGTACATCTACCGAATGGTAATTACACAGCGTGTCTAATATAATATGCGGTCCGGGTCCCCTGTCATACACATCCCCCACGATATGCAGATGGTCGATGACGAGTCTCTGGATCAGATTGCTCAGCGCAATAATAAACTCCGGCGCCCTGCCGATCCGGATAATGGTATGAATGATCTCGTTATAGTATGCTTCCTTATCCTGAACCTCCGCCTTCTCCGTGATCAACTCTTCGATAATATAGGAAAAGTCTTTAGGCAGCGCCTTACGCACCTTGGATCTGGTATACTTGGATGAGACTCTTTTCGTAATCTGTACCAGCCGGTGAAGCGTAATCTTATACCAGTCCTCAATAGACTGTTCGTCTTCTTCCCGCAGTACAATATCCAGCTTCTCCTTCGGATAATAAATGAGCGTGGCAAGGCTTTTCTTATCCTTAATGCTTAAGGTATTGCCGAATTCCTCATCGATCTTACGCCGCACGGAACCGGAGCCGTTCTTAAGAACATGGTTAAACTGCTCATATTCCCCATGGATATCCGTCATAAAATGTTCTGTTCCTTTAGGCAGATTCAGGATTGCCTGCAGGTTGATGATCTCCGTGGATGCCGCCGCAATCGTCGGATACTGTTTCGATAAACTTTTTAAGTATTTTAATTCTAATTCGTCCATGTGTTCCTCTATGTCTTTCCGCCTCATTCTGTCTGCGCAGGCTGCCTTCTATTACAAAACCGCTTTTGCAGGGTTAACTTAGACCTATCCCCATGCTTCACCCCACGCTCAAAACTCTTCCATTATGTCATAGTTTATCCAATCACATCACTCATATCGTATAATCCCGCCGGTTTGCCTGCCAGGAATTTAGCCGCCTGAATAGCGCCTTTGCCGAATACCGCTTTGGAATAAGCCCTGTGTGAAAAGGTGATCACTTCGTCCGCACCTGCAAAGATCACATCATGATCTCCCACGATCGTGCCGCCTCTGACTGCACTGATACCGATTTCCTTCTGCGTCCTCTTCTCTCTGACCTGACTTCTGTCATACACATACTGATAAGAATTGTTAAGTTCCTCATTGACAGCGTCTGCCAGTGCCAGTGCCGTGCCGCTGGGCGCATCCACTTTTTGGTTATGATGCTTCTCCACAATCTCAATATCAAAACCCGCCGGTGCCAAAATACCCGCTGCCTGTTTTAATAATTTGAGCAGCATGTTAATACCAAGAGACATGTTTGCCGACTTTAAGACAGCTACCTTACCGGATGCCTCCTGAACTTTGGCAAGCTGCTGTTCAGACAGCCCCGTTGTACACAAAACACAGGGCAGATTCTTAGCCACACAATAATCTAAAAGTCCGTCCACTGCCGCCGCCGCCGAGAAATCGATCACGGCATCCGCCTCCACCGTACACTCTGCAATATTCTTAAATACAGGAAATTCATTTCTGCCCGCATCAAAAGCATCCACACCTGCTGCCAGTTCTATTTCCTCGTCCGCCGCAATCAATCTGACAATGGTCTGTCCCATCTGACCGTTACAGCCATGCATAATCACTCTAACCATATTTTCCTCCGTTCCGAAACGTTATTCAGCCATGCCGCTTCCATGGCATCAAAGAATTCCGTACTCCTGCATAGCATTTCGAAGCTTCTCCACATTCTGCGGCTCCATCTCGCATAACGGCATATGAAGCGGCCCGACGTTTTTGCCCATCAGATTTAAGGCCGTCTTAACCGGAATCGGGTTTACTTCACAAAACAGCGCATCACATAAATCGATAGCGCGAAGCTGTTCTTTCATACTGCCCTCCACGTCTCCGTCAAAGAACTTCTGGCAGATATCATGTGTCTGGCGCGGTGCCACATTGGACAAAACAGAGATAACACCTTTGCCGCCTAAGGACAAGAGCGGTACGATCTGATCATCATTGCCCGAATATAAATCAATCTTACCGTTCGCCAAAGACATCAGTTTCGCCACCTGGGAAATATTGCCGCTTGCTTCCTTGATCGCTACGATATTGCTTACTTCCTTACACAGCTTCACAGCAGTCTGGGGCTGGATGTTACAGCCTGTTCTGCCCGGTACATTATAGAGAATAATCGGCAGTTTTACAGCGTCCGCCACGGTTTTAAAATGCCGGTACAATCCTTTCTGGGTTGCCTTGTTATAGTACGGAGTTACCAAAAGCAGTGCATCCGCGCCGTATTTCTCCGCCTCGGTAGAAAGGTAAACTGCCGTATCCGTACAATTAGAACCTGTTCCGGCAATGACCGGTACTCTGCCGCCCACCGTCTCCACACAGAATTTAATCAGATCCAAATGTTCCTCATGCGTCAAGGTAGACGCTTCGCCTGTCGTGCCGCATACGATGACCGCATCCGTACCGCCTGCGATCTGTTCTTCCACTAACTGTGCAAAAACCTCATAGTTTATGCTTCCGTCCTCGTGAAACGGTGTGACGATTGCTACACCTGCTCCTCTAAAAATTGCCATAACTTTGTCCTCCTGTATCAATAGATATAATAAACATATAGAATTTGATTATACCGGATAGACAAAAGAAAGCTGACCACACAGGACCAGCTTCGATTACTCTCTATCTGATAGCGCCCCATCGATCCGATGACAGTCATACAGTTCTTAACTGTATGCCCAAGGCAAAAGCAAACAGGCAGCTTTCCCTTTCGGCATTTTCCCCTTTCAAAATTCTTCTTCTGTGCCTGCCACATCCAAATCTCTACTAATGAAAAACGCAACCTCTATCAATTTCTATTTATTTATTAAATTTATCATAGCATCCCGACTCCTGTCTGTCAATGTAAAAGATGCGAAATGTTGTGCAAATCCTGACATTTAAGTAACAGTTCAGATTCCATGTTACTGCCAGACTTTGAAACGCACGGTCTCTATCCTGGTCACTTCATCCGCCCAAACGCATACATCGTCATTTAAGGCAATACCCGTCATAATGATATCCATCTCTTCCGGTTTTGCAGCAAGCAAAGTCTTAAGTTCCTCCACCGTAATGATTTCATTGTCAATCAAGCCCAGCACTTCATCCAGAATCAAAAGAGAACATTCCCCGGTGTTCAACACCTTTTTGGCAAAATTAAGACCATTCCTGATGTTGCGGATTTCCTCCTCCTTGCGCTCATCCGGAAGATTGGTGAAATTCTCATCAGATTTCTCAAAACGAAAAATTTTGATCTCCGGCTCTAATCTTTTCACAAACTCAGAGTCCGTCAATCCACGTCCCTTTAAGAACTGGATGATCACAACATTTTCTCCGTTACACGCTGTCTGCACAGCTCTTCCCAGTGCCGCCGGCGACTTTCCATGACCTTCTCCGCTATAGATCTGAATCATGCCTTTTTTCATCATTATGAACCATGCCTTTCTTCCGGCGGACCGCTGTACTCATAAAACACCGTCTGCCAGACAAGCTCCTCAAATATCTTCACACTACGTCTGCCTATCATAGCACAACTGGTCTTTTTACGCAACTTTTTCTTTTTGTACG
>CAZPSD010000126.1:0-6472 GCA_964589055.1 uncultured Bacteroides sp.
GGTTGTATTATTCTATATGCCTCTTATCCGCAGTAGAAATGAGGTATATATGTCCTTAGTGGGCAAACTCCCATGGTCATATTGCACAATCATTTCTGCATGGCTGAACTGTCATCATCTTACAAATAACTTCCGGATTCCTACAAGCACGCCCACCATCAGCACGGTACCGATAATCAGCGGAACAATTGCATTTTGTGCAAATCCGGCAATAATATAAGTTACGAAAGAAACCGCCGCCACCACAATCGCATAAGGAAGCTGCGTAGACACATGATTTAAATGGTTGCACTGCGCTCCCGCTGATGCCATGATCGTAGTATCCGAAATAGGAGAACAATGATCACCGCAGACAGCCCCTGCCATACAAGCGGAAATCGAAATAATCATCATAGTATGATTTATACCTGAAAAAGTATGTACAACTATCGGAATCAGGATACCAAAGGTTCCCCATGATGTTCCTGTCGCAAAGGCAAGGAAACATGCCACAAGAAAAATAATTGCAGGCAAAATACTAAGGAGATTGTCCGAGGCTCCGCCGATCAGAACAGCCACATATTCCTTGGCGCCAAGACTGTCCGTCATGGCTTTTAACGTCCATGCAAAGGTCAGAATCATAATCGCCGGAACCATTGCCTTAAAGCCTTCCGGTACACATTCCATGGATTCCTTGAATTTCAGAGCGCCGCTTGCCATATAATACACAATGATGATAACCAGCGCACAGAAACTTCCCAGCATCAGTCCCACCGAAGCGTCACAGCCTGAAAAAGCTGCCACAAACCCGGTACCTTCAAAGAAACCGCCGGTATAAATCATTCCCACAACACAACTGGCAATCAGCGCCACAATCGGCAAAATCAAGAACATTACCTTGCCCTTTTCTTCTTTCGGTTCCTGTCCTCCATCGCCATAAGGCCGGTCCGGCGTGGTGAACAGATCGCCCTTTAACGCATTTTCCTCATGCAGCTTCATAGGACCAAAATCACATTTTAACAAAACAATAGTAATCATCGCTACAATGGTAAGCAATGCATAATAATTGTAAGGAATGGCACGAATAAACACACTGAAGCCATCCTCTCCCTCCACAAATCCGGTAACTGCCGCCGCCCAGGAGGAAATGGGTGCAATAATACAGACAGGAGCTGCCGTAGCGTCGATCAGATATGCCAGCTTCGCGCGGGAAACCTTATGCTTGTCCGTTACGGGACGCATAACGCTTCCCACAGTCAGACAATTAAAATAGTCATCAATAAAAATCAGAATACCCAACAGAATCGTCGCAAGCTGCGCTCCCACTTTGGACTTAATATAGGTAGTCGCCCATCGCCCGAATGCGGCAGAGCCTCCTGCCTTATTCATCATACAAACCAAAATGCCTAACACCACCAAAAACACCAGAATACCCATATTATAGGAATCTGTCAAAACGCCCACAAGACCGTCTTGAAAGACATGATTCATAGTCATTTCAAAATTAAAATCGGAATAGAACAGACCGCCGATCACAATTCCTATAAATAGGGAACTGTATACCTCTTTCGTAATAAGCGCCAGCACGATGGCCACCACAGGCGGAATCAGCGCCCAGAAGGTAGCGTACATTTGGGGAAGATATTGCGTTGTTTCCATAGTCAAACATCCTTTCTCTGATTGTATTTTAAAAAGTTTAATGAAAATGTATATCTTCTCAAAAGATGGTCATACTACTAATAGTCAATGGACCCCCTCCTTTGATGATTACCAAAGAGAAATTAATACTTATCCTCCCCTAAGGAAGCCCCCGAAGCTGCAAAGGCGTAGTGTCGGGGGCTTTCACTATGCATTTCTTCCAAAATACCGCCTTCATTTCATCTTGAAATTTTGAATACAACTTCTATTTTATCAGTATACCATAAAACGTATTAAAAACTAAACATTCACTTTTTTATTCAACTGTTACGTTAACATCATGGGAATAGTCCTTATAATATAAACTTCCGTCCTCCCGATAAACAAACTGAATCTTCATAGTTCTCTACCTCATCCGCACCATTTTTCCCATCTAATGAAGTAATGGAGAACAGCTCCGGTTCTTCCCATTTCTGTCTGTATACCGTATTAAAGGTAAATCCATACATTTTGACAACCTTTTCCAATTTATTTGTATAGTAATACGTGTATTTGATATCACAGCCCTTTTGGGATTTTTCATCAAAAATATAAAACCTTATGGGCAAATTGATACTTGATTTGTCGAAAAAAGCAGGGAAAGGATAGGATTCGCTGAAAAATATTTCTTTTCTATGGAAAATATGGTATGGTTAGTTTAATGTCAGTACGGAAAAGAATTGTCATTCCATATTATGTAAACCATATTTAGAACAAGCGAGGTCAGATATGAAGCATACATCAACCAATCCTACAGAAAAAAATAGCAAAAAAGAGAAAAAAACGCCGAAACAAATTGCTGCGATAATTTGCATCCTGTTACTGGTTGCAATGTACCTGTTTACTTTCATCGTAGCCTGTCTGGATTTTCCCGGCTGGAATAAGCTGTTCGCAGGATGCCTGCTTATGACCATTGCTCTGCCGATTCTGTTATGGATCTATATCTGGCTCTATGGCATGTACACAGAAAAGCATACCATGGCTTCTCTGGATATGATGCACAGCGATGAAAATACCGGAATTAACAGCGGGCATAAGAAAATATCTGCCGATGTTTCCCCGTCGGAAAAAGACAATGCTGCGCAGCAGCGTTAGTAAAATTTTCCTGACTGTAACAATATTCTGCCGGGGAACGGCTGGTTAAGTATCACTTATTGCACATCTTAAGGAACATCTCATGAATCCGGTTATCGGCATCCAGCTCCGGATGAAAAGCGACACCCAGCTGATTCTGATAACGCACCGCCGCGATACGGTCATCCACCACAGCCAGTATTTCTACCTCTTTCTCTCCGGCTTCCTCTATCGATTCAATGTACGGCGCCCGGATGAAGGTCATCGGCACGATGCCGATCCCTTTCATTTCCTGTTCGGCATGAAAGCTTCCAAGCTGCCTGCCGTAAGCATTGCGCTGTACCCGAACAGGCAAGGTGCCGAAGTAAACATGCTCATCGTTACTCAGCTCCTGCGCCAGCAGGATAAGCCCCGCACAGGTTCCGAACACCGGAAGTCCGTTCTGAATCTTTTCCTGCAAAGGAACAAACATATCCAGTTCCCGCAGCAGCTTTCCCTGCACGGTACTTTCGCCGCCCGGCAGGATCAGTCCGTCAAACTCCTGATCAAGATCCGCCTTCCGGCGCAGCTCAATACACTCTGCCCCCAGCGCTTTCATTCTGTCAATATGTTCCGCGAAAGCCCCCTGTACGGCAAGCACTGCAATTTTTGTCTTACTCATAACCAATCTCCACTATGCATAGTATTCTCACCTTTTTATCCTGTCCGGTATCTCCTATGCCTTTCCATTTCATGACAGATATCGCCACAGTGTTTCATTTGCCGCTTATTTGCCGCGCTCTGCCATCAGAAGTTCAATTTCCTGCTCATTGATGCCGACCATAGCCTCGCCGAGATCCTCGGAAAGCTCTGCGATCAATTTGCTGTCCTGATAATTGGTTACCGCCTTGACAATGGCTGCGGCGCGCTTCTTAGGATCTCCGGACTTAAAGATACCGGAGCCTACAAATACACCTTCCGCTCCTAACTGCATCATCAACGCCGCGTCTGCGGGAGTTGCCACACCGCCTGCCGCAAAGTTGACTACCGGAAGCCTGCCGTTATCATGTACATATTCCACTAATTCATAGGGCACTGCAAGCTGTTTTGCTTCCTCGAACAATTCATCTTTTCTCATGGAAGTAATCTTGGCGATCCCGCTGTTCATTTTGCGCATATGGCGTACTGCCTGTATTACGTCTCCGGTACCCGGCTCGCCCTTGGTACGGATCATGGACGCGCCTTCGTTGATACGGCGAAGCGCCTCTCCCAAATCCTTTGCGCCGCATACAAAAGGAACTTTAAAATCTCTTTTATTGATATGGTATACATCATCTGCGGGAGACAATACTTCACTCTCATCGATATAATCGATCTCGATTGCCTCTAAGATCTGTGCTTCCACGAAATGACCGATACGGCACTTTGCCATAACCGGAATGGAAACTGCTTCCTGAATGCCCTTGATCATCTTCGGGTCGCTCATTCTGGACACACCGCCTGCCGCACGGATATCCGCAGGAATCCTCTCCAATGCCATAACCGCACATGCACCTGCCTCCTCAGCGATTCTTGCCTGCTCCGGTGTGGTAACGTCCATGATAACGCCGCCCTTTAACATCTGCGCCAGCTGCTTATTTAATGCATATCTTTCTTCACTCATATTTTCCTCCGTTCCGAGGCTTATGCCCCTGTCAATTATCGTTCTACACATGCTGCTTTTATGGCGGAAGCATATAAAACACTATTCCTATCGGCATGGTATGTAATTTACAGGGATTATATATGCATTATGGCATTGTGAAAATATCCAGTTTTGAGTTTTTTGGCAATACCAGTTTGTTTAATCCTGAAGCAGTTTTTCCCACCACTTCATATCTTGGGAGCGAATCCGGAAAGCGGCTTGCTTTGTCCCGCCATATTCTCCTATTCCTCTGATTGTTACTTTTGCAGTTCCCTTTTTTACATTATTGCTGTATCCAATAATCTCAAAATCGCCGTCCTGTAATGTTGCCTTTCCCATCGTTACGACAATATTACTCTTAGATAACATAATATTATCTCCGGTATAGTAATAATTTCCATTTATCTTAACTTTTGCCTTGGCTATGTTCATACCTTTTCCAATAATGCGGAAAGATGCCGTTGCCTCGCCCGTGTAATTCCCCTTTCCTTTTACAGTAACAGTCAGCAGGGAACCGGCCTCAGGCCTGTCAGTTTTATCAAGTATATTTCCATTCTCATCCTTGTAAACATACTGCTTTTCATAATCGGTTCCTGCCCGCAGTTTTTTGCCGTTCACATCTGTAAGAACCGGCGTACCCATATATTTTCCTGCTTTGGTATTTTCCTCCAGATCTGCCACCGTAATGGCAACATCAGAAATATCTTTTGCCTGAATGTCAAACGTCATGCTTCTGCTGCCCTTAAAGTTCTTTTTACCTGTCACTGTAACAGTGGGGGTTCCCTTTTTCGGAGCCAATGAGGTATTATTTTTATATTTCAAAGTATAATCAACGCCTTCCGTAAGGACTTCACCCTTAAAAGCCACTGTTACTTCAGGCTGAGAACCGCCCATTTGATACACCTGGCTCGTGCTTTTATTTGCAAATTCCATCTGTACTTCTGCATTATTGTCCTCCAAAGAACATGGTATAATTTTAAAAGTCTTTGTTACAGTTCCCGCATATCTGCCCTCGCCTGTTATGATCATCTTAGCGGTACCAACATTCCGGTTATTGCTATAAGCCAAAGTATAGTCTGTATCCTGTTTCAATTCATTGCCGGATTTATCCGTAATCATTAAGCCGTTCTTCTCCCCGCCGACAGCCTGCTCCACCTCCTCGCCTGTGTAGACGAGATCCGGAAGTTTTGGTATCTGTATATTTTTAACAGACTCGCCAACAATCTTGAAACTGACTCTGCGTACCCCTTTATACCTGCCTTGGCCGGTGATGATTACATCGTATGTCCCTATATCGGCACATTCGCCATACTCCAATATATAATCTGTGCCCAGTTCCAGAATATCTGTTCCCAATGTCAGCTTCGGCATATCTTGCGACAGCGCCACCGGCTGACCTGTATATTTCTGATCCGGAATTTTAGAAATTTTGACTTTACTTAACAGCACTTCCTTGTCAGGATCTGTAATAATAAACTTCACTTCCCGTGTTCCCGTATAATTTCCGCAGCCTTTTACAAGAATTAGATATTCTCCCGGTTCCTTGTAAGCGTCAGGATCGGTTTCATCCGGATATTCTACCGTAAAATCCTTCTTGTTTGCCAGCTTCTTGCCATTCCATTTTACAACCGGAACAGGCTTTATGCTCTTTCCCTTATTATAAGCGGCTGACAAGGCATCAATCTGAACATCTTCCCCTTCGATACTGCGAGGTTCTATGCTAAAGGTTTTTGTAAGCGTTCCTGCATAATTGCCTTTTCCCTTAATTACAACAGTGGGCGCTTTCTTTTTTTCATTGTCTGTTTGAAGCCGGTTAGCGGCTTTATTATTCTTGTAGCTGACGGTATAATCTTTTCCGGCGCTTAATGGCTGATCACCGTAATATACTTCTATAACAGGCTTTAACGCACTGCCGGTATAGGTCTGCGCCGGAATCTCATTATCCGCCGCCGATCCCTCCGCTTTCAGCCACAGCCCTCTCTCATCTTTCCATTTGGCATATAATACGATTTCCTCATGACTTCCCTGTTTAATAACAGATATCTGTTCTTTCTGACATTCCTCATCTGCATACCATCC
>CAZPSD010000127.1:0-6419 GCA_964589055.1 uncultured Bacteroides sp.
GCGGTCTGCCCATTCCATAAGGACAAAAATCCGAGCATGAAGATAGACAGGCGGTTATATATTGAATATTAAAGTGTCAAACTCAGGAGGGGTTAATGCAAGCTAAAAAAACAAAAGTATTTTTTTAAAATAGTAAGTGCAATACCTTGACAGTAAAATAATCAGTGATACAATATATAGTATGTACGAAAAGAAAAATCATACATGATGTAGTGTTATCAAAAATATACTGGCGGGGTTATAAGATGAAGATTATTAAAAGAAGCGGTGCAGAAGTAACATTTGATTTGAAAAAGATTATTGCAGCGATTAGTAAGGCTAATAACAGTGTAAAGGAAGAGGAAAAGTTAACAGAGGAAGAGATCACAGAGATCGCTAAGGTTGTGGCGGATCATTGTGCGCAGATGAGAAGATCACCAAGTGTGGAAGAAATTCAGGATATGGTTGAAAATCAACTGATGAAGTATCGTGCTTATAATATATCCAGAAATTATATCACATATCGGTATAAGAGAGCGCTGGTCAGGAAGTCCAATTCTACAGATGAACAGATTTTAAGTTTGTTAGAGTGTAACAATGAGGAAGTCAAACAGGAGAATTCGAACAAAAATCCTACTGTAAACAGCGTGCAGAGGGATTATATGGCAGGAGAGGTCAGTAAAGATATTACCAAGAGATTTCTGCTGCCGCCGGATATTGTGGAAGCACATGAAAAAGGAATTATTCATTTTCATGACGCCGATTATTTTGCCCAGCATATGCATAACTGCTGTCTGGTTAACTTAGAGGATATGCTGCAAAACGGAACGGTGGTCAGCGAAACAATGATTGATACGCCGAAAAGCTTTTCAACGGCATGTAATATTGCGACGCAGAGTATTGCACAAATTGCCAGCTGCCAGTATGGGGGACAGAGCATTTCGCTGTCTCATCTGGCGCCTTTTGTGCATGTCAGCCGCGAAAAGTTCAGACGGGAGATCAGGCTGGAAATGGAAGAGGCAGGACTGCATGCATCTGATGAACAGGTTAATCAGATCGCCGAGAAGCGGGTTAAGGACGAGATTAAACGCGGTGTTCAGATCATTCAGTATCAGGTTATCACGCTGATGACAACGAACGGACAGGCACCGTTTATTACGGTATTTATGTATATTGATGAGGTGCCGGAAGGGCAGCTTAGAGATGATCTTGCCATGATCATTGAAGAGATGCTCAATCAGCGTATCCTTGGCGTCAAGAATGAAAAAGGCGTATATATTACTCCGGCGTTCCCGAAGCTGATTTATGTGTTGGAAGAAGATAATATTCATGAGGACAGTAAATACTGGTATCTTACGAAGTTGGCGGCGAAATGTACCGCCAAGAGAATGGTACCGGATTATATTTCCGAGAAAATCATGAAAAAGCTCAAGGATGGAAATTGTTATACCTGCATGGGGTGTCGTTCTTTCTTAACCGTATATCATGATGAAGAGGACAAACCGAAATTCTATGGCAGATTTAATCAGGGCGTTGTTACCTTAAATCTGGTGGACGTGGCATGTTCTTCCGGCAGAAATATGGATAAATTCTGGAAAATCATGGATGAGCGGTTAGAACTGTGCAGACGTGCACTGATGTGCCGCCATAACAGACTGAAAGGAACGCCTTCTGATGTGGCGCCGATTTTGTGGCAGAACGGAGCCCTTGCAAGATTAAAGAAGGGAGAGAAGATTGATAAACTTTTGTACGGCGGATATTCTACCATATCTCTTGGATATGCCGGTTTATGTGAATGTACCAGATATATGACAGGCAAGAGCCATACAGACCCGGAAGCAACGCCTTTTGCCCTGAAAGTTATGCAGTATCTTAATCATGCATGTCAGGAGTGGAGAGAAGAGACGAACATTGATTTCAGCCTGTATGGAACGCCGTTGGAATCTACTACTTACAAATTTGCGAAGTGCCTTCAGAAACGGTTTGGCATCATTGAGGGTGTAACGGATAAAAACTATATTACCAACAGCTATCATGTTCATGTGACAGAGGATATTAACGCTTTTGAAAAATTGAAATTTGAATCCCAGTTTCAGGAATTGTCACCGGGCGGTGCCATTAGTTATGTGGAAGTACCCAATATGGAGAACAATCTGGATGCCGTATTGTCTGTGATGCAGTATATTTATGACAACATCATGTATGCGGAGCTGAATACAAAGAGTGATTATTGTCAGGTATGTGATTATCATGGAGAGATTGAGATCGTAGAGGATCAACACGGCAAGCTTGTATGGAGATGCCCCAACTGTGGCAATACGGATCAGGATAAGATGAACGTGGCAAGACGTACCTGCGGCTATATCGGGACCCAGTTCTGGAATCAGGGACGCACGCAGGAAATCAAGGAACGGGTATTGCATTTATGAGTGTTTAGACATGGAAACGAAAAAGGGAAATGATCTCATGAAGTATTCGGAAATCAAGAATTGTGATATTGCCAACGGTCCCGGTGTCAGAGTAACAATCTTTGTCAGCGGCTGTACTCATCATTGTAAGGGCTGTTTTAATGAAATGACATGGGATTTTCAGTTTGGAAAACTCTTTACGGAGGAGACGGTGTCGGAGATATTGCAGGATCTTGCACCGGATTACATCACAGGGCTGACCCTGCTTGGAGGAGAACCCCTTGAGTATGTGAACTGGCAGGGACTTCTGCCTCTTCTTAGGGCGGTGAAGAAGAAGTATCCGAGGAAAGATATCTGGTGTTACACGGGATATCTGTTTGATGAAGATATTTTGGAAGATTTTTGCGGCAGATGGGAGGAAATGCAAGAGTTTTTATCCTATCTGGATGTGATCGTTGACGGTGAATTTATTTTGGAGCAGAAGGATATCAGTTTGCGGTTTCGAGGGTCTAAGAACCAGCGTATCATTTTGGTACAGGAATCCCTGCGAACGGAACAGATCGTTCTGTGGGACGAGACAATTCTGTAAGAGTGATGGATTTTAGAATGTAAAATTGCATCGGCTTCGAGGAAGAAGATAAGAATTTGGTGAAGGTTAGGGAAAGTACGATGGAGGCAGCGATAGAGACAAAAAAGATTAAATTGGAGGAAACGCAGTTATCATATAAGAAAGGGTTTAAATGGTATGCAGTTCCCTACAACAGTATCACAAATGCCTACATGCGGATCGAGGAAGTGAAGGGAAGGCTGTGTTGTGGTGTCGCTGACTTTGATATGCATTTTCTTATGCTGAAAACAGAGTCCGGATTGATTAAGATTGAATTAGAGTCTAAAGAAATTGTGAAAGCAATACTGGAGAAGCTGCACTGCCGTAATCCGCAAATTAAAATCGGATATTATAAAACAGAGGAGAAACGAGAGCAGCTTTTTCATGCGGGAGACGATATTGTATCATACAAATAAACGGATAGAACATTGGACGGGAGCAAGCCTTATATGGCCTGCTCCTTAATATTTTTTACGATAATAATGTTCTGCGCTTTGAATCAGTTTATAGAAAACCATAGCGATAGCACACAGAATGAGAATGGATGTGATAACCATATTTAACTGAAATACTTGGGAACCGTAAATGATCAGGTATCCGAGACCACGTTTGGCAGCCAGGAATTCACCGATGATAACGCCGACCAGCGACAGCCCGATATTGACTTTCATGTTGCTTAAGATCAGAGGAATGGAGCTTGGGAGAATGACTTTACATAGCGCATCTTTGCGGCTGCCGCCCAAGGTATAGATCAGTTTTAACGTCTCAGGGTCTGCCTGACAGAATCCGGTATACAGGCTGATGATAGAGCCGAATACGGCGACGGAGATACCGGCTGCGATAATGGTGTTGGTTCCGGTGCCAAGCCATACGATCAAAAGCGGAGCCAGTGCGGATTTCGGAAGCGCGTTAAGAATTACCAGATAGGGTTCCAGAATCTCAGACAGGCTGCTTTTATACCAAAGCAGTGTGGCAAGAACGAGACTAAAGACGGTGACCAGAAGAAAGCTTAAAATGGTCTCGAATAATGTGATCCCGATATGCTGGAAAATGGAATGGTCTGCAAACATTTTATACAGATATTGTACGATACCGGAAGGACTGCTGAAGAAAAAAGTGTCTATCCAACCCGTTCTGGCGGATATTTCCCATAGCCCCAGAAAAAAGATAAGCAAAAGCAGTCTCGTCAAACTGATAAAATGATGATGCTTGCGGTGGGCAAGAAGAAACTGTTTTTGCTGCGGGGAAATTTGTGCGGCTGTTTTAGCAAATGGACTGTCCATCTGTCAACACCTCCCATAAATGATTAAAGTAATCCTGATACTCTTTCGTGCATCTGACGGCGAGGGAATCGCTGCGGTCGATCGGATAAGTGATCGGCATTTCACATTTGATGCTTGCAGGCCGTTTGGAAAGTACAATCACACGGTCGGCAAGGGTAATTGCCTCGGATAGATCATGGGTAATCAGCAGGACAGTCTTACCCGTTTTGCGGATGATCTGAGCAATGTCTGCCGACACACTCAGCCTTGTTTGGAAATCCAAAGCGCTAAAAGGCTCATCTAAGAGCAGCAGCTCCGGATGGATCGCCATGGTACGGATCAGGGCGGCACGCTGGCGCATTCCGCCGGATAATTCCGAAGGCTTTTTATCCTTGAAGGCATACAGTTCATAATCCTTTAACAAAGTTTCTACATAAGCAATGTTATCCGCTGTCAAAGTATGGTTTAATTCCAATCCGAGAATCACATTCTGATAGATCGTGCGCCATTCGAATAAGTGATCGTGCTGCAGCATATATCCAATTTTAAGAACCGAATCCTGACGATAATCGGTAGAAGCAAGTCCTCTGTAGTATATTGTCCCCGCTTCGGGAGGAAGCAGCCCGGCAATAATAGACAGAAGAGTTGATTTACCGCAGCCGCTTGGACCGACGATCGCCAGAAATTCTCCTTCGGACACTTGCAGAGAAATGTGGGTAAGTGCAGGTGTCTCTCCTTTTAAATTGTGGTATGCATAGGAGATATCCTGAAGAGATAATAATGGATGCATAGAATAACAACTCCTTATGGTTATAAGATATTTTATGTTTTATGAGAAAATATGTGTTCTGATTGAAAAGAAAAGTATTCTGTGATATCTCAAGTTTGGAATCAAAAATAGCGTATCCCTTGAAAATACTGAACTACGCCGATTCTTATATATAGCGTAACAGCTTTTTTTATTACATAATGATTAAATTTTAATATTTCAAAAAACGTTGTATTTGCTGCCTTGTTCTATACCTGTTGCTTAGTTCAATATCGAATGCCTTTTTACACGAATTCAATATATCATCAAAGTAAATAAATTTATAGGTGTTCGCATCGAGTGGTATACAGCTGTATTTTTTTAATGACTCTATGATTCTTCCGACAGGATATTTGTTTTCCAGCCTTGCCTGTAATAAACGTATCAGTATGAGTGAAGTAAAGCAGGTGGTAAAGTGAGCATTTATATGGTCGTTTGTACGTACATAAACGGGTCTTGAACTGAATTCAAATTTTGATATTTTAAAGGTTTCTTCTATCCGTGACAGACCGCGGTATACATTCCTCATCTCCATGTCAGGCATATTTAATTCGCTGGTTACAATGGAATAATAACCGTCATATTTGGCTTCTTCTTCGATCTTGGCAAGGTTCAGTTCCAGAGTTTTTCCATCTACGATTTCTCCGGTAGATTTATCAAATGCAATGTTAAGCGCATAAGCGGCTGAACCTGCGCAGATAACCCTGTCGTATTTTTTTGGATTCATGAGCAGGAACTGGACAAACAGAATGCCGTTATCTTTCAGGCAGAAAAAGAGCGAAATACCCTTGAAATTGAGAGGGACGATCTGAGAGGATTACAGAAACTCACAAAGAAAGCTGCTTTGCAGAAACAGATTGACAGCAAGAATGAGCAGATAGACATTCTGAAAATAGGACTGTCTGGCATAGCAAGGCGATATGGTTATGAGAATGTGCAGCACTTCTATGGGGCGTATAACGCAGCAGGAAGAGCATATCTGGACTATCAGGACAGGGCAAGGAATGGGAAAGCCGTTATGGAGAAAACGCCAAGCCCAAAGCAGAAATCACTTCATGAACGTATTCAGGAATACCAGCAAAAGGCAGACGAGCAAAAACGAGACAGACGGGTTTACAGTAAAGGCAGAGAGGCAAGGTAACAGTACATTTGTCATTGCTTGCTGTTTTTAGTGTTGACAAATCTTGCGAAAATCCCCAACAGGGATAAGGTGCAGAACATTGAGAACGCTAAAAATTTTATGGAGCGTAACAGCATAACCACATTTGCGCAGTCGGAGAAATTCAAAACGGATAAGGGCAAAGAGTTTGACAGTCGGGAACAGATTTTCATACCCAAGTGGCAGAGGCTGGAAC
>CAZPSD010000128.1:0-6390 GCA_964589055.1 uncultured Bacteroides sp.
GTTCTGATTTTGGATGACAGCACCAGCGCTGTGGATACTGCCACCGATGCGAAGATCCGCAAGGCTTTTGCAGAGGAAATTCCCGAAACTACCAAACTGATTATTGCCCAGCGTGTATCCAGTGTACAGCATGCAGATCATATCATTGTACTGGAAAACGGACAGATCGATGGTTTCGGTACGCATGAGGAATTGCTTGAGAGCAATGAAATATACAGAGAAGTATTTGAGTCGCAGACCGGCGGCAGCGGAGATTTCGATGAAAAGGCAGGTGAAGAATAATGCCGGAATTCAGAAAGAAATATAGTGTTTCCGTACAGGGAAAGAAAGCAAATCATTCTGGTAAGATTTTTAAGAGGCTGATGGCATATATTGCAAAAGGGTATGCGCCTCATCTGATTTTAGTGGGTGTATTGATCTTTATCAGCGTGCTTGCCAATGTGCAGGGAACCATGTTTATTCAGAAGCTGATCGATGATTACATTACACCGATGCTGACGCAGGATGTGCCGGATTTTCATCCGCTTGCTATGGCAATCGCAAAGGTAGCGGTTTTTTATGGGATCGGCGTGGTGTCTTCTTTTGCGTGGAACAGGATTATGGTTAATGTAACGCAGGGAACATTACAGAATGTGCGTAACGATCTGTTTTCCCACATGGAGACATTGCCGATTAAATACTTTGATACCCATGCACACGGCGATATCATGTCTACCTATACTAACGATACGGACACACTCAGACAGATGATCAGCCAGAGTATGCCGCAGGTATTCAACAGTGTGATTACCATTGTCAGTGTATTGATCAGTATGATCATTTTAAGCGTACCGTTAACGGTGTTAACGCTTATTATGGTTGTCGTAATGTTGGTAATTACGAGAAAAGTAGCAGGATTGAGCGGACGGTATTTCCTGCAGCAGCAGCAGAATTTAGGTAAAGTAAACGGTTATATTGAAGAGATGATGGATGGTCAGAAGGTAGTTAAGGTATTCTGTCATGAAGAGAAGAGTATTGAACAGTTTACGGAATTGAATGAAACGTTGTATCAGAGCGCTGACCGTGCTAATTATCTGGTTAATATTGTAGGTCCGGTAAATGCACAGATCGGTAATGTAAGCTACGTGATATGCGCCATTGCCGGAGGCGTGATGGCGTTGTCCGGTATCTCCGGGCTGACGCTGGGATCTCTTGCCAGCTTTTTAACATTCAACAAGAGTTTTAATATGCCAATTAACCAAGTGAGTCAACAATTTAATTCGATTGTGATGGCTTTGGCGGGTGCGGAACGTATTTTTAGGATGATGGATGAACAGCCGGAGACAGATGACGGTTATGTCAGATTAGTGAACGTAAAAGAGGAAAACGGCAGGTTCATAGAAACCCCGGAGCGTACCGGACGTTGGGCATGGAGACATGAGCATCAGGCAGATCATTCCGTGGACTATGTGGAACTGAAAGGCGACGTGGTGTTCGATGGCGTGGATTTCGGCTATAATGATGATAAGATCGTACTGCATGACGTGAAGCTGTATGCAGAGCCGGGGCAGAAGATCGCGTTCGTGGGTTCTACCGGAGCCGGTAAGACCACGATCACCAATCTGATTAACCGCTTTTATGACATTCAGGACGGTAAGATCCGCTATGACGGCATTAACATCAATAAAATCAGGAAAGCTGATCTGAGAAGATCTTTAGGTATCGTATTGCAGGATACCCACCTTTTTACCGGAACGGTCATGGAGAACATCAGATACGGTAAACTGGATGCTACCGATGAGGAAGTCATTGCTGCAGCAAAACTTGCCAATGCAGATGTATTTATCAGACATCTGTCAGACGGGTATCAAACGATGTTGACAGGCGACGGCGCCAATTTAAGCCAGGGACAGCGGCAGCTGCTTGCTATTGCCCGTGCGGCGATTGCGGATCCGCCGGTGCTGATTCTGGATGAGGCAACGAGTTCGATTGATACCCGTACGGAGCGTATTGTGCAGGATGGCATGGATAAACTGATGAAAGGAAGGACTACTTTTGTGATTGCCCACAGGCTTTCTACTGTTAAGAATTCCGATTGTATTATGGTTTTGGAGCAGGGACGCATCATAGAGCGGGGTACTCATGAGCAGCTCTTGGAAGAGAAAGGAAGATATTATCAATTATATACCGGCAATGCGATCGCTAACTAATAAGAGGATAAAGAAAATTCTGGTAAATGGAAAGAGATAAAAGCGATATGATAAAGGCACTCAATTATTGTTTGTATAATTGAGTGCCTTTGTCTTTGGGAGAAGAAATGTTGTTGTCCCAAATTCTGCAATATGCTTCTTTATCTGGGATAAGGAAGTTTTTGGTCTGTCAGCCCCAATATGTAATCGATGCTGGTGTCATGAAACAGGGCAAGTTTGATCAGTATGGCAGTAGGAATATCATTCTCTCCGGTTTCGTATTTGGAATAGCCCGTCTGAGACATACCAAGAATCTTAGCCAGCCTGGTTTGTGACAAATCTTTATCTTCCCGTAAATCCCGTATTCTTTGATACACGTTATCACCTCAAAATGAGTATAGCCAACCTGTTTCAGAGTATTGACTTTTAACCTGAAACAGGTTAGAGTCTAATATGAAACATGAGGATAAACGTAAGGAAACTAATGGAGAAGCAATGAAAGTTCTCAGGTATGTTATAGTATCTGCTTTATTTGTGGCAGGTTATGACATATATTTTTTTGAAACAGAAAATGCTTTGGGATATGAAAGCATTTTTAATGTTATGCTGTTTGCCATGGCATATCTCTTACAGCAAAAGGAAGAAAAAATTGATAAGAGAACGAGACATTACGCATTATTTTTTTCTGCTCCCTTTTCTTTTGCATTGGTATTGGGAAGATTTCTGTATTATACAAATAATTTAAATATAATTGTCGGTTCTATGAAAGGCATGATTGCATTTGCCATAAGCTTTCTTGGATTCACAGTAGTTTTCCGGGCAGCCGGTGCGATTGTATTTGACCGGTTTTTTGCAGGAGGCAGGCAGAGCAATAGAAACAGCCGGGTATGGAAAACAGTACAAGTGCCGCAGATGTGGGTATGGGGCTTTATTATTGTCTGTTGGATACCGGTTTTTTTGGCTTTTTATCCGGGAATCTGTTCCTACGATTCTAATAGTCAGACAACACAGGTTATGCAGGGAATTGCGCATTATACTAAATATCATCCGCCTCTTCATACGTTGATCTGGGCGGGATGTTTTAAAATAGGGAATTTTTTGCATTTGCACCCTCTATG
This sequence comes from uncultured Bacteroides sp., assembly GCA_964589055.1. Lineage (GTDB taxonomy): Bacteria > Bacillota > Clostridia > Lachnospirales > Lachnospiraceae > UBA3282. The sequence goes on from CAZPSD010000128.1 coordinate 3,287, forward strand.
TGTTTACTCTTTGCTTCAAATGTTTTTACTGGCTTTTGTATTGAGTAAAATGATCGCTATCCTGATGCAGCACGGGCTGAATAATCTGTGGATTTTTTTTGGAATTTTTTGGGTGTCAGTAAATCCTATTATGGCCATTTTTTCATTGGAAATGACAAAAGATGCTTTCCTGGCGATTTTCTTTGTACTAATTTCCCTCTATTTATTGGAACTGGCGGAAGATGCACCCGGATTTTTGAGCAGGAGATGGAATTGGGTGAAGACTATTATGACATTACTCATCCTGTGCCTTTTAAGAAATAACATGGTGTATTCCTGTATTTTGTGTATGCCCATTGCTGCGATACTTATGAAAAAGTATTGGAAGCAGATTGTCACCCTGTTTATGGCGCCGCTTCTTTGTTGCTTTTTAATAAATGATTTTGTTTATGCACAAATGGGAATTGCCGGCGGGAATGCAAGGGAAGGGTTAAGCGTACCAATTCAGCAAATTGCATATACGGTCAAAACAAATGAAGAAAACATATCCATAGAGGAACAAAAAATAATTAATAAATATATGCCGTATGATGAGATTTTGACATTATATAACCCAAGATTTTCAGATCCTGTAAAATTTTCTTTTATAACAGACAACTATGAGAAAGATAAAGCTGGCTTTTGGAAATTGTGGTTTGAACTATTACGGAAATATCCCAAGGAATATATCAATGCATTTTTAACCCTGAATTTGCCGTATTGGTATCCGGATGCCTGTTCCATTGATTACTATTCAGACAGACAATTTGTTGAAGTTGGAATGGACAGCGGTTCCTATTATAGTATTGAAACCGACAGTAAATTACCGGAAGTATATTCTTTTTATTTAAAATTTGCAAACTTTGAGGCATTTAGAAATGTTCCGATTATTTCCAGATTATACTTATTGTCAACTCCGATTTGGGTTTTATTTTTGGCATTAACTGTTTTGCTTTTGAAAAGGGAAAGAGAGAAAATATTGGTTTTGTTGCCTTCCATTTGCCTGTGGATTACTTACATGGCGGGACCAGTCAGTAACTTTAGATATATTTTCCCGATTTTTGCAATATATCCGTTGCTTGCAGGAGTGATAGCGGATGATTCCCTTGCAGCTTTATGATTTTGCTTGGAGTGGGAAACATCAAGGAAAATAAGAAGAGAGAAGAACATGCATGAACATAAGATAAATCAAAATAAAGAAAAAATTATATATCTTGAAGTTTGCCGTATCATAGCACTTTTTGGTGCCATGTATCAGTGCAGGGCCGGCATGCGTTGTCTGGCTCTTGGTGGTATTTTTGCTCGGTAATGTGTTGATAGCGGCGGGACGTAGTATTGCCTGCAAATGAAAAAATGATATAATAGACTCATCCTAAATAATCGAAACAAAATATGAAATACGAAAGAGCAGAGGGAAAAGACCCGTGCAAAGTTTTTCATTGCATAAACGGTTCTGCTATGGAGAATATACGGATGAAAAAAGTTAAAAATATCATTTTATGGGTATTGTCTGTTTTTCTGCTGCTTATGGCGATTGGACTTTTTACCGAACGCTTGTTAAGCGGCTTTTTCATGCTGCTGGCAGGGCTTTTTTGTAATCCGTTTGTATTAGGCCTGATTGCAAAGAGTGGAAAAAGACTTAAAAAACGAGTATCAATACCGACTGTTATTATATTATTTCTGGCAGCGATAGCGACAATGCCGGCTTCAAATGGAGTAAAAACCGAGGATAATCCGGTGGAAACTGAAGTGGAGCTGCCAGAAACAGAAGCAGCAGAGGAAGAAGAAATCACAGAACAGACACTGGCGGCGGCTGGCGGGGCTGCCGGAGAAATAAATACATTGGATGACCCGGAAGCTGACAAGCCTGATGGATCTGAACTGACAGTGCATTTTCTGGATATCGGACAGGGAGATGCTGCATTGATTGCGTGTGACGGCGAGTATATGCTGATTGATGCAGGGGATAACGATAAAGGTACTGCGGTGCAGAATTATCTGACGAAACAGGGTGTTACAAAATTGAAATATGTAATCGGTACGCACCCGGATGCGGACCATATCGGCGGTTTGGATGTTATTTTATACAAATTCGAATGTGAAACGGTTATGATGCCGGATATTGCAAATGATACGGCAACCTATCGGGATGTTATCGATACGATGGACACCAAAGGGTATCGGAATACGCTGCCTCAGGCGGGAGACAGTTATACCCTCGGCAGTGCGGAATTTACGGTTCTCGGACCAAGAAAAATATACAGTGATACAAATAACTGCTCTATTGTATTGCGCCTGACTCATGGCAACAATAGCTTTCTGTTTATGGGAGATGCCAAGGAGGAAGCGGAGACAGATATTTTAAACGGCGATATTCCGGTGGATGCTGATGTTATAAAGGTGGGACATCACGGAAGCCGTACAGCCTCATCTAAAGTATTCTTGCAGGCGGTTTCTCCGGCGTATGCGGTGATTAGCTGTGCGGAGGATAACAGCTATGGCCATCCTCACGCTGAGACCCTGAATAATCTGAGGGCGTTGGGAGTGCAGGTGTTCCGTACTGATGAACAGGGAACCATTGTGGTGACTTCTGATGGGAAGGAACTGGAATGGAACTGTGCGCCGTCGGAGACCTGGAAAGCGGGAGAGAGTACCCAGAGCGCCGAAAGCGACAGCGTGGATATGAAGCAGCAGAAAGCGGAAAATAAAAAGGAAGTAACGAACAGTTCTGTAGAGGACAATGCTGTTATGCCTGAGAATACCGGTACACAGGCGGCGGTAAAGCCCAACAGCGGATCGGCTGCCGTGCAGAATGAGGATCAGAAAGAACAGATTACCGCGGCAGGAACAGGAAACGGGGATAACTTTGAAACAGGAGAAGCGCCCGCCGGAGCCAATTATATCGGCAATAAGAGAAACGGCAAGCTGCACAGAGCCACCTGCCATACCTTGCCGAAGGCAGAAAATCAGGTTATTTTTAGTACCAGAGAAGAAGCGATAGCCGCAGGCTATGATGATCCTTGCGGCAACTGTAATCCGTAAGGCACAGGACATCAGATAGGGCAAATTATGCCTATTACCGGATG
>CAZPSD010000129.1:0-6363 GCA_964589055.1 uncultured Bacteroides sp.
TAATGCCACTCTCTCATGTGGTCATTAGTTGGTGCTTTCATTCCGGCAGAAATGAATAGCTGCGTTGCCCGCGTATCAGTTGAAATGAGTGACAATTATATGGTATACTGAACAGAATAGGCAATAGTTTTTGCATTTCGTTGCAAAGATACGGAAGATGTGGGGGCAGCTATGAATATATATTTATCTTTAATCTTGTTTAGTTTAGCGGCTTTTGTATTTTGGCTGGGGTTTAGAGCATGGTGGAAAGAATACGGAAGTGTACAAAACTTCCCATTTTTCTGTATATCTGTGGCAACTTTTGTCTGGGCAGGCTCGCAGGCTGTTCTCATGGTATGTCCTAAGGAACACAGGCGTATATTTATGTCGGGCAGTGCACTTGGCGCCACTTTTTTTGGGGTGTTTATTTTTCTGTTTATATTAGGCTTTAGCGGGAAAACCCTGTTTTATCGCGTGGCATGTGTTGCTGTTCCTGTGCTTGGTATTGTTTCCTGGGCAATCCGTGAAATAGGAGAGGGAGCTGTCTTAACACAGACGTCATGGGGAGTGTTCTACCGTGGAAGAGATTGTGCTGCCAATTATTTTTATTATGGCTTTTTAAGTCTGATGGTTCTGGCTGCCGTTTCTATTTTGCTCCTGTATAAAACACAGGCGACAATGTGCTGTCAGAAAGTGTGTCTGAATATTTGGCTGACACTGATTTTTTTCCTGGGAATAGGAATGATTGCTATAGAAATTTATTGGATGAAGCGCGGTATTGTGACATCTCCGATAGAAGGAATTGTCGCGTGTTTCATGACGATGAGCATCTATTTTATTGCGGATTATGTGGATATGCTGAATATCTCCAGCCAGAAGATCCGCCAGTATATTACTTCTTATCTGACAACGCCGGTTGTATTTGTAGATCATGAGGGCGTGATTACTTATTATAACGAGTGTTATAAAGAGTTCTTCGGACTGACCGGAGAACTCAGGGGCACTAAAAATTTTTACCCCAATCTGATTACAGATCATTCGTTTGAAGACGCAGTCGAATATGTCAAAGCAAATAACATTACCCAAGGCTCTTTTAAGGCGAAAACATTAGACGGGACAAAGGCATTGGATATCAAGTTTACCATCTTGTATGACCGGTTTGGCGAGACCAGAAGCGTTATTAACATTATCAATGATGTCACAGAGACGGAGGAACTCCTGAAAAACCTGGAGCGGCAGACCGAATTTGCCAATGAGCAGACTGCGCTTGCGGAGGAACAGACTGCCCTTGCCGAAGAACAGTCGCTTCTTGCCGAGGAAAACCGGATGGCGGCAGTACGTGCCAATGAAGCCAAAAGTGAATTCCTTGCTAATATGAGCCATGAGATCAGAACACCGCTTAATGCCATCATCGGTATGAATGAGATGGTCATGCGGGAAGAAATCTCCCCTCAGGCGCAGAAATATTCCCAAGATATTTATAACGCCGGACAGACACTGCTTGCGATCATCAATGATATTTTGGATTTTTCCAAGATAGAATCCGGTAAGATGGAGATCGTACCGGTTACATATGAACTCAGTTCCGTTCTGAATGATGTGATCAATATGGTGACTAAGAAGGTAAATGATAAAGGGTTAAAGTTTGTTACCAATGTGGCGAAAAACATTCCGTATCAGCTATTCGGCGATGAAGTGAGGATCAGACAGATTGTACTTAATATCGTCAATAATGCCGTCAAATATACGCAGGAGGGCAGTGTAACACTGACTGTTGACTGGGAGTGGATCGATGAAGTGAAGCTGCTTTTAAAGCTTACCGTGACGGATACCGGAATCGGCATCAAGGAGGACGATCTGAAGAAATTGTTCAAAGGCTTCCAGCGTGTAGATCTTGCCACGAACCGCAATATTGAAGGAACCGGACTGGGACTTGCCATTACTAAACGTCTGGTGGAACAGATGGATGGTAAGATTACCGTAGAGAGCGTATATGATCAGGGTTCTACCTTTACGGTGGCACTTCCGCAGGTCGTTATGAGCGATACGCCGATGGGAGATTTTTCAAGCGCCTACCAGAAAATGCACAAGAACAGGGATGAGGAGTCGGAACACTTTACGGCGCCGGAAGCCAGGATGCTGATCGTGGATGACAACAAAGTCAATCTTGTTGTGGCGAAGGGACTGATTAAGAAAACGATGATTCGGATGGATACGGCAGAGAGCGGTGTTGAGGCATTGGAGAAGATCAGGACCAATCATTATCACATTATATTACTGGATCACATGATGCCGGAGATGAACGGTTTGGAAACCATCAAGCGAATGCGTGCACAGGAAGAGAATATGAGCAAAGATGCTGCGATCATTGCCTTGACAGCCAATGCTATTTCGGGTTCCAGGGAAATGTATATGGCAGCGGGATTTAACGATTATTTGTCGAAGCCCATTGATGTGATCAAGTATACGGAAATGATACGTAAGTATCTTCCGCAGGACTTAATCCATGACCAGGATGCGTAGAAAGAGGGTAGCAGGATGCGGGAAATGGAATTTAAGATGGAACGTCCCGGATTATTAAAAGAAGGAGATAAAATCACGGTAACGGAAGGCATTCTTCCGAGTAACTATTATTATACGATTGATCCGGCTCTTGCAATGTCCGGCAATTTTCCTTTTCGGGAAAGAATGCTGGAGAGAGAGGGAGTCGTGACAGAAATTATTGAAAATGCCAGAGGATATTATGTGAAGGCGAGGTTTGGAGAGTAACAGATAAGCCTGTCACTGACAGATATCAGATCATGTAAAAAAGAGGAGGAATATTATGTTAACCAAAGTGGCTACAGACAAAGCACCGGCAGCAATCGGACCCTATTCCCAAGGGATTATCGCAGGAGATTTTCTGTTTGCGTCAGGACAGATTCCTATTGATCCGGCAACAGGCGATATCAAGGGAAGCAATATTACGGAGCAGGCAGAGCAGGTCATGAAAAATGTGGGAGCAATTCTTGCAGAGGCAGGAACAGACTATACGAAGGTTGTTAAGACTACCTGCTTTTTGGCTGAGATGGCGGATTTTGCGGCTTTTAATGCGGTTTATGAAAAGTATTTTACGGAGAAGCCTGCCAGAAGCTGTGTGGCTGTGAAGCAGCTTCCTAAAAATGTACTGTGCGAAGTGGAAGTGACAGCATATCTGAAATAGCCGTTACGGATATGGGCTTGCAGGTTTAGGGAAAGGCTGGTTATTTCAAAATGCATGACAAAGATGGAAAGGCACGCCATAATGTGATACTGATCGGTATGCCCGGCGCCGGTAAAAGTACGGTTGGCGTGGTACTTGCCAAGCGGCTTGGCTATGCATTTCTGGATTCCGATCTTATGATCCAGAGCAAGGAAGGCAGACTGCTGCACGAGATCATCACTGACAAAGGAGTGGAAGGCTTCTGGCAGATAGAAGATGCGGCAAATGCTTCTATTGAAGCAGATCACACTGTCATTGCCACCGGCGGCAGCGTTATATATGGTGAACGTGCGATGGAGCACTTAAAGCAGATTGGCACTGTCGTATATCTGAAGCTTTCTTTAGAGGCGATTGCCGAAAGACTGGGAGATTTGAGCAGGCGTGGTGTGACGCTTAGAGAAGGACAGGATCTTGCGGCGCTGTACGAAGAGCGGATCCCCATGTATGAGCAGTATGCCGATATCACGTTGGACTGCGAGCATACAGAGATTCGGGAGATCGTCGCGGCGGTCGCGGAGCTGATTGTAAGCCCGGCGGATGGTTAAAGTTAAAAATTTGAATAATATTGGCAAAATCACAAAGAATAACAGGGAGAAACATTTATCGTTCAAATGCTTCTTCCTGTTTTTGTGTAAGGACTTAGACAGGTGGAAGATATGCAACAGGAACGCTTTGAAATGGAGGTAAATATGGATTATTTCAATGCTTTCTGGGTTGGCGGAGTAATCTGCGCCCTTGTACAGATTCTGATGGAAAAAACCAAGCTGCTGCCGGGACGGATCATGGTCCTTTTAGTATGTACAGGTGCGGTCATCAGTTTCTTTGGCTGGTATGAGCCGTTTGCAGAGTTCGCGGGAGCCGGTGCAAGCGTACCGCTTCTGGGATATGGCAATATCCTGATGAAAGGCGTTAAGGAAGCCGTATCGCAGAACGGGTTTATCGGATTGTTCCAGGGTGGATTTAAGACAGGAGCCGTGGGATGCTGTGCGGCGCTGGTGTTCGGGTATCTGGCAAGCCTGGTGTTTAAGCCCAAGCCTAAGAAATAATAAAATTTCCTATATAAATTAGAAAAAATAAGGAAATTGTGAAGACAAACAAAAATCAGTTTCGTTATAATGTATAGAACGATAGGAAAGGGGGCAGATAGATCAGTATGGAATGGAATCAATCCCGGGAAGAACAATTATCAGTGCTGATTGATTCTTATGGACATCTTGTTTTTTCCATATGCTATAAAATGACATCGGACTATTTTGCCTCCGAGGATCTGTCGCAGGAGACATTTTTGTCGGCATATAAGCACTTGCCTGAGTTTGACGGGCAATATGAAAAAGCCTGGATATGCAGAATCGCGACGAATAAATGTCTCGATTATCTGCAAAGTGCGGGCAGACGGATAGTGCCGACGGAGGATGTCGGGATGGAGAACAGTCGGGCGCCGGACGAGCGCGGGACACCGGAAAACATATGTCTGGAAGAGGAAGTCAGGGAAACACTGCTTACAAGATGCCGGTCATTAAAGCCGCCTTATGATGAAATTGCGGAAGCGTATTATTATGATGAGATGGATGCCGGTGAGATCGCACTTCAAAGAGGCATGAAACTGAAAACGGTACAGACACAGATATACCGCGCGAGATCGATGCTGCGTAAACTGTATGGAAAGGAGAAGGGCGCATGATACATAATTTGCGGGAAGAAAAAGATAAATTACATAGAAAGCAGGACGCGCTCTCTCAGGGACTAAGCGATGAGGCGTTATTGACTTTGATAAAGCAGGTAGAGACAGAAGAAATGATTTGCGCGCCGATCCATTTAAAAGGAAATGTGATGATGCAGATTCGTATGCAGAGACGGGCGGCAAAGAAAAGACAAGTTTTTACCTATCGTGCGCAAGTATTGATCGCAATGGCGGCGGCTCTTACCGTGCTGATTTTAATGCCGGCAGGTGGTTCCCATATAGAAAAGATTTCCCAAAGCTGGCAGATCAATCGGGAGGATGCAGAATTGCAGCAGAAATCTCTGGAGGAAAAAGGGCAGAAAAGGCAGCAGGAGATCGATGCCGAATGGACTAAATATCAGGCGCAGCAGGAAAAAAACTATGCCAAAAGAAGTCTGTTAGAGAGCATCAATGATAAATTGGAAACGGTTGAGGCGTATTTAGAGAGATAATGCATATAAAGTAAAGTAGAAAATGGAGGATAAAATCATGAAGAAAAAGAAGAGTAAATTTTGGCTGTTTATATTTTCTTTCATACCGGGCGCGGGTGAGATGTATATGGGGTTTATGAAGATGGGACTGAGTCTGATGATGGGCTTTATGATCAGTATTGCTGTGATAGCAATTACGAATATTGATGTTTTATCCGTAATTGCCATTGCCATATACATATATTGTTTCTTCCATGCTCATAACATTAACGGTATGGATGATGAGACATTTCAAGAGCTGGAGGATACCTATCTGTTCGGGTTTGATAATCTGGAATCTGTCAGAGTCAGACTGGGCGGCAAAGGAAGAGTGATTACAGCGGCTGTGCTGATCATCATCGGCATTATCATGATGGTTAATGTAGGATTTAACCTGTTGTTTGATGTCTTTGGATGGCATAATGAATATCTCAGTACCGTTTACTACTTTGTAAAAGACGAGGTGCCGAGATTGCTGATTGGCATTGCGATTATCTGGGGCGGTGTTGCGATGCTGCGCGGTAAGAAAATCGATGATCCGGCAGATAAATATATCGAAATGAGAGATGATAACAGTAACGATAACATTACTAAGAACGACAATGCAGAATAATTTGAAATCTTATGCAGGCAAAAAAGAAATTATCCGGGAAAGGAGAGAGTATGGAGCAACAATTAGAAATAAATGAGCAAGAGAAAACAGCATACGAAAATCGCAATGCCGGGAATACAATCCGAACGAGAAGGGTAGGTTCTGTAACCTTTGGAATTGCCTTGATCTGTTATGGGATTCTGTTTCTGGTACATATTTTTGTCCCGAAACTTCCCTATCATATTATATTCCGCTGCTGGCCCATTTGCTTTATTTTATTAGGGATAGAAATTCTGGTAGAGAATTATAAGTGCAGAAATAACGAACAGAAGTTAAGATATGATTTCCCCGCGGTGTTGAT
>CAZPSD010000130.1:0-4437 GCA_964589055.1 uncultured Bacteroides sp.
GCTTATAGGGGTTTTTTACTCTCTAAAATAACGGTAGACCTGACTAAACTTCCGGTCGGTTGAGTTTGTATAGGGTGAAATGCTATGATGCAATTAGCGAAAGGATGTGTAGAGTTTCGCAAATACCTAAATGATTTGATAAATGAAGGAGTTATAATGGAGGCTATGATGAAAAGAACACTTGGCATGATGATTGCAGAATTGAGAAAAGAACAAGGGATGACGCAACTGGAATTGGCTGAAAAAATGGGAGTAACGGATAAAGCAGTATCTAAATGGGAAAGGGATTTGTCATGTCCCGACATCAACTCGTTACCCAATCTGGCAGCAGTGCTTGATGTCTCAGTGGATGAGCTTATGCAAACGAAGAAAGAAACATCTGCACCTAAAAAAGATCCAAGGGCAATTATAGATATAGCTTGTAAGGCGATTGCTCTGGCAATGGGAATTGCCGTAATAACACTTTCTGTCCTAAACGAGTTGACTGTAGAAGATGGAATAGTTATGCTTGGAGTAGGTCTGGTTGGTATTAGTGTTTCGGCGTTAAATAATAAAGAGCATGGGACGGATACAAAATAAATGATGAAAGACCGATGTATATAGGAAGAATAGAACGTGAATGGGAGAATGATATGGGAAAAGAAAAGGAGGTTTCTATCATTGGCGGTGCCGATGGCCCGACAAGTATTTTTATTGCGGGTAAAACCGGAAGGAAATCACTAAAGGAACGAGTCAGAAGATATTTTTACGGGTGCAGACGAAAAAAAGTGGAAAGAAAAATCAAACCGGGTGCACATACGGTACAAGAGACAATTACATACATAGTTGAGAAATATCATGCTGTGGAAATGGACAAGCAGCGGATGAGTTATATAGAACAGAGAAAATGTCTGAAAGAAAATTTAATTATAAAAAACAAGCCGGAATTGTTAGGCGATATGAAGGAGATTTCTGTTCCCGAAGAGTATAATGAAAGCACAATAAAAGAAATGCAGCGGCAGATTCAGCTTCGCAGTGACATGATTGCCGCTATGCCGGATGATGTGGTTCCTATGGATTTGCATATTTATGAAATTTATAGAAATGAAGGACAAGGGTATATGGAAATTGCAATGGATTCTATATGGGGAATGCTGGGAGGTTCCTACAGCGGAAGCAAAAAGACTATGAAACAGATTCGGAAAATCGAGAAAGACATTTATCTTTACTATGGGGTTACGGAAGAAGATGTACGTGACAAGTCAGAACGATACGCTTCATTGGTGACTATGTTAAGTACATAAATAACTCAAAAGTGCGGCTGTTGACGTTGCACGAACAATCAGAAAGCAGTTCTGTTGGAACAGACATTAAAATGGCTATTTGATGGCAAGTCTGTTATAATCAAATTGCTCAAATGCTATATTACAATCCAAAGGGGGCACTATGAAAAGTTCGGAAATTATAAAGGAAATTCGTTCCTGTTTAAATTTAAGCCAAAGTGAATTTGAGGGAAATCATATTATTAGAACGGATGAAATCGTAACTCTTTATCATGGTTCGAAATCAGGACTTCATGGTGCCATTGCCCCGATAAGCCGGAAGCACTGCGATTTCGGAAAAGGATTCTACATGGGAACCGAGCGAACACAGCCGCTTACTTTAATTTGCAATTATCCTGATGCCAGACTATATACATTAAGTGTGAATCTGACAGATCTCAAAATTCTTGATGTAGAAGTAGGATTAGACTGGGCATTATTAGTCGCATATAATCGTGGCAAAATGGAATCCGTCAAACATTCAACTATCTATAATCGTTTTGCAAATTTGAGTAAAGACTGTGACATGATTATTGGCTATATTGCCAATGATAGAATGTTCGTCGTTCTGGATCGCTTTTTTAACGGAGAAATTACTGACATGGCGCTTATTAACAGTCTTTCGGCATTGAAGCTTGGCAAGCAATATGTAGCTTTAACAGAAAAGGCTTGCGAAAAGATAAAAATCCTTGATGAACAGAAAGTTACCGAGAATGATCGTCATAAATTAAAACGAGAAAGTGAAGCCAATCGTTCTAAAGGCATTGCAATGGCAGATGAAATTTGCCGGAAATATCGTCGTGAGGGTCGTTTTTTTGATGAAATATTAGAGGCAGGTGAATAAAATGGAAAATCTTACTCTTGAAAAGCGTCAACTCTGCGATATACAGGGCCGGTTATTTGAACTTGCCCTGGCGACCGGATTAGATTGCCCATCCTTTATAGAATCTTTTATGAATAGCAAAACCGCTGCGGCCCTTGATGATGTCTATGATCGATTGCAATGGGCGGGCGAGGAATATATTCTGGAAGAATTAAATGATGAAGTTAACGGGCTCAAAAAGGCCGGTACGACCTATTCTTCGGAAGTAATGTACTGGATAGGGTATACCTATCGCTATTGGCATTACTATACGGACGAATATAGTTATGAAATATATAAAATAGCCGACGCTAAAACAATGAGTGAATGCTGGCTTGGCTTCCATACCTTTGCTGTTGAAATGGCTGTTGATGATCTGAAAGAAATTTATAAACAAAAATGTGAGGGAATCTGACTTTTTGAAAGGAATAGGATTAAGATAATTATAAATAATTGCTGAAGAAAAACGGTTCCTGCTTTCGTTTATATATAATAGGAAAGATAAAGAATATTTGAAAATGATATTCATAGAAAGAAGGAAATCATGAAAGAAGTTAAAACAAGCAAGGTGATTATAGGAATAGCAGGAGCGTTACTGATACTGATTGTTTCCTCAATTATAGCGCAATTATTGGCAAGCTTACTTGCTGTGATACATATTCCGACCGCTATATGTAATATTGTGGCAGGAATCGTATATGCAGCGTCCGCGTATCTTTTATTAAAAATATGTGCAGAGAAAATATTGAAACTGCGGCTGTCCGATTTGGGAATACCGCGAATAAGGATAGAAGCTAAATGGATCGTAATAGGATTGATTCTGCCGTTGCTTGTCACGGGCGTCTACTTCCTTGTCCCGGGGGATTTGCAGAAGGGAAATATGGAGTTGGCAGAAGCTGTATCAACTGTTTGTGCAGGAATATTTTTCATTGGATTTGCGGCGGGAACTGTGGAAGAAATGGTTTTTCGCGGCTTTATCATGAATCTGTTTGATCAAAAGATCGGAAGAAAGGCGGCAATTGTGCTCCCGTCTCTGCTCTTTGGATTAGTGCATATTATAGGTATGGATTTTAGTATAGTAAGTTCCCTGCAAGTATTAGCAGCGGGTACTTTGGTGGGGATTATGTTTTCCTTGATAGCGTTAGAGAGGCACTCTGTCTGGAATAGCGCCATTGTCCATGTATTTTGGAATATTATTATTTTGGGAGGCGTTCTTTCTATCGGAAAAAGTTTGGACGAGTATTCGGTTTACACATATATTTTGCACACAGATTCATTTGCCGTTACCGGCGGAGAGTTTGGAATTGAATCCTCTCTTATAGCGACAGCAGGGTATTTGATCGTGGCTTGCATTGCGTATATGGACAGAAAATTGCGGGCGGAAACGTAAATTGTTATATAGTGTCTGGATATCGCAAGCCGAAGCGAAACTGCAATTGGAGAAGATAAACGGTTTCATGTGTTTGCCACGGCACATGAGGATAACAGTTAATGGATAGTAAACAACCGATCATTACATTGTTCCTGACAGATTTTTTTGTACAAAGACACCGGAAAATAGCTGCTTAGAAATGGAAATATACTATAATTCATGTTTGAGGAAATACAAATTTTCCTGCCAGTTTGTAAACCTGCCGTACCTCTTTTGTGGATAAATCCCAGCCATTCAATTCCGCGGCAACCAATTCGGGAAATTTCTTGCTGATATCACGCAGACAGTTTCCGGCAGATTTTCTGACATATTCGCTTTCATCTGCCTTATGACTTGCCAGTAAATCGATGGCAGTTTGGGGATGTTCCTTAAAATAGGGGCGGCTTGTCCAAACCCGTAAGCCCTCGGAGGCAGCCCTGCGGATATTTGCGATATCATCGTCGAACCATGCTTTTATGATAGGAAGGGCATTTTCATAGCCGATTTTAGAACAGTAATTGTCAAATGACATTGCTAAAATCTCCTGCACCTTCCAGCTTTCGTGCCCGCTTACCACATCATGCAGAAAAGTAAGGCAGTCGGGATATACGTCTGCAATGTATCCGGCTAGAAATACTCCGATCTCCTGAATCTGAAAGTTATCGGATTGCCATAAAACGGGATAAATGTGGTAACAATCTTCCGACGAGTGTTCTTTGTAATATTTCTTTGCCTCTGTCTTTACAATTTTTAAACTGTCCTTTTCGGGGATTAGTTCTGTCAGATATGTAATGTATTCGTTCATAGGATTCTCTCCTTCTTTCTAAAGTACAATCACATGAAAAAGTATAACATACCAAAAG
>CAZPSD010000130.1:4537-6337 GCA_964589055.1 uncultured Bacteroides sp.
AAATGCACATAACAATCATACACGGACAAAGCCATAAAGGTTCTACCTATCATATAGCAAGAATGCTTGCAGAGAAGCTGCAAGGTGATATTACAGAATTTTTCCTGCCCAGAGATTTTGGTTCTTTCTGTGTGGGCTGTACCTCTTGTTTCGGCAAGTCAGAGACTTTGTGCCCCCATTATGAAAAGCTGAAACCGCTGACAAAAGCGCTGGATCGGGCAGATGTGATTATTCTGGCAAGCCCGGTTTACGTCTATCATGTCACAGGTGCGATGAAAGCATTTTTGGATCATTATGGGTATCGGTGGATGGTGCACCGCCCGGAAGAAAAGATGTTTCATAAACAGGCGGTGTGTATTTCCACTGCCGCAGGCGCGGGCATGAAGAGTACCAATAAGGATATGGCGGACAGTATGTTTTTCTGGGGGATTGGAAAGATCTACCGATATGGTACGGCTGTGATGGCGATTACATGGGACGCAGTCAGTGCGGGGAAAAAGGCGCGTATTGAGAAGAAAACTACGGTACTGGCGCGTAGGATTCAGAAGAATGCAGGCAAAGTAAAGCCTTCTGTGAAAACCAGAGCCTTTTTCCATATTATGCGGCTGGCGATGAAGAAGGGGTGGAATGAAACAGACGCAGCTTATTGGCGCAAGAAGGGCTGGACAGGACGCGTGCGTCCGTGGAAAGTATAATCTAAAGCTTGTATTGCCGTAAAAGGTTAGAAAGGAAGTGCTGTATGCCGGATAAGTATATACCTCCATTTACAATGACCGAAGAAATTGTGAATAAAGTAATTGAAATTGGTGAGTTAGTCGGACAGATTGTTGCGCATGATAATTTGTCGACAAACCCCAAGCTACGGCGCGAGAATCGAATTAAAACCATATATTCATCATTGGCAATCGAACAGAATACATTGACGCTCAATCAAGTGGCAGATGTTCTTGACGGTAAAAGAGTGTTGGCGCCGCCTGCAGAGATCAGATAGGTCATCAAAATGGAAACAACGATCTCCTAAGAGAAAGCTTCAATGACCTGACGAGAGCCACCTTCGGTTTTGATTTTAAAGAATGATACCACCATGTTTATTATGGGAAAAGAACTGGAGGAAATCATGCAAAGCAGAATTCTTTTTCCGGTCATGTCACATGCCTGACATCAATCATATGTTCTTACTGACAGATCACAATGTGCCTGCTTATCATTTTTACCAAAAGAATGGATTTACCGAATCGAAAAGCCATGTTTTTTTGTTGGAGCAATTGATATCGCGCTCAGGTATGGTTATGATACACCGAAGGGTTTTTCCAAGGCATTCTCCAGATTTCACGGCGTTTCGCCCATGCAGTTGAGAAAGGACACTTCAAAGCTGCATGTTTTCCTTCCTTTGAAAATCAAGATTGAGGTACAAGGAGGAAATGAGATGGTCCGAAATTTTGGGATGAGTTTTCCGCCAAGTATATGGAGAAGCTTATGCGGGCAGGACAACCGGAGGGAGAAATCGAGGAAGCGATTTGCAACTGTCATGTAGGTATGTATGGTATCTGTATTGATGATATAGGGAAGGACGGAAGGTTTCACTATATGATTGCCGGACCCTATACGGAAGGAAAAATCCCGGCGGGGATGTCGCTCTATGAGATTCCGGAGTTAGAATGGGCGAAATTTATGTGCAAGGGGCCGCTGCCGGGTGCGCTGCAGTCGTTAAACTATGAAAGCGCAATCTGGATTCCGGTGAAAAGGAAATAAGCTGGCGGACTTATACTTAAATTGATGAGTGAAAATGTATATTCCGCC
>CAZPSD010000131.1:0-6191 GCA_964589055.1 uncultured Bacteroides sp.
CTGCTGTAAAAGAAGCGCCTTTCAAAATAGGCTTTCTGCCGTATGCACTTGTAATGTCTTTCACTGAGATCATTTTGTTCATGCATTTATAGTATCATAGATTGTCGGAAAGCGAAAGTATTCTAAAAAGATTGTCAATATCTTTTATCCATTGTATGATAATTATGTTAAGAAAAAATCGTACGGAGGCTTATATGAAAATTTATGTAAACCAAGTTGGTTATCTTCCAAATGCAGGAAAAACTGCGGTTGCGAACTTTCCTTGTCATTTCCGACTGATCGACGCTCAGACGAAACGCAGTGTATTAGACGGAACAGCCAATGCAATCGGCATTGATGCCTGTTCCGGCGAAGAAGTCTATCAAATTGACTTTTCGGACATTGTTATACCCGGCTCCTACTATATCCTTGCGGAAAACGGTGCAGAGTCCCCCACCTTTCAAATCGGGGAAAATGTTTATGAAACGTTAAAAACCGCGGTTATCAAAGCTCTCTATTTTCAACGGTGCGGCTGCGCATTAACCGAAAAACATGCCGGTGTATATACACACAAGGCTTGTCACACCGCTCCTTCTGTTTTTTTGGAGGACTACCTCAACAAAGTGCCTGATCCGCAGCAGTTCGACATGACCGGAGGCTGGCATGATGCCGGTGATTTCGGAAGATATTCTTCACCGGCTGCCGTTGCCCTTGCGCATCTTTTGTATGCCTACGAACTTTTTCCGGAAAAGCTTCAGATGAATCTAAACATTCCCGAGAGCGGTAATGATATGCCGGATCTTCTGAATG
Organism: uncultured Bacteroides sp.; assembly: GCA_964589055.1. GTDB lineage: Bacteria > Bacillota > Clostridia > Lachnospirales > Lachnospiraceae > UBA3282. Next base: position 790 of record CAZPSD010000131.1, read on the forward strand.
AATGTCTCTATGAACTTACCTGGCTTATGAAAATGCAGGCTCCCGACGGCGGTGTCTATCATAAGCTCACTTCCTTTTCCCATGCCGGTTTTATTATGCCCGATGAGGATTCCGCGCAATTCCTCATTTATCCGGTTTCCTCCATGGCAACCGCGGATTTTGCCGCCGTGATGGCTCTGGCTTCCAGAGTGTATGCTCCCTTCCGCCCTGACTTATCCACGCAGATGCTCGCCGCCGCAAGAAGGGCTTTTGGCTGGCTTGACTCTAATCCTTATGTGGGTTTTTGCAATCCCGCCGGAAGCAATACCGGGGAATATGACGACGAGAGTGATTTAGATGAACGGCTCTGGGCAAGTGCGGAGCTTCTTCGCACGGACAAAGAACATGCCGCCGTTTATATGGAAAAACTGAGAAAATATACTGACTGCCCAATCAGTAAAACAGATTTCGGCTGGACAGATGTATCCGGTTTTGCCACCCTTACCATTCTGTTTGACCCTGACCACAGTGCCGAAGATTTTGAAATAAGTTATAAAAAGCTTCTATTTGCCGAGGCTGACAGACTCTGTAAGCTGCAGGCGGATTCCGGCTATCAGCTTGCCATGCAGCCGGAGGACTTCGTCTGGGGCAGCAACATGGTGGTCTGCAACCGCGCCATGCTTCTGATCCTGGCAAGCCTTCTTTCCGACGGCGGGAAAGCTGCCGCTTACCGGGAGGCTGCTCTCAATCAGCTTCACTATCTGCTTGGACGCAATGCTATGGACACCAGCTATGTAACCGGCTTTGGAGAAAATGCTTTCAGGAACCCGCACAACAGACCTACCTATGCAGACGGTATCAAACTTCCTATGCCCGGCTGGGTGAGCGGCGGTCCTTTCAAAACACCCTGCGACGAAGCCGCCATAGAACGGATTCCCGCGGGCACGCCCCCTATGAAATGTTATGTCGATCATGTGGACAGCTATTCCACGAACGAAATTACGATTTACTGGAATTCACCCGTTGCGTTTATGACAGCATTCTTTTCCGAATCATAAAACGAAATTTTAGGGATGCAAGTGTGCGAGTTACTTGCATCTCTATTTAGAACTGTCTATTTCCCGACAGTCCCTTACCACCGTAAGACCCCGTCCGACATACCATAGACCACATCAGCCGCTGCCGCCACCGCCTCATTGTGCGTGACAATGATCACCGCATACTTCTCCTCATGCGCCATCTGACAGAGCAGTTCCACGATCACCTTTTCATTCTGATTGTCCAAATTGCCCGTAGGCTCATCCGCCAGAAGAATTTCCCCGCCGGATGCCATAGCTCTGGCGATGGCAACCCTCTGCTGTTCTCCGCCACTTATCATACTCGGTCTCTTTCTATAAAGGCTGTCTGGCAGCCCCACTTTCGCCAAATATTCTTCTGCTTTTGCCTCTGCTTCCTTCTTAGCGATGTGCTGTAATTGCATGGGGAACATCACATTTTCCTTCACGGTCAGAAGCGGAAGCAGATGAAAAGCCTGATAGATGACAGACGCCCGTTTCATCCGGTAAGCATCCCGATCTAACTTCCTCATATCCTCGCCGTCTATATACAGTGTCCCTTGCGTAGGCACATCCAGTCCCGCAAGAAGAGACAACAACGTGCTCTTTCCGCTTCCGGACTTGCCTGTAATGGCATACACCTTTCCCCGTTCAAAGGAACAGCACACTTCAAAGAGTGCCTTCGTCTTCTGATACTTCGTCTGATAGATATAACTCACGTTTACTGCCTCAATGATTTTCTCCATACCCGTTCCTTTCTTATGCCGATGCCAGAAGCTGCAGCGGCTTATTCTTAGCTAACAACAGTAATGCCACCGTCGTCCCCAGCATGTAACCGCAGAAAGCCGCCCCGCATACTGTCATGATTTCCCGGATTCCAAGCTGCCCGATAAACAGTGCCGCCAAGCATCCAAGCAAGTTTCCGGCAAACACCAGCACAAGCTGTTCACCCCAGAATACCCACACGGCGCCAGACTGCTTTATCCCCAATGACCGCAGCAGCGCAAATTCCCTGACTCTGCCGTTTACCAGCAGATGACTGATCACATAGCCGACGATAAAGACCAAAACTCCCATGGGAACCAAAAATGCCGTCAGAATACGGATTGCCGTTTTCAGCCGCCCCGCCATGGTGATAAAGGTACCGTCCAGCACATACAGGGCGCTGCCTTTATAAGAAAGTCTGCCTCCTTTATAAATCTCCATAAAGCCGATCTCTTCCATCTCCGCCTTAAATGCATTGATCTCCAGAGGGTTCCTGACATAGAAGGAAACCGCATCTGCCGTAAAATCCACATTTCTCTCCTCAAACTCCTCCCATACTGTCCGGAAGGGCACCAGCACATCAGGATAATTCAAAGCTTCCGTCGGATCCGAGTCGTCAATTTCGCCCACCACTTTCAGCTGCACACAACCGAATTCAAAAATATCTACATCCGCTTTCGTATCGTCAGGCAGATAGTAATATACCGTAAAGGTTACCTCATCTCCGCAGGCATAGCCATTCTTTTCCATGTCGGACTTTCTTAAGATACACACCTTTTCCGATCTAGCGAAGAGAGTTTCATCCCATCCCTCCTGATAGTTTACCATGATATGATCGGGCAAAACCGTGCTGTCAATTTTATTAACCACGCTCATGTCCAGATTCAAATGTTCCTCCCAATCCGCCGGCTTGAATTCACCGAAACCCGCCTTTAGCTGCGTGGAAAAGTCCAACTCCTTAATCTGCTCCGCTGCCTGCAGCGCACGCAGGCAATCGCTCTCCACAACGATTCCCACATCTATCGTTCCATCGGGATTGGTGACGGTACATTTAATGGGTGTATTTGCCGCAAGATCGTTCAGCTGCGTCCAATAACTGCCGATCAACCCGAAATACAGATTCAGCAGCACCACCAATACAAAGTTTACAAGAACTACAAGAATGCTCCTGCTTTTTTGACGCCGGATACTCTTGAAAATATAGTAATACAATGTGTCTCCTCCTTCTATTTGCCTTCCGTGCTGCCCTCCAGCAGATATAACGGTTCTTCTTTTAGGATATCGTGCATCTTTACGCCGGAAAGCCCCATGCCAAGCACAATTACCAGACCACCCATCACGCAGGAAATCGTCAGATCGCTCTGTTGCTGACCAAATAAGTCAATATCCGTTTTCACTGCCATCCCCAGATTGCTGTACTTCCTGCTGAAATCCTCCTGCCACATATCTTCTACATTCACATGATTAGAAACCGCCACGCCAGCGGCTATACCGGGAATCGTTCCGATCAGCAGCAGAATCAGAATGCCCGCCAATGTGATATTCCTGCATTGCTTTCCTGTCATTCCCATCAGCCGCTCTATGGATAATCTCCTCTTCTGTTTCGTAATATAAATATGGGATATTTGCAGAGTCAGTATTACTGCCGCGATCAGTCCCATAATAAATATCGCTGCAGACATATTTTTGAGATTCTGAATTCCTTCCATTAACGCCGAATATCCTCTGTCATAAAAAGTAAAAATCAGATTGTCCGTGTCGTACTTCGCACTGGCTTCCAGATAATCCGCAATGGTTCCGTTCTCAATCTGAAAAGAAGTATTATCGTCCGACATTGCTCCAAAAGACACAAGATTCTCAAACCTTTGCTCAATAGAATTGAGTGGAACTATTAGTTCATCTCTCGCAATTCCGCTTACGGAAGGCGTGTAATCGTAAAGCCCCACTATGGTGTATTCTTTTTCCTCAAAAGGCTCTAACTGCTTCCCGTCTGATCCAAGAGGGGTAAAAGGGATTCCCCCACCGAGAAGGCCAAAATTATACTCCAAATCATCTGCATCACACGTATAACATAACCGGGTAATGACCTGATCCCCTACAGACAGGCCGTTGTTTTCTGCAAAAATTCGAGGAGCAAGGCATACCAGACTTCCCTGTTCGTATTCCTCTTCCGTCAGATAACGACCTTCATACACCCACGCACTCCCTTCATAAAAGGGTAATAAAAGCTCCGTGCTGTTTGTTCCCAGTACGGGCTGCATCTCACAATGAACAGTTTCCATATCCGCCGCTGCCAAAAAACGCTGTCCCTCCAGAGTATCATAGAACCCTTTCGTTAACTCATAAATTTCCTGCACATCAAGGATATCTTCTATTCTTTTACCATCTGCTGTGTATAATGTTGTTCCAATAAAAAGGGGCGAATATTCCAGTCTGTTACCAGAAATTCCGCTTCCTTCCCACTCTTGCCCATGGGTATAATTTCGTTCTGCAATCACTGCTACATAGGTTTTATCTGCTTTCAATTCCTCGGGGTATCTGTTCATATGATCACAAAACCACACCACAGTGCCCTCCATGGTCTTGTTCTGCCCTAAAACCTTCTTAATCTCAATCATCACGGAATGATCCGGCACCGTATCCTCCTTGGGAGAAAATTCGACTGCCAGAATCCAACCAACCGGCCACGTTTCTGCTATATGTACATACTCCGCCACATAAGAACCCCAATATACTCTTTTCTCCGGCTTTATAATATATGCTGCTTCCGGAAAATTGAGATCCTCTACTGTTGTATAGCTATTATATCGGGGAATTTTATAAATCAGATAATTCCCTTTTTCCGCATCCCATACTTCATTATCTACTACGGTATCAGGCTTTTGGGTAACTGTGCCAATGGTGATAAAATCATCCTCATATGCTTTGGAAAGTCTGTTGCTGGTAACCCAGAGATTGCCTCCTGTCACTAACATTATCGTTACAATCATAATAAGCATGATAATGAGCATAGACTGAACTGGGGTACGGAGCATTTGTTTCAAATGGTTTTTCATTTGATTTTACCTTTCTATATAATTTCCACGAACCGATTGTTGTTCCCGCAAATACCCTGTGCCTGTCATGCACCTCTTGAAGTCCATCCAAACTCACGTGTATTGCAAAATCATGCTTCACAAGAAATTCGCCGGATTTTATCAATTTTTCAAAAATAGTTATTTTGGCAATTCAGAATCAGTGCGGGCATACTTTATATGAAAGCACATTGATTAGTTCACCCCACACTACATTACCGCACTTACTGCATTTCTGTGCACTATATATTTTCAGTTCACAACTTCCATCAGCATTTTTATTATGTTTGGTTGCTGTTCCCGATACATAAGTATGGCTGCATGATCCATACACCGATGCAATCTCTTCCTCCGTAATTGGATAGATATTACCCGCCTCATCAGTAAACTGTATATCATATCTAATCTCCGGTTCCTGCAGCATCGTATACTTTTGCCGTTCTTCCTCACCGGTACCGTCCGGAACAAACAGGAAGGTATCGCTTTCCAGCGCTTTCTCTATCTCCTCCTGCGAGACTCCCTCCGGTGC
>CAZPSD010000132.1:0-1368 GCA_964589055.1 uncultured Bacteroides sp.
GTGAGCAAGCTCCCATGGTCATATTGCACAATCATTTCTGCATGGCTGAACTGTTGCCGAAAAGCATGAGTAATAGGGAAAATAATTGACAAACTTAAAAAAATGACTATTATATTTTATATATATATTATAGGAATTATAAACAATACAGTATGAAAAGAAAATCCACAGAGTAAGGATTTTGCGTTATAATATTTATAATCAGGCAGGTATGGAGGATATGGAAATGGGCTACGAATTGGACACAGTATGTATTCATGGACAGGGACATCGGGAAAATATAGAGACTACGGGAGCAATCAGTTTTCCGATTTATCAGACGGCGGCATATGCGCATCCGGGCGTTGGTCAGAGTACCGGATACGATTATAACAGAGTGCAGAATCCCACAAGAAAAGAACTGGAGCGCATTATGACAGATCTGGAGCATGGAGTGGATACCATTGCTTTTGCCAGCGGAATGGCAGCGGTCAGCACTTTTATGGAACTTTTCAAACCGGGGGATCATGTAGTAGCGACCGATGATCTTTACGGCGGTGTGATCAGACAGTTTCGTCTGGTCAATGAAAAAAACGGCATGGAGTTTACTTATGTGAATACGGCAGATTTGGCTGCGGTGGAAGAAGCCATTCAGGAAAACACGAAACTGATCTATGTGGAGACGCCTACCAATCCCATGATGCAGATTACGGATATTCGTGCAGTCAGTGAGATTGCAAAGAAACACCATTGCCTGCTTGCCGTAGATAATACTTTTCTCACACCCTATTTCCAGAATCCTTTGGATTTGGGAGCAGATGTGGTCATTCACAGCGCTACCAAATACCTGGAAGGGCACAATGATACGCTGGGCGGATTCCTTGTGACGAAGAGCGAAGAGATTGCGGAAAAGATTCGTGAAATGGTTAAAACTACGGGAGCGGTGCTGGCGCCTTTTGATGCATGGCTTATTTTACGCGGAATTAAGACCTTATCCGTCCGCATGGAGAAGCACCAGGAAAATGCGCTGGCAATCGCCGGGTGGCTTAAGGAGCAGCCCAAAGTAAAGGATGTCTATTATGCAGGATTAGAAGATCATTTGGGATACGGGATTGCCGCAAAACAGTGCAGCGGCTACGGCGGTATGCTGACTTTCCATGTGGATTCCCAAGAGACCGCGCACCATATATTGGAGTCAATTAAACTGATCCAGTTTGCGGAGAGTTTGGGCGGTACGGAGAGCCTGATGACCTATCCTTTTACCCAGACCCATGCCGATGTGCCGGATGAGAAAAGGCGGGCGAACGGTATCGATGAGACAACCCTGCGTATGTCCGTGGGAATTGAGAATGTTAACGATTTGATTAAAGATCTGGAGCAGGCGCTGGC
>CAZPSD010000132.1:1468-6060 GCA_964589055.1 uncultured Bacteroides sp.
GTGGCGGATGCAAGCCTTGGTATCTATGGATATACAGAGAGTAAAGACGATTATTTTCAGGCGGTGGCAAACTGGTACCGGACTTATTTCGGCTGGAATGTGGAGAAGAAGTGGCTGGTGAAAACGCCGGGCATCGTTTTTGCTATCGGCGTGGCGGTTCAGGCCTTGACAAAGGAAGGCGATGCCGTGATGATCCAGCAGCCGGTCTATTATCCGTTCAGTGAAGTGGTTAAGGATAGCGGCAGAAGGCTGGTAAACAATGCACTTGTCTTAAAAGACGGTCATTATGAGATTGATTTTGAGGATTTTGAGCACAAAATTATAGAGGAAAAAGTAAAACTTTTCGTGCTTTGCAGTCCCCACAATCCGGTGGGCAGAGTCTGGACGAAAGAAGAATTGTTAAGGATTGGTGAGATTTGCCTGAAATATGATGTGAAGGTAGTAAGCGACGAAATCCATAGTGATTTCGTTTACGGAGACAGAAAGCACTATGTGTTTGCTGCGGTTGATCCGAGATTTGAAGAATTCAGCATTATATGTACGGCACCCAGCAAAACCTTTAATCTGGCAGGGCTGCAGGCATCCAATATTTTCATTCCGAATGTGCAGATCAGGAAGGCATTTCGGAAGCAGATGTCGGCGGTGGGCTACAGCCAGATCAATATGATCGGGTTACATGCCTGCAAAGCGGCATATCAGACCGGCAGGGAATGGCTGGAGGAATTGAAGGTATATCTGAAAGGCAATCTTGATTTTGTAAGGGATTATCTGGAGAAGAATATTCCGCAGATTAAGCTGATCGAGCCGGAGGGAACCTACCTGATTTGGTTGGATTTTCGTGCACTTGGACTGCAGGAAGAGAAACTGGAGCATTTGATTGTCCATGAGGCGAAGCTGTGGTTAGATAGCGGGGCAATCTTCGGTAAGGACGGAGAGGGTTTTGAGCGTATCAATATTGCCTGTCCGAGAGCGGTGCTGGAAGAGGCTTGTAAGAGGCTGCACAGAGCGGTTAATAGTATTGCATAATAGGATAAGCAGAAAGATGCGTTGCTGCTTATTGTAAAGAGGAACAGGCAAAGGGGTCTGTTCCTTTTTGATTTTTTCGTTTATAATAAGCAAGAGTTATAAGTTATTTTACGAAATATGACAAGCGATTATGCGAATTAAGGGAAAGGTATGGTTATCTGAAAATGAAATATTTGATAATCGGCGCGGGCGGTACAGGTGGAAGTATCGGCGCTTATATGACAGAAGCGGGCAAAGATGTGACCTTGATTGCAAGAGGAGAGCATCTGCGGAGCATACAAAAGCGGGGTCTTAAAATAGAGACTGCGGAGAAGGGTAATTATACGGTGCATCCTGTCAAAGCTGTGGATATGGAGCATTATGAGGAGCAGCCGGACATTATTTTTGTCTGTGTAAAGGGGTATTCTCTCGAAGATGTGATCCCTTTTATTAAAAGAGCGGCAAAGGAAAGCACCATTGTTATCCCTATTTTAAACGTCTATGGGACTGGCAGTAAGCTGCAGGAGAAACTACCGCAGCTTCTGGTGACAGATGGCTGTATTTACATTGCCGGGGAGATTAAGGAGCCGGGCACCATTTGGCTGAACGGGAATATTTTCCGTGTGGTATTCGGCGTGCGGAACCCGGAAGAACTGCGTCCGGAACTGTTTGAAGTGGCGAAGGATTTAAAAGAAAGCGGCATCGACGGCGTGTTGTCTGACAATATCAGACAGGATGCCTTGCAGAAGTTTGCATATGTATCGCCTATGGCGGCATGCGGATTATATTATCATGTGTCCGCCGGAGAGGTGCAGGTCACCGGCGAGGCGCGGGATACCTTTGTGAAGTTAATGAAAGAGGTGGATGCGCTGGCTGTGGCGATGGGAGTTCCTTTCCTGGCGGATATCGTCACCACAAATCTCCAGATTCTGGACGCTTTGAATCCAACGGCAAGCACTTCCATGCAGCGGGATATCTATGCGGGAAAATCCTCTGAAATAGACGGTCTTATTTATGAAGTTGTGCGGCTGGGAAAGAAATACGGTGTGCCTACCCCGACTTATGAAATGATTGCGGACTGGGCAAATGAGCAGGGCTTTGCGTAAATCCTGGTTTCTTCGCAAGAGAACAAATAGAGGTATCAGGATTGGCAAATTATAAATGCTGTGATAACGGCACAGGAATAAGAGAAAGGACAACAGTCATGGAGAAAAAGTTCAAAGAAAGGTACTTAGCCGGAGAAATAGAGTTTGAGGAAATAGATGATTACAGCCAGGATTGGGGATTCAGTGACGAGACGGTAACTTTGCGGGAATATCTGGGGCTTAATGCAGAGGAGGAGGATGCATGGGTCAGTATCGGAGATGAGGCGTTAAAGGAGCTTTTGGACAAGCAGAAGAAGTAAGATTCTACAGATAGAATTTGATTAACAGGAATTAACAGCAGCGGCAGTCATTATTTGGCTGCCGCTTTTTTGACCGTTTGCCCTTTATTATTAACCTCTTGGCGTAAAAGGGTTTACATCGCCATACTTTGCAGATATGATACAAAGTGTATAAGGAATAAAGTTTTACGAATTGTTTGCATCGCTGTAATATTATGATGGGAAGTGTGAGAGAGATCTTTATGAAGATCAGGGTTGAGATTGATGAAAAGTTGGCAGAAGAAGAAATTATTCTCCGCTGCCGGGAACTGAATGAGGAGACCATTGCCATGCAGAAGCGGCTTGCCGGGGCGGTGAATGAGGGAATGAAGCTGACGGTCATGCGAGGGGAGCTGGAGTATTATCTGGACTTACAGGAGATTCTTTTCTTCGAGACTGCCGGTGCAGCTGTGGCGGTACATACGGTCAGTCAGATTTATGAAACGCATCTGCGGTTATATGAATTGGAGGAAATGCTTCCCGGCAATTTTCTGCGTGTCTCGAAGTCCGTGATATTGAATACCGGACGTATCCGCTCCGTACGTAAGAACATAACCGGAGCCAGTGAAGTGGAATTTGACGGCACGGGCAAGAAAGCATTTGTATCAAGGAGTTATTTTAAGCTATTAACAAATAAATTGGAAGAAAAGAGGTTGAAAAAATGAGAAAGAAAGACATTACAGTAGCACTAATACTAATTTTGATTGCGGTGTATCTGATCGCCAACAGGCTGCATTTGATGCCGGAGATTCCTATTTTCACGATTTTGTTTACCGTTCTGTTTATTTACACGGCGATCCGGGGATTTATACGGATGCATTTCTTTGAGGGAGTGGTGTCGCTGGCGATTATCGGCTGTATTTATGATGATATTCTCGGTATCGAGGCCATCACGCCGTGGACCCTTATCGCAGCAGCAGTTTTGATCGGTATTGCACTGGATATGATTTTTAAGGATGGTCGTGAAAGGAGAGACGAATCCTGCTTCTCTCACGGAGAAGGGCATTGTACAGGGCATGTGGAAAACGGAGCAGATGGAGAATATGTGCATGTGCAGAATAGTTTTGGCACGGTCAGCAAATATGTGAATTCCGACTGCTTTCGGGAGGCAAATATAGAGAATAGCTTCGGTACGTGTAATGTATATTTTGATAATGCCGTTTTGGAAAGTGCCAAAGCCGATATCCGGCTTGATAATTCTTTTGGATGTACTAATTTGTATCTGCCGTCTACATGGCGTGTGATTGTGAAGCAGGATACGACTTTCGGAGGAATTAAGTACAGAGGCAGCGGCAGCAATGCAGAAGATGCGCCGGTTATTGATTTACGGCTGGATTGCAGTTTTGGGGAAATCTGCGTGATTTTTGAATAGAAGGATGATAAATGCTTCAACCATTGGCAGCCGGTTAACCGGCTGCCATTTCATGTTTATGCAGATAGAAGACAGACAGTGCGATAAAGATAATAATGTAACCGATAGAATTGATTGTGAAAATAACCATGTCCAGTTCTCTCTGCGGATTATTGGCACGCATTCCCATGCTGTAAAGGGAGTAAGGATAATTCAGTCCCCATCCTTTACTGGTGGCTAACAGTCCGCCGATGCCGCCCACAAGACCGATGCCGATCGGAACAGCGAAAGAGCGGATAACAAGAGATATCAAAAGCTGTACACAGCACACAACGATACCGCCCAGTATTCCGCAAAGAAACCATTCCAGCGCAACAGGCGGAAAAGAAGACTGTATGCCGGATAATCTGCCGCACAGATAGAACAGCAAAAAGATCCAGATATTGCTGAGAATAATCATTATGGCAGCCTGCACTAATTTACCCAAATATAAGGCAATAATCGGTACAGGGGCGGTCAAAAAGCTGTTCCAGTTGTGTCTTGTATGTTCCAGTCTCCATAGATAAGAGCAATAAGTTCCAATCAGTGCGGGCATAAAGAAATAGCACAAAAACAGGGAATGCTGTGACCAGAGACTGAACCACTCGCTTTTCAGAAGGTCTAAATTGTTTATATAATTAAATGTGCCGAAGAATGCGGATATGACCGGCAGCGCGAAAAAGGCAAGCCATACGGGACTGCGTCTCAGTTTCATATGTTCAGTTCGAATTGTTTTTGCGATTGCATTCATAGTAAGACTCCTTTTTATATTTA
>CAZPSD010000133.1:0-5930 GCA_964589055.1 uncultured Bacteroides sp.
GATTTTTTTGAAATACACATACAAAATGATCTTTTTATGATAAACTGATATTGAGACATAAAATTCATCAATATATATATTTTTAGTACAAAAGAGAGGATTCAATGAAAACAGTAGGTATTATTGCAGAGTACAATCCGTTTCACAACGGACATGCTTATCAAATTGCCAAGGCTAAAGAAGTAACCGGTGCTGACTACTGTATTGTAGTCATGAGCGGTGACTTCGTACAACGTGGCGCCCCGGCCATGATGAATAAATATCTGCGTACCGAAAGCGCTCTTAGAAGCGGGGCTGACATCGTGTTGGAACTGCCTGTTTACTATGCGCTTGGCAGCGCAGAATATTTTGCTTCCGGCGCGATTGCGCTCTTAGATAAACTGGGAGTAACGGATACGTTATGCTTCGGCAGCGAATGCGGGGATATCAACCTTTTATCCGAATTTGCATCCGAACTGTTATCGGAAAGCCAAAAATTCAAAGCATCCTTAAATCTCCATCTGAAAAGCGGCATATCCTACCCCAATGCGAGAAACATGGCATTACAGGCTTCTGCCCCGCACTTGTCACCTCATATGGCGGTTATGACAAGTCCAAACAATATTCTCGGCATTGAATACTGCAAGGCGATTTCCAGACAGGGAAGTTCCATCATTCCTTACACGATAAAACGTGCGGGCACTTCCTATCACGATGCAAGCCTGGATGCCTGTTATAGTTCTGCGCTTGCCATCCGCAGCGCATTGGCCTCCACCAAATCTCTTGTTTCCATACGGGGACAGATTCCGGCTTCCGTGTATGGACTGTTTGAGGAGCACTATGGCATCGATTTTCCGATTCTCTCCAATGATCTGTCCACGTTTCTGCATTACCAGCTTTTGTCAGAACAGGCAGAGGGGTATACCGGTCATCCGGACATTGATCAGAAGCTGTCCGACCGTATCAGTAAAATGCTTCCGCAGTATCGCGATTTCCATTCTTTCTGCGAACTGCTTAATACGAAGAACCGCACTTACACCCGCATTGCGCGCAGTCTGATGCATATTTTGCTCCATATAGACAAAGAGAAGCTGACCGCATACTGTCAGGAAGGTTACATTTTCTATGCAAGAATGCTTGGCTTTTGCAAGAGCGCCAAACCGCTTCTGTCTGCCATCAAAGAAAACAGCACAGTGCCGTTAATCTCCAAGCTTGCTGATGCCGACGCGCTGCTAAGCCCCATCGGCAGGGAAATGTTAAACAAAGATATTTTTGCAAGCCACATCTATCAGATGATCACACAGCACAAATTTCAGGTCACAGATCTTTCTGAAAAGAATGAATTTAAACAGAAAATGGTCCGGGTCTGACATAAGACCCGAACCATTGATTATTCCTGAAGCAATTCAAAAGGAAGCCATTCCAATATCTTGTCGCTTAATTCTTTCATGTTGATCGGTTTGGCTATAAAATCATTCATTCCCTCTTTCACAAACATTTCCTTGGCACCGCTTATAGCGTTGGCAGTCAGTGCGATAATCGGCACTTCTTTGTAATAACTGCCCTCCAGTTCACGGATTTTTCTGGTGGTTTCAACACCATCCATCTCGGGCATCATATGATCCATAAAAATCAAATGGTATTCTTTCTCCTGCACTTTAGCCAGTGCCTCCATACCGCTCTTGGCCGTATCTGCCTGCATCCCAAAAGGTTTCATCAGCCCTGTGGCAACCCGCAGATTAACCAGATTATCATCCACGATCAGCACCCTTGCATCCGGTGCCTTGAACTTGCTGTATTCCTGCTTTTTTACCCGCTTGCGTCCGGGTTCATCATAAGCCCCGCAGGGCGAAGCGTCTATCACCCTCTGGGGTACTTCAAACGAAAAGCAGCTGCCCTCCTGATAAACGCTTTCCACGAAAATATTACCGCCCATTAAATGCAGCAGCTGTCTGGATATCGTAAGTCCCAGTCCGCTTCCTTCTTTCTTGCGGTTGCGGAATATATCGGACTGTTCAAAGGAGTTAAATATACGTTCCAAATCCTCTTCTTTGATTCCGACTCCGGTGTCTTTTACGGATACTTTAAGCAGCGTATGCTCCTGCTGCGTCTCACAGTCAATGTTAATCGTAATGGTTCCTTCGTCTGTAAACTTGACGGCGTTATTTACCAGGTTGATCAGCACCTGCTTGATTCGTATCTCATCACCGTACAGGGTTCTCGGAATATCCGGATTCATCTGAATGTTAAGCGTAAGTCCCTTATCTTTTACCTTACCCTTCACCAGATTCCCGACTTCCTTAATCATATTTAATATCTCGTAGTCATTTTCCACGATCTGCAGCTTGCCGGACTCCATCTTGGAGAAATCCAGAATATCATTGATGATCGTGAGAAGCCCTTCACTGGCAATCTGTATCTGTTCTATGTAATCTTTCTCTTCTTTCCCCAGATTCCCGCGAAGCGCCATCTCCGACATTCCCAAAATCGCATTCATGGGTGTTCTGATTTCATGACTCATATTAGCCAGAAAGGCTGATTTAACTGCCGCGGCATGTTCCGCCTTTTCTTTCAGTTCGCGCATCAGTTTAGCCTGTAACATGACATCAGTCACATCTACAATGGAAATCATGTACCCCCGCACCTGAACATCGTCATGTATTTCCGTATTTCTGATTTCATAATTTTTATCATTTAAATCAATGATCGTACCGGACTGTTCATAGAGCGCCTGAATTTCCGAATCACTGACCATCCCCTCTTCACATCGCATCTCGGGAAGCAATTCGAACGCAGCACGGTTGGCATATAGGAAATTCATCTCCGCATCAGATACGATAATTCCTTCCTCCATGCTTTCTATTAAGAGTTCTTTCGCACTGCTGACCGCATCAAACAGTCCGAAGCAATTCACCGCCAGAACAAGCAAAACAGCCGTGGTCAAAACCCCCAGCGGTGTCAGATCCACGCTGCCGGTCACTCCCAATACCGAGAGAGACAGCATGATTATCGGCGCCACACCCGCTATGCAAAGTATAATTCTCAGCATCCTTGCATTTTTTAGCAGGTACTGCCTCTCCAAGGGTCTGATACAGTAGTATAAGAACAAAACCATCTCTGCCAGACAGAAAATCATATAAAAATAGTAAAGCGGCGCTTTGCCCAACACCAATGTGTTACCTGCAGCAGTATGTTTCATACCGATAGATGTATAGTATAACCGATGGTGATCACAGGTCAGGATAATGACGCACATGAAACTGTTGATCACCCCCAGCGTCCATAAAAACCACTTCGGCGTTTTGATATTGTAATACCGGATAATAAAGGCAACAAGACAGAAATTGGCAAAGCATTTGCCCAAGTATTCCATTTTGCCATATGCGATCAGTTCTTCCAGCGTATCCGACTCAATATAAAGACATCTGGAGACAAAAATGATAAAGCCGCAGACAACAGTTAATATCAGTCTGCTTTTATATGCTGTATCCCGGGTACGCAACACGGAGATCATCAAAATAAAGCATACAATAACACCAATTATATGAATTCCCAGCCAGACTAATTGCATATTGCCACTCCTATATTTTATGCAAAACTCAAAACCTCACTAATCTTATTGTTAATTCTTTTTTTGACAAGATCAGCGATCTCAACTGTTGTCATTTCCTTATATTCCTCGAAGGGGATCGCCTTTAAGAAATGTACCTGCGTCTCCACTCTCTTTAACGTCCATTCTTCAAACACCTTATAAGAATCGATCAAAGCAACCGGTACGATCGGAACTTTCGCTTTCATGGCACTCTTGAAACATCCCGGTTTAAATTCTCCCAGTGTATTGTGATTATGGCAATATCCTCCTTCCGGAAAGATAATGAATTTACGTCCCTTCTTAGTATCCTCAGCCAACTCCCTGATAATGCTGACCGACTGCCTTAAATCATCCTTCACCAACCGTTTGCCGTGCACAAGATCCACGAACTGCGATGTCAGAAGCTGGTGGGATTTTGCATCATCAATCACCACGGAGCAAGGCTTGTCATGGGCGTACATAATTCCCAGCGCATCATACTTTCCCTGATGATTAGGAAACATCATATAACCGCCCTCTTTGGGCAGATTTTCCATTCCAAAGCGCTTCGTCGAGATATGTCCGGATTTCATCATTCTCCGAATTGCCAACCTGGCATAATCATAGCATTCTTCTTCTGTATATTTCTCTGTATGCTTTGCCTTATATGCCATCTTGGGAATCATATAGATCCTTGGCAGATTGCACACTATGACTTGTATAAACCGTAACATAATTCCTCACTTTCTCCCTGCTTACAGCAACGGGGAAAACAATTTCAAAACCGGACCGATTACATTGAGTTTGAAAAATTTCTTCTTACACCACTCCAGCGTAATCTGTTCCGAAACCGCAAACGTATCCATCATATCTTTCTTTAAATCCGCAACCGCATCTGTCCGATACATCAATACGCCGCATTCAAAATGATGATAAAAGCTTCTGTAGTCAAAATTGATCGTTCCCACCGTTGCCAGTTCATCATCACACAGCACGCACTTGGAATGTATAAACCCCGGTGTATACTGATATATCTTGACTCCTGCCTGGATCAGCGTCTGATAATTGGACTGGGTCAGCCAATAGATTGTCTTTTTATCCGGTACCCCCGGCAGAACGATGCGCACGTCCACTCCGCGCTTTGCAGCCAGCTTAAGCGCCGTCAGCATCTCATAATCCATAACCAGATAAGGCGTAAAAATATACAAATACTTCCTGGCATATCCGATGATATTCAGATAAACATTCTCCCCTACAAGTTCGTCATCAAACGGCGTGTCCCGATAGGGCTGTACATAACCATCCGCAACAGGCCCGGGGTCAAAATGATAATAAAATCTGCTGTAGTCTTCCTCTGTATAGCGGGACATATTCCACATCTGCAAAAACATGACCGTAAAATTCCACACGGCCTCTCCCTCTATACGGATACCTGCATCCTTCCAGTGATCGCCGTAAGGATGAGTATAATTGATATACTCATCCGCCATATTGATGCCTCCGGTATATCCTGTTTTACCATCAATCACTACGATTTTTCTATGGTCTCTGTTATTTAAAATCAAAGACATTAACGGAATCAGTTTATTGAACGCTTCACATTTAATTCCTTTTTTCTCAATCATAACATGATAATTCTTGGGCAGGACAAAAACGCTTCCCACATCATCATAGATCAGCCGTACTTCTACTCCCTCTTTAACTTTCCGTTCCAAAATATCCAAAACCGCATTCCACATTTTACCTTCTCCCAGGATAAAATATTCCAAAAAGATAAAATGCTCTGCCTGTTCCAGGTCAAGAAGAAGCTGCTGCCAATAAGACTCTCCCTCCGGAAAATACATCGTCTTAGTGTTTGTCCACACCGGCGTATCTGCATAATCACATAAATATCTGCTCTGGGTCGCCACCGCAGGATTGATCTGCTCCAATTCACGGAGCACAGCTTCCTCCTGTATCAGGTTTTTTTTGACCAGCTCATCAGTCCTGTTCATGCTGTTTCTCAGTTTCTTCGGTATCAGCACATGCCCGAAAGCCAGATACAATACGCCGCCCAGCAGCGGGAAGATCAGAATCGGCACGATCCATGCCAGTTTCACCGCCGGATTATTGGGCTTCCATATAATATAAACCACTGCCCAAAAACTGAGCAGCCGCAGCACGAAAGCAATCTCTACATAATAATTGCCCCACCGCAAGATTTCCAATAGGAAAAATCCCAACTGCAGCAAAACCAAAAGGGCTGTAATGACTACTCTGTTAAATGCATAATGCAATATTTTTCTCATGTTTCAAACCATTTTCCATGTGTTTTCTGCCATCCCATAATAGATCATAATAACATAAAATACGCCACATAGCAAACATTTGACAAATTTTA
>CAZPSD010000134.1:0-5727 GCA_964589055.1 uncultured Bacteroides sp.
GAATTTGTAGAGTAATTGCAATTATCCGGTAGGCGTGATTAAACAGTTGAATAATGGTAAAGATAAAGAGTATGGGAGTTTCTCATGCTCTTTTTTTGCATGGTCAGGCAAAGCCAGAAGATTATTAAAGTTACGGAAAGTGATAGGAAAGGAGATGACAGATATGAAGCATGATGATGTTATTATATTAAAGGAAATCCAAAAAAACACCCAGATTGGCATGACTGCCATTGATACGATATTAGATATGATTGGAGATGATGACTTTTCATTACAGTTGTCAAAACAGTCTCTGCGATATTCGGAGATTCATAATATGGCATTGGATAAAATATTGGAAAATCAGGGGGAAGTGTATCGGGGCAATCAGATCAGCGATATGGTATTGAAGGGTAATATCCGCATGAATACGGCACTGAATATCAGCAAAGAACATTTGGCTGAGTTGATGATCCGCGGCAGTAACCGGGGACTTACCAGTATGTGGAAAGTTATGAAACATAATCAACTGGCAACAGGAAAAGCCATGGAGCTGGCTCAGGAACTGGTAGATTTTGAAGAGGAAAATATAGAGAGGTTAAAAGAATATTTGTAGAATAGGAACAAAATAGATCCTGCGGGTAGTAATAGGTTTGTTAAAACGTTGTAAAGAACCATGGTAAAACGCCACTAATTGTATACAAGTATATATGTATCTGAGTATCATTGTACAATATGCCTAAAAAAACGCTAAAAAATTTTACGCTTTAATCTACTAAATCGGGGTTGTGAATTTTAAAGACCCATACTATAATGATACATGGACAAGGGAGTCTGTGGAGCCGGGACTTGCGTCTGCGGCTTTTTTATTTGATTGGCATAAGGATGATATGCAAAGAGCGGCATCCGTTGCCTGCTATTGATAAGGCAGACTGCTTATATACAAACTAAAGGAGGACATATAGATGTCATACGTTGATGAGGTTTATGAGTTAGTAGTAGCGAAGAATCCTGCACAGCCGGAGTTCCATCAGGCAGTAAAAGAGGTTTTAGAATCTCTTCGTGTAGTAATCGAAGCAGATGAGGAAGCATACAGAAAAGATGCTTTGTTAGAGAGATTAACTGTTCCGGAAAGAATCGTACAGTTCCGCGTTCCGTGGGTAGATGATAAGGGACAGGTACAGGTAAACAACGGTTTCCGTGTGCAGTTCAACAGCGCTATTGGACCATACAAGGGTGGTTTGAGATTCCATCCGTCCGTTAACTTAGGTATTATCAAATTCTTAGGTTTCGAGCAGATTTTCAAGAACTCCTTAACAGGCCTTCCGATCGGCGGCGGCAAGGGCGGTTCCGACTTCGATCCTAAGGGCAAATCTGACAGAGAAGTAATGGCATTCTGCCAGAGCTTTATGACAGAGCTTTGCAAACATATCGGCGCTGACACAGACGTCCCTGCAGGTGATATCGGTGTAGGCGGACGTGAGATCGGTTATATGTTTGGTCAGTACAAGAGGATCCGTAACTTATATGAGGGCGTTCTGACAGGTAAAGGCTTAACCTATGGCGGTTCCCTTGCCAGAACGGAGGCAACAGGTTATGGTCTGTTATACTTAACAGAAGAGATGTTGAAATGCAATGGTAAAGATATCGCAGGTAAGACAATCGCTGTATCCGGTGCCGGTAACGTAGCGATCTATGCGATCCAGAAGGCACAGCAGTTAGGCGCTAATCCTGTTACCTGTTCCGATTCCACAGGCTGGATCTATGATCCCGACGGAATCGATGTAGCTACTTTGAAAGAGGTTAAGGAAGTAAAACGTGCACGTCTGACCGAATATGCAGCAGCAAGACCGAATGCTGAGTATCATGAGAAGAAGAACGGTGAGCACGGTGTATGGACAGTGAAATGTGATATCGCACTTCCTTGTGCTACACAGAATGAGTTAGACCTTGAGGATGCTAAGGCACTTGTTGCCAACGGATGCTTCGCAGTAGCAGAGGGCGCTAACATGCCTACTACATTAGAAGCTACAGAGTACTTCCAGAAGAACGGCGTACTGTTCTGCCCCGGTAAGGCTTCCAACGCAGGCGGTGTTGCAACTTCCGCACTGGAGATGAGCCAGAACTCTGAGAGACTTTCCTGGACATTTGAGGAGGTTGACGCTAAGTTACAGGGTATTATGGTTAATATTTTCCACAGCCTGGATGAGGCTTCCAAGAAGTATGGTAAGGAAGGCGATTATGTAGCCGGTGCAAACATTGCGGGCTTCTTGAAAGTTGCTGAGGCTATGAAAGCGCAGGGGATCGTATAATAGCTGATTTCCTAAGATAAATGATTATATCGGAAAGTCCCGGAAATGTTGAATTTCTGGGACTTTTTTCATGTATTGATATGCCAGAACATTGCCAGAAAATTCATAAATAGGCTTGTTCTTCTCGTTGGAGATTAAAGAATTGCATGTTGAAATCCTTGCTATATATTTTATAATATTAGGCAGAAACATTCTTTTCCGGACGCGGAAGGTGCGTCACAAGACATTCTGCTGAAAGTCCTCACGCATTTATCCACTTGAGTATTTAGTGTTACAGGCAGCCAGCAACTCTGGCATAGAAGAAATATAAATGAAATGTGGAACAAAGAAGACAGCTATCCATCTTATATTTTCTAAATACGTGATTTTCCTTTTGGTGTTTGTAGGTATTACAGGCTGCAGCAGATCAGAGAACTCCCAATACGGATTTGTAGATATTCACTTCGATTTGTTTGAAAGAACACGGACATTTACAGCGAAAGAGTATATCATGTTACTTGGAACATACTCTGACCATGTTGTGATAGGAGAAAATATGAGAAAATAATTCTTTGATCAAATTGAAGAAGCAATCAATCATCATGGCGGTACTATTACACTATATGATACCATTGATTTGCAGATTGCCAAAAAACCGTAATGTAGATTGTGCCAGAACGGATGAGAAACGTGAGGGGTTCATAAATGTATACAAAACAAATCGCACATGCGGCGGATGCGGACAGAGAGTAGTTGAATAAATGGGCTTTGCATAGCAATACGTTTCTATCATGTATGGATGTTTATAACGACAGCATGGATACGTAAAGAATGATACAAACTTCACAGCTTGTGGGAAAGGTATGGTAATTTGGATGAAAAAATATGACGTAGTAGCATTGGGAGAATTACTGATTGATTTTACGGAGAATGGGGAAAGCTCACAGGGCAATCCGCTTTTGGAAGCCAATCCGGGCGGCGCTCCCTGCAATGCGCTTGCGATGTTAAACAATCTGGGAAAGAAAACGGCTTTCATCGGGAAGGTTGGTAAGGATTCTTTCGGAAGGATGCTGATGGAAACGGTAAGAGACAGCGGTACGGACGTGACGAATCTGATTTTTGACGAGCAGGTGCATCCATCATCACCACCAGAAAAGGGGCTTTGAAGGTGATGCCCGAGGAAGCGGAAATTAAGAAGCGTTTTAAAATTACCCAATAATATATCCGGCGGAAAGGAAAAAGCAAGGCAATGTCAAAAGCAGGTGACGTTTTTCAAAAAAGACTGAAAAAGCATCATGATGAATTAAAGTGGCTTTATATGGAATTATATAGAGTCTGTTCTGCTGATAAAAAAGGATAAGCTGATTTTTTCGGGACAGACAGGGGAGACCGGACAACCGTTTGCATAGTGAATGCATTTAGGAAGCTGCGTTGCATTTCCACATTGGGGAAAGCGATGGAGATATCCATGGAAGGCTGTGAGGGATTGGTGAAGGCACCCACTAAAAAAGCGGTCAGCCACCAGCTTGTGTTGGACATGGAGGCAAGGACTTCGTTATTATGATAGAGGGTAAAATGTAAAATATATTTTCTCCAAGAAAGCAGGGACAAACCTGTCGAAAAATGTTAAGATAAAAATAATGTTATGAAGGGAAATGTTATCAATGAGTATTATAAGCAGTAAAGATGTCAATGAGATCATCAGAAAGACGCTTGGTATTATCAATCAGAAGATTATGAATCACGGAGAGATTACGGGGTATATTCTCTATAAGATGATGGAATATGAGAATACTTATACCGAGCAGCATTATACGGAGCAGGAGATGGTAGATTACACTATGTTGGGGATCCTGCATGATATCGGCTTATACAAAGAAGACAATGTCAAGAATGTGACGGATTTCGAGACGAAGAATCTTTGGTCTCATTCCATCTATGGCTTTCTTTTCTTAAAGTATCTGTCGCCCATGGGAGATAAGGCGGAGGTCGTTTTATACCATCATTTGGATTATAATCGTCTTGGCATGATACAGAGCAGATATATGCATGTGATTGAATTGCTCAGTCTGGCAGATAAGATGGACACCTTTTTACATATGAAGGATGAAAAACTGGAGCAGGATTATTTCATCAAATATCGCGATATCAAGTTTTCGGGCGCGGCACTTGACCTGTTTCAGAAAGCGGAGGAACGGTATGGAATTACTGCGAATCTGGTAAATGGTAAGTATCGGCAGGAACTGGATGTACTGCTTGCAAAGCGTGCTTTTTCCGAGCAGTACAAGAAAGGATTTCTGGAAATGCTTGTCTACACGATTGATTTTCGAAGTGAGCATACGGTCATTCATACGCTTGCTACCGTCAACTTTGCGGAGCAGTTGGGAAGGTTTGCCAGACTGTCGGGGAAAGATTTAAGGGATTTACATTACGGGGCATTGCTGCATGATCTTGGAAAGATTGCAATTCCCCTTAATATTCTGGAGTCTACCGGACGTCTGAGCGACGATGAGATGAAGATCATGAAGGCGCATGTGCGTATCACGGAAATGATTCTTGAGGGTGTTGTGGATGATGCAGTGCTGCAGATTGCGGTCAGACATCATGAGAAGCTGGACGGCACAGGATATCACAGAGGTCTAACAGCGAAGGACTTAACTTTACCCCAGCAGATCATTGCAGTGGCGGATATTTTAAGTGCCCTGTACGGAAAACGGAGTTATAAGGAAGCATTCAGTAAAGAAAAGATCCTTTCTATTATGAATTCCGATGCAGAGAATGGTAAGATCAACAAGAATGTGGTGGCAAGTTTGGAGCGCAACTACGACAAGATCATCAATGAGTTTGAGAAGGAAAAAGAGAATACCATCGGATTGTATTTGAAGATCAAGGAGCAGTATGCAATCATGATTGAACGTTTTCAGAAGTTCGGCTGAGAAGATGCTATGATTGTTTGGAAAATTTAGAAAGAGATGTTAGGATAGAAATAACCTGTCAGCCGGCGGGTTATTTCTTTGTAAGGAAGGAAAGCAATATGAAACAGAACAACAGCGCAGAAAACACAGGACAATCTTTTGACGAATGGCTGGATGCCGTAGATGACAAGGGTAACCCCACAGGGAAAATCATAGATCGCAGGACTGCTCATGCACAGGGGATCAGACACCGCACAGCCCATGTATGGGTTCTTCGGCACAATGCGCAGACGGAGAAAATGGAGATCCTGTTACAGCTTCGCAGCAAAACGAAAGATTCCTTTCCAAAATCATATGTTAGTTACCGTAAGCCAAGGGCAGTCAGCACAGAGCAGAGGGAACGGGCAAGGCAGATGGTGATTGAACGGAATAGAGAAAAGTGAGATTAATTCAAATTATATAGTGACAAATATGATAGAGAACTCTATTTTCCCCCGGCTCAAATTCTTTTACTTTCCGGGTCATATTTTTTAACCGGTATT
>CAZPSD010000135.1:0-5708 GCA_964589055.1 uncultured Bacteroides sp.
GCAAAACCGGCATACATGATCTTCTGTCCCATCTCATCGAACACCACTGTCACCTGCGAATCCCGCGGTCCCGGCTCGATTTTCATAACGGTGCCTTCTCCATAGCGCATATGCCGCACTCTGTCACCCACATCATATCCAAGGTTCCTGTCTCCTGCCGGGGTGCGCGATACTGTTCCGATCCCCTGCGTCGCCCTAGTTATATAAGGCTGGTTCTCCGGCGCGGTATGCTTCGGTCTGACAACCGCCTTAGGCTTCGGCTTATCGAAAACCGTATCCGCATTTTTCCCGAATCTGCTCTGATAAGTGCCTGCCGCTCCGGTTCTGGTGTAGCCGGGATCTTTTGTTCCGCGGCTTATGACCGCAGCATGACTGTCTGGATATCTGCTGTAGCCCGGCTCCGTTTCCTTCGGAGCTTCCGTCGCCGCATAACCGTCCACCTGTCTGCTGTAAGTGATCTCCTCTATTGTGGCGGCATAATCGTCTTTGCTTCTGCGGAAGCCTCCCGTCAATCCCTGTCCGTTATCTGTGCCTTTAACCGAACCGTAAGCACTCCTGCCGGGCAATCCGACGCCGGAAGTACCGCCGTACCTCCCCGCCCCTGACATGCCGAAAGGCTTCGCCTTGAAATGGCTTCTCTCATAAGAGTCTTCCTCATAATCATCAAAATTTCTGCGCTTAGGCTCCTGCAGCTTATGGTCCAACAGAAGCGGCGGAATCTCTTTCACAAAACGGCTGACCGGATTGTACTGCGTCTCACCGCGTATCATACGCGATCTGGCACAGGTTATGGTCAGATCATCTTTGGCTCTGGTAATTCCCACATAAGCAAGACGCCTCTCTTCCTCGATCTCCATCGGTTCATCCGATGTGATGACCATGTAGCTTGGAAAGACGCCATCCTCCAGTCCGGCAAGGTAAACATGGGAAAATTCCAACCCCTTTGCACTATGCAGGGTCATCAACAGTACTTTATTATTATCTTCGGTAACCTGATCAATGTCCGCCACGAGAGCAACTTCTTCCAAAAATTCGCTTAAGGCCGCCTCATGATGGGTCTCCTGATAAGACACTGCTTTACTGATAAATTCTTCAATATTTTCAATTCTGTCCTCGGCATCCTCCACATTGGAGGCTTCCAACTCTTTGATATATCCTGTCGTCTCCAGAATATCCCTGACCAGTTCTTCCAGGCTGAAAAATTCCAGCTTACTCCGAAATGCCTGCATCATAGTCACAAAAGGCTGCAGCTTGGAAGCGCTCCGCCCGATCGTCATAATCTGGTCTGCCTCCCGCAGCGCATCATAGAAACTGATGCCTCTGGCATCCGCATATTCCTGCACCCGCACGATGGTGGTGGCGCCGATGCCCCGTTTGGGCACATTGATAATTCGTTTTACCGCCACATCATCCCGCCCGTTATCGATAGTTTTCAGATAGGCGAGAATATCTTTGATCTCTTTCCTTGCATAGAAGTTTACACCTCCGACCACGTTATAGGGGATGCCTTTCATAATAAAGCGTTCTTCCAGCACACGGGACTGTGCATTGGTACGATAGAGCACCGCACAGTTTCCGTATTCCACAACACCCTCTCTGTTTTTACTCCGTACATCGTCTGCAATATATTCCGCCTCGTCATACGCTGTATCAAACTGCTTAAAATGCAGCAGACTGCCGTCTTTTTTCTCCGTCCATAGCGCCTTGTCCTTCCGTCCTGTATTATGTTTGATCACCGCATTGGCGGCATCCAGCACATTCTGGGTAGAACGGTAATTCTGCTCCAGCTTAATGACGCAGGCCTCCGGATAGACTTTTTCAAAATCAAGAATATTGCGTATATTCGCACCCCGAAATTTATAGATCGATTGGTCGTCGTCACCTACCACACACAGGTTTCTGTATTTAGCCGCCAAAAGCCGGATCAATTCAAACTGCGCCGTATTGGTATCCTGATACTCGTCTACCATAATATATCGGAAACGCTCCTGATAAGAGTCAAGCACCTCTGGACAGTTTTGGAACAGCTCTACGGTTTTGACAATCAGATCATCAAAATCAAGGGCATTGTTTTTGCGCAGCACTGCCTGATATTCTCTATAAACCTTGGCAATTCTGCTGCCGTTATAATCTCCCATATTCTGCATTTCATAATCGACTGGAGAGATCAGTTCATCTTTGGCGGAAGAAATAGCGCCAAGGATCGTCCGCTCTTTTAACATCTTCGTATCGATCTGCAGTTTCTTACAGATTTCCTTCATGATACCCTTCGAATCGTCCGTATCATAAATTGTAAAATTGTTATCAAATCCAAGTCTGTCAATATATCTGCGCAGAATCCGCACGCAGGTGGAATGAAACGTAGATACCCAGATCTGCTCGGAGCCGCAGCCGATCAGCTGATTGACACGCTCCCGCATTTCGCCTGCCGCTTTGTTGGTAAAGGTGATCGCCAAAATATTGTAAGGCGCCACCCCGTCTTCCATCAGATAAGCAATGCGATGGGTCAAAGCGCGGGTTTTACCGCTTCCTGCACCTGCCAGCACCAACACCGGTCCCTGCGTGGTAAAAACCGCTTTTTTCTGTTCTTCATTTAATGTATCATAAATACTCATCTGACTTTCCTCTGTATCCTTCTAATTAAAATAATTGTTTTCCGCAATTTCCGCAGAACTTCATGCCGTTTGTGGGTGTGCCGCCGCTTTCTCCTGCATCCGCTTGATTTCTTCCGGATCTTCTGCACGGTTAAACAGTGCATTCAGATTTGCCGTCATCGTTTCCTTAGGTTTTGTCATAATTCCCATATAATTTTCCACCCCGACGTATACTATAGACCGGATTTATTATATCATAGGTAAATTACCCCATACAACATTTTTCAACGGGAACTGCCCGGTATTTTTTTCATTTTCTCTTTCCTTTTTGGTTTTTCAGTGGTATACTAGTCACATGCAGATATAGTTCATCGGTAGAATGCCAGCTTCCCAAGCTGGAGAGGCGGGTTCGATTCCCGTTATCTGCTTAGGAAATATTTTTCACCAATTCTCCTCCACCGCATATGCTATAGTAAATGCGTATTTCAAGAATTGTCTCAAGACAGTTCAAGGAGGATTATGAAAAGAATATTAAGCTTACTTCTTACGATGACCATCCTGATGGGCATCCTCTGCGGCTGCGGCGCTCAGTCCGGTAAGAAAGAGGACATTGCTTCCTCTTCCGGCACTCCCGTCGTTCTCAATGAGGTTGCCCATTCTATTTTCTATGCACCTATGTATGTAGCGATTGAAGAAGGCTGCTTTGCTGAGGAAGGACTTGATCTGACGCTGGTCACGGGCTTCGGCGCCGACAAAACAATGACCGCGCTCCTGACGGATGAAGCCGATATCGGTTTTATGGGAAGCGAAAGTACCATTTACACCTATGCCGAAGGCGCTTCCGATTACGCAGTCAACTTCGCCCAGTTAACCCAGCGTGCCGGTAATTTCTTAGTATCCAGAGAACCTATTGATGATTTCGAGTGGGATATGTTGATCGGCAGAAGTGTATTGGGCGGCAGAGCCGGCGGTATGCCGGAGATGGTATTCGAATATATCTTAAAGAAAAACGGGATTGATCCCGCCACGGATGTGATGATCGACCAAAGTATCGACTTCGGTTCCACGGCAGCGGCTTTCTCCGGCGGGCAAGGCGATTTCACGGTAGAATTCGAGCCGTTTGGCACCTCCTTAGAAGCAAAAGGCGACGGCTACGTCGTAGCTTCCCTCGGAGAGGACTCCGGCTATGTGCCTTACACTGCCTTCTCAGCCAAGAAGAGTTATATCGAAAGCAATCCCGAAGTCATCCAAGCCTTTACCAATGCCCTGCAGAAAGGCATGGATTACGTACAGACCCACTCTTCCGAGGAAATTGCCAAAGTGATCGCACCGCAGTTTGCAGAAACCGATCTGGAAACCATCACTACCATCGTAGACCGCTACGCTTCCCAGGATACCTGGAAATCTGATCTGATCTTTTCGGAAGACAGCTTCACACTCTTGCAGAATATCTTAGAGGAAGCCGGAGAACTGGAGGAACGGGTTCCCTATGCAGATCTGGTAAACATCGAGTTTGCGGTCGAAGCTGCCAAGTAGCTATGAAACTGCAAGCTTTTTCCCAAGATTCTGAATCAGCTAAAACATGCTAAATATTGCATAGAAAATGCCTGACGTAAAATCCGTCAGGCATTTATGCTTCTACAATACTTTCCATGTATGACTGCACCAAAACTGCGGCTTACTGGTTCGCCATCAGTTCTTCCAAGGCATCCACCACATTCTGATATTCTGTTAAAAGTGCGTCGATTCCTTCGTCAATCAAATTCAGATTATTTCCTTTCACCGCAAATTCCTGCGCTTTAGCAGCCTCTGATAAATGATTGGCGCCGATAGATTTCATTGCATTCTTGAGTCCGTGTACCTCAATACAATACCGCTCATAAGACTTCTCCTCATAAAGCTGTCTGATCAACGGAATCTTCTCCCGTCCTTCTTCCAACGCTGCATCCAAAACCTCCAGATAAATATCCTCATCCCCGGCACACATAGCAATTCCTTCTTCTACGTCAAATCCTCTATTCTCTAAATCATCAACTGTACGAACCGGTTCCATTTACATCCTCCATTCCATCTGCGTAATAAATTATAACTGGCAATGATAAAAAGTTATACATATATTATTTTATCACACCATCAATCCGTTTGACTAGTGTCATCTGAGGTTTTCGTCTTTTTTCTTTCCTTCTCGCTTTTTTTACTGACAAATTCGTCTATCATCTTCTCGATCAACAGTTTCTTGACATATACGTCAAAGCTGAGCATACAGATAAAAGAAAACACCTTCAGAAACTCCTGCTTGTCCTCCGGAACGCCTTCAAATGTCTGCTGGGCAATCTTAAATTTCTCTTTCACATCAGCTTTCAAAACGTCCTTCTGTTCCCGCTCTAAACCAAACACTTCCTCATAGACCTGCTCTAACCCCATTTCTCCCCTGATATCAAAGAAATTCTCGGTAATAGGCTGCAGCAGCTTCTGAATATCGCTGATCGACAAAATTCCTTTATAATAGTAAATAAAGATCAGCAAAAGAACATGCTCCCTGGAATACTTTTTCTTGACCGGCGGCGGAAGAAGGTTATTCTTCGTATAGTTATTGATCATCGTCTTCGTCAGAATTTTATCCTCTTTCGGGTTTCTGGTCGAACTTTTCAGATGGGACTCCATAAAAGTAGTTACTTGATCCATATAAAGATCAATATTGGGTATATCTTCCGCTTTAATATATTCTATCCTGTCCAGGCTTTCCATAATACTGCCCAGCAAGTCTTCAAGATTGATTGTCATGTCTTTCGCCTTCCTAAATAATTATATATACTTGATTATATAGTTTTTATTACTACATGGCAAGTGATTTATGCCTTTTTTGTGTAAAAGTTCAGCCATGCAGAAATGATTGTGCAATATGTCCGTGGGAGCTTGCTCACTAAGGGCGTATTGTACAATCATTTCTATAGGGCAGACGCCCGGCATGAAATAAGTTGGCGGACTTATACTTAAATTGACGAGGGAAAATGTATATTCCGCCAACTTATGAATGGCATGGCTGAACTGATACAAATGGGGAAACTCAAATGAAGATTAAGATTTACAAAGAAAAGAAATTATGATATATTC
>CAZPSD010000136.1:0-5680 GCA_964589055.1 uncultured Bacteroides sp.
CAAAAAGACAAGAGTCTATGTACGATCTTTACCGTAACCGCAACAGCAAAAGATGGAAGCGGTACGAATGCAACTTATAAAGTGGCGGTTGTACCCGCGGCAACTTATGTGGATTTAGTTTATGATACCGATGATGGTGATACGGCTCCACTTCCTAATTATGTGACTATAGGTAAGAAAAAATATCAATATGTACATGAAGTTCCTGTGTTGGAAGACAGTAATGGTGTACAAAGGATGTATGCCTATGGTATTGAAAGTGATATATGGGGCGGATATATTTCAGCAACGTCTTCTAACAGTAAAGTTTTGGAAGTAACAGCCACTAATGACACTTTCTATTTTACGCCACGGAAACCCGGAACTGTGACAGTTACCTTGGCTGCGACGGATGGCAGTGGTGTGAAGATAGCATATAAGTTTAAAGTAGTAGCTGAATAATAGTATGATAAATTACTTTAATTGTGATTTGACTAATTCCTAAGGCATAGAATCAGATAGGAGCGGCTTGTGAAAGCTGCTCCTTTTTGTGAAATGTATAAATTTTGAAATTTTAAAATTCCTTGCGTTATTTCTTAATTTTTCCATTATCTGAGTGTACAGGATTCTTGTTTTCGGATATAATAAAAACATTCACAGTATGGCAAATTCATATTGAAGATTGTGAATTAAGCGCACATGATTTGCGCGGCGAATTGCGTTTTGTACAGAGAGTACAATGCACATACAAGAGTATATAGAAAGAGGCGGGGATGTTTAATCTTAAACATAAATTCGCAGAAAAGAGGTGCAAATGTTTCAAAAGAAAGCAGCATTACTGACAGCAACAGCATTAACAATAGCAGCCTGCCTGACGGCATGCGGCAGGACAGAAGAGCCTGCCCCGGAACCGGAGGTGAACGAAGTGCAGGAGGAAGAAGAACCTGCCCCGGAACAGGAAGAGGAGGCAGCGGAAGAATCCACTACAGCCTATCCGGTAATTGAAGAGCGCGAAGAAGTCAACGGTGAGATACAAAGCTTCCTGACAGGCGAGTGGACAAGCGTTGACCAGGCGAAGAGAAGACCTATTGCAGTTATGATTCCTAATAACTCACCGGCTATGCCCCAGTACGGCCTGTCTCAGGCGGGCATTATCTATGAGGCCCCGGTGGAAGGACGTATCACCAGGCTGATGGCGGTTTTTGAGAATTTCGATGATTTGGACCGGATCGGACCGGTCAGAAGCAGCCGGGACTATTTCGTATACGTGGCGATGGGTTATGAAGCGGTTTACTGTAACTGGGGACTTGCCAAGCCTTATGTGGAAGAGCTGATTAACAGACCTGATTATTACAATGTCAGTGCGGCGGTGGACGGCATTCATAATCCCGCCGACGAGGCATTTAAGAGAGTCAGCCGTCCGGGTTATGCCTTAGAGTTTACGGGCTATCTGGATATAGAAGGTCTTTTTGAGGCGGTGGAACGTCTGGGCTATGATTGGAATTATGATGATGCTTATGTGCCGCCGTTCCTGTTTGCGGCAGATGATGTGATCGCGGATTATGCGGACAACGAAGCTGCATCCTTGATTTATCCGGGCGGCAGGGACGGCGGCAACTCCGGCGGTTACGGCGCATATCATCCCTATTTCGAATATCATGAGGATGATCACTTATACTATCGTTATCAAAACGGTGAAGCCCAGATGGATGAGTACAATAATGAACAGCTTGCGGTAAGCAATATCATTTTCCAATACTGTCACGGAGAAGTCAGGGATGACCACGATTATCTGGCATTCGGTGTGCACGGCGAGGGCGATGCCATCATCTTCACTGACGGCAAAGTGATTCAGGGAACCTGGCTGCGTTATGACGGTGACTTTACGCCGGCGAAATTTTACGATGAAGAAGGAAACGAGATCATCTTTAATCAGGGCAAGACGTGGATATGCAATATCTGGCAGGAATATGGCGAGTACGTGGAATATGGTACGGATGAAAATAACCTGATCACGCCGGATGTGCCCTCTGTCACGGGAACCGATACAAAGGATACGGACGCGGAGATATCCGCAGATACAGCGGAGTCTGATGATTAGAGAATGAATAGGCAAATAGCAGCATAAGAAAGGTTTTAAGTATGCCGAATCTGTGCTAAAATCATGGGTATGGAAACAGAGTGGTTATATTAAATTGAAATGAGGTCACATCTCATGAAGTGGATGAAATTCAGGATTAAAACAATAACAGAAGCTGAAGATATTATTATCAGCGCCCTCTATGACATAGGATTGGAGGGCGCGCAGATTGAAGATAAAATCCCTCTTACTGCCTTGGAGAAGGAGCAGATGTTTGTGGACATCCTGCCTGATGGGCCGGAGGATGACGGGATCGCGTACTTAAGCTTTTTCGTGGAGGAAAAGGAAGACGGCAGTCTGGAAGCAGGCGGTATGCCTACGGATAAGGAGACCATCTTGTCACAGATCAAGCAGGAATTAGAGGAGCTGCGCTTTTTTATGGAGATCGGAGAAGGCTCCGTCACAGTGACAGAGACAGAGGATATTGACTGGATCAATAACTGGAAACAGTATTTTCACCAGTTTTATATCGATGATCTGCTGGTCATTCCCTCTTGGGAAGAGGTTAAAGAAGAAGATAAGGACAAGAAAATACTGCATATAGATCCGGGTACTGCCTTCGGCACGGGAATGCATGAGACGACCCAGCTGTGTATTCGTCAGATCAAGAAATTCCTCACACCCCGGACAGAACTGTTGGATGTGGGAACGGGCAGCGGTATTTTGGCAATCTTGGCTTTGATGTACGGCGCGAAACATGCTGTCGGTACAGATTTAGATCCTTGCGCGGCGGATGCGGCAGCACAGAATATGGAAGCAAACAACATTCCCCGGGAAGCTTTCCAAATGATGATCGGCAATATTATCACAGATAAGGAAGTACAGGACAAAGTGGGATATGAGTGTTATGATATTGTAGTGGCAAATATTCTGGCAGATGTGCTTGTGTCCCTTACACCTGTGATTGTACATCAGATGAAAAAAGGCGCCGTCTATATTACCTCCGGTATCATCAATACGAAGGAAAAGACCGTCAGGGAAGCCGTTGAGGCGGCAGGGCTTGAGATATTGGAAGTGACCTGTCAGGGCGAATGGGTGTCCGTGACAGCGCGCAAGAATTTCTAGCCGGTGCGGATACACTGATATGGATGATTGGTATGAAGATTTATATGATGAAAAGGATAGAAAGCGGAAACATACGGAGATTAAGAAATCTGGCAGGGATTCTTGCGCTTGTATGGATGTGTGTGATTTTTGCTTTCTCGGCACAGACTCGGGAGGAGTCCAGTGTTGTAAGCGAAGGGCTAAGCTACCGGATGGTCAATTCCACCGGGTTTTTTCTGCATCTGCATCTGGATGAAGAACAGCTCAGGGAAATTGCGGCTTCTATTGAGAACTGTGTCAGAAAAGGCGCGCACATGACGGAGTATGCGATTCTGGCAATTCTGCTTTTTATCTGGATCGGCAGGTGGGAGATCTCGGTTTTGTATAGAAGCTGCGCTGCTGTGACGGCAGCGGCGTTTTATGCGGGCGGCGATGAGTTTCATCAACTGTTTGTTGTCGGCAGGGCAGGCAGGATCAGGGATGTGTTGATAGACAGTGCGGGCGCCTTGTTGGGGCTTGCACTTTTTCTCTTGTTTGGCAGAATGTTCAGGAAGATAAGAACCCGCAGGCACATTTGCCGGGACGGAAAGCATACCGTATTGTAGCGGGTATTTCCACAGATGTTCTGCGTTTGTATCTGTCTTTTTATAGTATAGGAAATTTCGACAAATGAGGAAGAACCGAAGGTTCTTCCCAAGATAATCTGCGAAGCAGATTTTCTTGTGATCAGGGGTTTGAAAATGGAGGAACAGCGGATTATGTATCAGTTTTTTGTGGAACCGTCCCAAATTCAGGATAAAAAAATCGTAATAACCGGCGGTGACGTAAATCATATTAAAAATGTTCTGCGTATGAAGGTCGGAGACGAGATCGCTGTCAGCAACGGAATTGACGGCAAAGAATACCGCTGCGGAATAGAGGCGTTTGCCGGGGATGAAGTTGTCTGCAGGCTTCGTTTTATTAAGGAAGACGGAGTGGAGCTTCCTTCTAAAATCTATTTATTCCAAGGGCTCCCCAAGGCGGACAAGATGGAGCTGATTATACAAAAAGCTGTGGAACTGGGGGCTTATGAAGTGATTCCGGTGTCTGCCAAGCGGTGCGTCGTTAAATTGGACGGGAAAAAAGCCGCTGGCAAGATTGGCAGATGGCAGGGAATCGCGGAGGCGGCAGCCAAACAGAGCAAACGGGCCGTTATTCCTCAAATACATGCCGTACTGAGTATGAAGGAAGCGATTGCTTATGCACGGGATATGGAAGTAAAGCTGATTCCTTATGAACTGGCAGAGAATATGCAGCATACGAAGCAAATGATCGAAGCGGTACAGCCGGGGCAGAGGGTTGCGGTTTTTATCGGACCGGAAGGGGGCTTCGAAGAAAATGAGATACAGATGGCTTTGGAAGCCGGGATAGAGCCCGTCACATTGGGCAGGAGGATTCTGCGCACGGAGACGGCGGGCTTTACGGTGATATCGTGGCTGATGTATCATTTGGAGCAGTGATGGCTGTGCCCGCTGTTTCGCAGAAAAAGGGCAGATTTGTGCAGATTCCGGTGACCGCAGATCAGAAGAGAACATAATATATTATATGAGTCGAACTGATTCGTTATGCGGGAAATATGAGGCACAACGGATGATTAGAAGTAAAGCGTGCGGCAGTAAATTGCACTGACACAGATGATTAGTCTAAAAGAAAGGAATGACAGAAATGGAAGTGTATTTAGACAATTCTGCGACAACCAGATGCTTCAACGAAGCGGCGCAGCTGATGCACAAGATCATGTGCGAGGATTACGGCAATCCCTCCAGTATGCATCATAAAGGAGTAGAAGCGGAAAAGTACTTAAGATATGCCAAAGAGACACTTGCCAGAATCTTAAAAGTAAATGAGAAAGAAATCCTCTTTACCTCGGGAGGTACGGAGTCTGATAATATTGCACTGATCGGAACGGCAATGGCAAATCATCGGAGGGGCAGGCACCTGATCACGACTCAGATCGAGCACCCCGCGATTTTACAGACGATGTCTTATCTGGAGGATCAGGGCTTTGAGGTGACGTACCTTCCGGTGGACCATGAAGGCAGAATCTCACTGCAGGATTTAGAACGTGCCATAAGACAGGATACGATACTCGTATCGATTATGCACACCAATAATGAGATAGGAAGCATACAGCCGCTTGCGGAAGCGGGAACTTTGATTAAAAGATGCAACCCGCATACGCTGTTCCATGTAGATGCGGTACAGGGCTTCGGCAAGTTCCGGATTTATCCGAATAAGATGCAGATTGATATGCTGTCGGTCAGCGGTCATAAAATTCACGGTCCCAAAGGCGTCGGCTTCCTCTATATCAAAGAAGGTTCCAAGGTGAATCCGATTATGTATGGAGGCGGTCAGCAGAAAGGGATGCGCTCCGGTACGGAGAATGTTTCCGGTATTGCGGGCATGGCGAAAGCGGCAGAGATGGTTTACGAGAATTTGGACCGTGACATGCAGAAAATGTATGAACTGCGGGAAATG
>CAZPSD010000137.1:0-2105 GCA_964589055.1 uncultured Bacteroides sp.
AAATCGAAGGAGTTCGGCTTTTTTCGTACGCGGATTAAGACAGCCCCAAAACATCTTCCGCAATTTCAACGGCATCCATGATACAACCCGGACAGGAACGAAGAACCTGACCCGTTTCTACCCCTTTTAACTCTTTACAGACAGCGGAACCGTTCTTCTCAATAAAACGGTTTACGATTTCTCTGGAAAGCTTATAGGTATCCGCCTTTGTTTTCGGGGTTTCCAGATTCCCGTCACTGTTTATAAATCCGGCAGCCATGACAGCACCTGAGACTGCGCCGCAGGTAGCGCACATACCGCCCATGCCAAGACCGAAGCCTTCGCAGGCTTTGAAAAGGGTTTCCGCGTCTACGCCCAGGTCTTTTTGAAAACTGCAGGCTACAGCCTGCGCACAGTTGAATTTCATGTCATGGTAAGCGATTGCCTGTTCTTTCCTGTTCATAAATCATTCTCCTTTGCGTGACAAATTGGTTATGTTTAATCAGATGTTATAATGACAGTATACCTTTTCCTGAGGGAAATAGCAAATGCCGCGATGATAAGGGCGCTGCAATGATAAGGCGGAAAAGGCGATGAAGCGTGCCGGTATCATTGCGGGAAGAGGATTGCGGGAAGATCGGTCAAATTCTCTTGCACCGCATAATAAACCATGATATAATCATCAGGATGTTGATAATATTACTAAATCATATATTTTCTAAATGATGGAGGAAAAGCAAATGAGGAAAGAATGGAATGTGACTGATGGGAATGGCAACAATCATGTGATCGGTCTGCAAGTGGGCGCTTTTGGCGGCATGAAGGTAGTAGTTGATCTGGATACTTACAAGGCGAAATCCAGCAACTGGTTTCTCAGAGTATTAGATTATCAAATCAGCCTTCCGGGGGCGGAGTGTAACCTGGTAGTAGTTGGTAATAAAATCAGGCTGGCAGTGAACGGTACATATGTTGATGACGGAAAACCGTATGAACCTGTTGCAAATACACCCGGCTGGGTTTGGGCATTGGTTGCAATCAGCGTGATCGGCGGTTTCCTTCTTACGGGAATTTTGGGCATGTGTATTGGTCTTATTATGAGTGTGCTTTATATCAAATTTTCATTGGACAAAAAGAATGGCGTAGTGATCGCACTGTTCGTTGTATGTCTCGTGCTTTTGGCGGCATTGTTTGGAGTATTACTGTTGGGGCAGATGGTATAACCGTGATAACGTGTTTTAGAATGGAGAAATTATGGAAGACAGAAATGAGAATATACCGTACGGTATGAATGAACCGTATCAGAATAATGCACAGTATGGACAGCAGCCCTATGGTCAGAATATACAGAATACTAATACACCGTATGGGCAGAATCAGGCGTATGGGACAAATGTACCCTATGGGCAAAATCAGCAGTATGGACAGCAGCCCTATGGACAGCCGCAGTATAATCACCCGATCGTGGTGCGGGATATGATGGCAGACAGGAATGGCGCGGGTATAGCAGGATTTGTGCTTGCCTGCTTCGCGATAATATTTTGCTGGATTCCGTTCGTGGATGTGGTACTGTCTGTTGTCGGGATCGTGTGCGCTGCAATTGGTCTTGGCAAAGATAAGCAGTCGGGCAGAGGATTTGCGGTCGCAGGGCTTGTCATATCTATCATTGCGTTGTTGCTCAGCCTGATCATGTGCTTTTTGATCTTCTTAGGCATGAGCGCATAACGGCAGATGAATACAGTATTGTAATGAGACGTACCCGTTGCCGTCCGGCACGGGTGCTTTTTTGCGTTAAATTTTCGAATTTTTGTTTTTTAAGCGGAAAATGAACCTTTTGATAAACCGGAGACTCTTATAAGCAGGTGCACCTGATATAACAGCTTTTTCCGGGATCACAGGCTATGGCAGTCTCCCGGATAGTGAGGATGTGGTACAGGATACCTTTGTCAGGGTATTTCTTCACTGTCAGGAACTTAAAAAAGACAGCGGATTTAAGGCATG
Source organism: uncultured Bacteroides sp. (assembly GCA_964589055.1). Taxonomy (GTDB): domain Bacteria; phylum Bacillota; class Clostridia; order Lachnospirales; family Lachnospiraceae; genus UBA3282. The sequence goes on from CAZPSD010000137.1 coordinate 1,978, forward strand.
GATGCTTCCGTGACGTTAACAGAGGCAGCACAGACCGCAGAGGTGAAGCATATGAGTTATGAAGAGAGTGATCATGTAGAGATAGCGGTAGCAGACGGCTATATGCTCAAAGGCAAAAAAATAGGAGA
>CAZPSD010000137.1:2205-5678 GCA_964589055.1 uncultured Bacteroides sp.
AGACGGCGCACAGGATTGAGAAATTTGCATTGGAGGTACAGCAGGAAAATTTTTATAAATCCGCACTTTACTTTATCCTTTGATAAGGCTACAATGAGACAAGATTGTTTGTGTCGGCTGGCATGGTTGACAGATCGGCAATCGGTCTGATTATGCATGAAGAAGGATGACGGTAAAGTACTGTGGATAACCGATTATTTATAAATAGACACAAATATATATGCGGCGCTGCGTTGTCAGCGCTTGGCGGCGATGCTTTTCTTATTAAGCGTAAAAGAAAATGAAAAAGAGAACGGGGAGAATTGGTCATGCAGAAAAAAATAGCGGTAATCAATGACATATCGGGCTTTGGAAGATGCTCCGTGGCGGTATCGCTCCCGATTATATCTTATTTGGGAGTGCAGTGCTGCCCGATCCCTACATCCATTTTTTCCAATCATACCGGTTTTCCGCAGTATTTCTTCGATGATTACACAGACCGTATGGAGGAATATATTAACAACTGGAAGAAACTGGGGCTGCAGTTTGAGGGGATTGCCACGGGATTTCTCGGTTCCGCCAGACAGATTCGGATCGTGAAGAAGTTTATTAAGGAGTTTTCGAAGCAGGATACGCTGGTAATCGTAGACCCTGTTATGGGTGATTATGGCAAGCTGTACTCTACCTATACAGAAGAGTTGTGTGAGGAAATGAAAGAATTGGTCAAGATGGCGGATATTACGACGCCAAACCTGACGGAAGCCTGCAACTTGACAGGGACACCCTATAAACATGTGGACTGGCGTAAGAAGGAACTGTTTGCCATGGCGGAAAAAGTGGCTGCGCTGGGACCTTCCAAGGTTGTCATCACGGGAATCCTGCAAGGGGAGTTTATCGCCAATTATATCTATGAAAAAGGCGCGGAACCGAAAATTATCCGCACCCACAAAGTGGGAACCGAACGCTCCGGTACAGGGGACGTGTTCGCTTCGATTATTGCGGCGGATGCCGTTAAGGGCGTGCCATTTGGCAGATCGGTGCGCAAGGCATCGGGATTTGTGAAGAAATGTATTTTAAAATCTATTGAATTGGAGATTCCTAAGACAGATGGTGTGTGTTTTGAGGAAATTCTGTATCAGTTAAAGAGGGATTAACCTGCTGTTTCGAAATTTGCTCAGGTTTGTACAATTCTTGAAGCATTATGAAGAGTTTCGCAAATGCCTGGAAGAAAAGGAGGATAAGAACAATGGTAATATTGTATGAAGTTCATGATAATTTGTACGTAAATATGACAAACAAGTGCCCCTGCGCGTGTACTTTCTGCCTGCGTCAGACGAGGGATGAGATGAATCATTCCGGCAGTCTGTGGCTGGAGCGGGAGCCAAGCGTGGAGGAGGTGAAAGCGGAATTTGACAAATTCAATATGGAGAAATACAAAGAAGTGGTGTTCTGCGGATTCGGGGAACCTACGGAGCGGCTGGAGGATTTGCTGGAAGTGGCAGCCTATGTCAAGGAGAAGTTTGGAAAACCTGTTCGAATCAATACCAACGGGTTATCTGACTTGATATGGAAGAAAGACACTGCGCCTATGTATAAAGGATTAGTGGATACCATCTCAATCAGCCTTAATACACCTAATAAAGAGCGGTATTATGAGCTGACCAGAAGTAAATTCGGGATAGATTCCTTTGATGCCATGCTGACATTTGCAGGGAATGTCAGTAAGTATGTGCCCAATGTGGTTTTGTCTACCGTAGAGACTACGCTGACAAGAGAAGAGGAAGCACAGTGTGCAGAGATCTGTAAGAAGCTGGGAGTGACGTACCGGATCAGACCGTGGGAAGCGTGAAAAAGGTTTGTGTTATATTCTGTACTCCAGTTCAAAAGGATAGCCGTCTTTTTTATTATTTTCCGAAAGGGTGTCGGTTTCGATGATGTAGAAATCTTCTCCTTTCAGGACTTCTTTCATTTCATTTTTTACAGAAGATAAGCCTGCCATGTGGGTAGAGATTCTACGGCAGGCAAAATCACCGGCCGGAATCATGCGGATGGATTCTTGTGCGGCATCGTTTATTTTGTCTGTGCCGCCGGATATGGTTAAGAACATACAGCGTTTATAAGTGCCATGCTCACAGTAATGCAGGATACCGGACGGATAAGCTGCAGTAATTCCCATCTGCTGTGCAGTGACGAATAGTTTGAGAATGTACTGGCCATAATATTTGGGGATATCATCTTCTTCCAAAGGAATTGTAAGCAGAATCCGTTCTTTAATTTCATTATGGTAGAAACCTTCAGGCAGCATAATGCCGCTTCTGCTTTCCGGAATCTTGGCCAGACCGGTAACTGGACTTGCCAGATTCTGCAGCGTTTCCTGCAGGGCGCCCAGACAGTTATGAATCTCCATGATTTTCTGCTCGGCAAGAATCTTGCCGTCATACAGAAGCTTTTGCAGGTTAATGGAACCGTTTTCCACATAGTTATCCAAATCTTTTAGGGGAATACCCAGCTTAATGCAGACGGTAATGGCATCCAACAGATAGAGCTGTTCTTCCGTATAATAACGATAGTTAGTCTCCGTATTTACAAAAGCCGGCTTGAGAATCCCGATCTGGTCATAGTAACGCAGGGATTTGATGCTTACATTCTTCAGTTTTGATACTTTTCCGATAGACATATACTGGCCCATAGCTTCACCTCAATTTTTGACTGTTTATAAGTTTAACATTGACATACAATAAATAACACGAAAGTATTGTGCGAAACCATACCCTAATGTTAGAGTTGCTTAAGTCATATTTTGTCACATTCTGCTTTTAAAAACAAGACCTTATGAGAAATTAGCGGTCAAGAAAAATCCGCATACAATATGATGTATGCGGATCCTTCCTGGGATAGTAGACATTTAATGATAACGGTATGATGTAGTTAAACAATTCGATCAAAATTAACATGGTTTTGTATTAACCCATCGTCACAACAACATTATACTCCGTCTTACCTTTTTCATAGGGTATTATACATCCCTTAAGCGTTGTGCCATCCACAGTGATAGACTTCACGCCTTTCTCCACATTGTCCGGATTCACAACCTTGATGTTATAAGTACCCTCTCGGAATTTTCTGGTAATCTCAAAATCCCCGAATCCCTTCGGTACGCAGGGATCAATGCTTAAGCCCTTGTGGGTAGGATATACACCTAAGATGTGCTGGGACACGTTTACAAATGTCCATGCGGCAGTACCGGTCAGCCAGCTGTTCTTAGCCTCGCCGTGGAACTTCGCATCTGCACCCGCTACCATCTGGGAGTATACATAAGGCTCTGTCCTGTGGATCTCGCTGAACTCTTCCACGTAAGCAGGGCATGTTTTCTGATAGATTTCGAAGGCTCTGTCGCCGCGTCCGATGACAGTCTCTGCAATGGATACCCATGGATTGTTGTGGCAGAAGATACCTGCATTCTCTTTATATCCCGGCGGATAGGAAGAGATTTC
>CAZPSD010000138.1:0-5654 GCA_964589055.1 uncultured Bacteroides sp.
GCGGATATTGAAATCGAGATGACTGCCAAAGCGGATCTGGCGCAGAAGCCTTATGTGCTGGAAGTGAATATGAAATATGATGCGGGTACCATGTTTGATTTAACCGATACGGCAAGCGTATCGATCCCGATTTATCAGGAAAGCCGTTTTGATACAAGCATTCCGGAGGTTGTTCCGACCGATATTACGGTGGGTTCCCAGTCGAATGTGATGTTCAGCATTTATAATACGGGTAAAACCACATTGTACAATGTACAGGTGAAATTCCATGCGGATTCCATTGATGAGGCATCTGCCTTTGTGGGGAATCTGCAGTCCGGTGCAACGGGAAGCGTGGACGTGATGCTGACCGGCGCGGCGGCAACTATGGATGACGGCACTGTAACGATGGACATTTCCTATGAGGATGATGCGGGGAATGTGACCTCTACGGAGAAGACCATTACTTTGTTTGTATCCGAAGAATTTTTTGATGATGCCATGACAGACGGCATGATGCCGGAGGATATGATGATGGAAGAAGAAGGCGGTTCCAAAGCAGGGCTGATCGTTGGGATCATTCTTGCAGTAGTGGCTGCAGCAGTAGTCGGTTTAATTATCCTCTTGCATATTCGGAAAAAGGAAAAGGCTGTGAAACTGTTAGCAGAGGAACTGTTTGATCTGGAAGAGGATCTGAAGAGTGATGACGATGAAAAAGGCTATGAGGATACAGCGGCAGGAGCAGTATCTGCAGGAGAAGGTGCGCAGAAAGAGACGGATGCCGGAAAAGATGTATAGAAGGAAGCTGCTGACGGAGCAGATGCAGAGCAGGAAGCAGGTCAATATGTCCGGGCTGCGGCATAAAGTCAGCAAGAAAAGTTCACAAGATCGCATGGATTGGAACGGAGGAGCATATGAAGTTCCTTGACTTGCTGCGGATGAGCAGCAGTAACCTATGGAAAAGAAAAGTGAGGACCATATTAACGGTACTTGGCGTTGTAATCGGCGTTGCATCGATCGTAGTTATGATATCGCTGGGACTGGGACTCAGCCGTTCTCTGATGGAACAGTATGAGTCGTACGGCAGCCTGACCCAGATCACGGTAGGCGAGCCGTGGAGCGGAGATTCCTCGGAGCAGGAAGTGAAGAGACTGGATGATGCGCTGATTCAGGAGATAGAGAGTCTGGAACATGTGGAATCGGTGTATCCGGTGATAGAATTATCGGCACTCGCTAAATATGGAAGTTATGAAGGGTATTTGCAGATACAGGGAATGCCGAAGGAAGCTTTTGAAAATATGGGTATTGATGTGGGAGAAGGGAAGCTTCCCGGTTCCGATAATGAACTGACCTTTTTCTATGGCTGTGAAGTACTGCAGAATTTTTATAATGCCAAAGGAAGCGGCGGCAGTTATTGGGAGACCGGAATTTTACCGGATATTGACCTGATGAATGATCCGATCTTTATTATCTTTGATACGGATGCCTACTATTCCTCACAGGGAACGGCGGAGGATGGGCAGACCATTAAACCGCCTAAGAAATATATGATTCCTGCCTGTGGTGTGGAGACCACTCCGGAAGACGGATGGTCTCAATATGGCTGGTATACGTATTGCGATATTGAGCAGTTGATGCCGCAGCTTAAGAAGATTTTTAAGAATAAGGTGATTCCGGGTCAGCCCGCCACGAAGACAGGAAAGCCTTATAAAGAGATATTTTACAATGAGTTATATGTGAATGTAGATAATATGGATTATGTGATGGATGTGCAGAATTATCTGACAGGGCTTGGTTATAATGCGTACAGCAATGCGGAGTGGGTGGAATCCGAGCAGAAGACCATGGGTTATATTCAGGCAGTGCTCGGCGGCATCGGCGCAGTTTCCTTATTTGTAGCGGCTATCGGCATTACGAATACGATGATGATGTCCATTTACGAGCGGACAAAGGAAATCGGCGTTATGAAAGTGCTGGGCTGCGATCTGCGCAACATCCGCAGCCTGTTTTTGATGGAAGCGGGATTTATCGGTTTTATCGGGGGCGTAATCGGGCTTATTTTGAGCTTTATTTTGTCTGTTGTCATCAATCACGTAGCAGAAAGCGCGAACGAATATATGACGGGAATTTCTTATATACCTTTCTGGTTGGTGATTCTTTCCCTTGTCTTTGCGGTACTGGTAGGTATGATGGCAGGATTTTTCCCGGCAAGAAGGGCCATGAAGTTAAGCCCCTTGGCGGCAATCAGAAACGAGTAATTTGCAAAGCTTCCGTTTTTGAATATGATTTTGATGTGGACAGAATTTTAGATGAACTGGGTAACGTGATTCGTGGTAAGGCGATTGTTCCCGGTAAGCGAAGCGAAAGCCCAGATCAGAACCCGCGCGAAAAGTTATAGCTTGTATTGCAGTAGATATAAGCCTAAGCTTGGATTTAAATTTTCCATGAAAAATGTGGGAGATCACATGGTGAATGAGACAGTAACCTATAGTGTACCACTGTATTTAATTTGGAAATTGAAACAATATTTGGATTAGAAAAAACCTCTTATGCACATACTATGGTAAAAGGTTGACTTAAATTGTCTGACGACCAATTTATCAAAAGGAAGATGTGCATAGGAGGTTTTTTATGGCTGTAAAATTGAGAATTGTAGACGTACATGCAAGAGAAATTCTGGATTCCCGCGGAAATCCTACCGTGGAAGCAGAAGTTACGGCGGAGAAGGAAGTAGGCGGAAAACAGTATGTAGGCAGGGCGGCAGTGCCAAGCGGTGCCAGTACCGGACGGTTTGAAGCAGTGGAGCTTCGGGATGGTGAGACAAGGTATTTCGGTTTGGGAACGACCAAGGCAGTCAATAATGTCAACACCAAGATTCGCGAAGCGCTGATGGGAATGGATGCTTTTGAACAGGGACTGATAGACAGAATCCTGATTGAACAGGACGGCACGGATAATAAGAGCAACTTAGGAGCTAACGCGACCTTGGGTGTGTCCATGGCATGTGCCAAGGTATGTGCCGAAGCGATGGGGATTCCATTATACCGCTATCTGGGCGGCGCCTATACGAGACTGCTTCCGGTTCCCATGATGAATATTTTAAATGGCGGTAAGCATGCGGATAATACCGTGGATTTTCAGGAATTTATGATTATGCCTGTACAGGCGGAGAGCTTCGCCGACGGGTTGAGAATCTGTGCGGAAATCTATCACAACCTGAAGAAGATTTGCAACGACAGAGGCTTGTCCACAGGAGTGGGCGATGAAGGCGGTTTTGCGCCATCCCTGCCGGATGCCTTCGCAGTGCTTGATCTGATTGTGGAATCCATCAAAGCAGCCGGATATACGCCGGGACAGGATATTAAGATTGCCTTAGATGTGGCGGCATCGGAATTATATAATGAGACAGACGGTGTCTATCATTTTCCGGGCGAAACAGAGCTGAAGCGCAGTAAGCAGAAAGCAGCCGGTTCCCAAGTGACAGAATGTTATGAGGCGGGGGCGGACTTCTCAGGCGTAAGCGGTGAGCCGGAGATTACCAGAAGTACGGAGGAAATGGTTGCCTATTATGAAGAACTGGTGGAGCGGTATCCGATCATTTCCATAGAAGACGGGCTTGCCGAGGACGACTGGGACGGCTGGCAGATGATGACGAAGAAGCTGGGTGATAAGATTCAGCTAGTGGGTGATGATCTGTTTGTCACCAACACCAAGAGACTGGATGCAGGCATTAAGCTGCATGTGGCTAATGCCATTCTGGTAAAGGTAAATCAGATCGGTACCGTATCCGAGGCGATGGACGCCATTGAGATGGCGCAGAAGAACGGCTACAAGGCAGTGATTTCCCACCGTTCCGGTGAGACAGAGGATACCTTTATCGCCGATCTTGCCGTGGCGGTCAATGCAGGACAGATCAAGACGGGAGCACCCTGCAGAAGTGACCGTGTGGCAAAGTATAACCAGCTTCTTCGTATTGAGGAGGATCTCGGCAGCGCGGCGTGTTATAAGGAGCCTTTCAATAAGATTTAATTTTATGAAACTGCTTCACAAGCCGTGACATTGTGTTTGGGCTTAAGATGATGTATGATGATAAACAGGACAAATCTTGTGCCGTCAAGATGCACTGGGTCAAAGAAAGGCATTGTGATTATCATGCAGATTATTAAGAGCAATAAAGCGCAGTTTGAATATGACATACATTCTCTGGTGAAAGCCTTTTATCCCGCTTGGGATATCAAAGTGCTGACACCGGAGTCTGTTGTGAAAGATAAAAAAATACGGGAAACGGAACCCGTGATGGAGCTTGTGTTTGGCGATGCGGAAGTTATATTGAAGATTCGGAGTAATAGTCATACATATACATGGACAGAGATAACCAACAAGCAAGGCTCCGATTACAAGAATGCTTTCAAGCGTTTCCTTTATACATCCTTGCGGGAGGAAACGGGTATTTCTCTGCCATGGGGCAACCTGACCGGAATCCGCCCGACCAAAATTGCCATGACTATGATGGAACAAGGCAGAAACGATGAAGAGATCGCGGTCTTTTTGCAGGACAAACATCTTGTCAGCCCGGAGAAAACAAAGCTGGGGATTGAGATTGCCAAACGGGAGAAAGCCTTGTTAGACAAGCTTCATTATGAGGACGGTTACAGCCTGTATATCGGGATTCCGTTCTGCCCGACCACCTGCCTGTACTGTTCCTTTACCTCTTTTCCGATCGCTGTTTGGAAAGATCGGGTGGCGGATTATCTGAGCGCGTTGGAAAAGGAAATAGATTACATTGCAGAAGCTTACCGGGAGAAAAAGCTGGACACCATATACATCGGCGGCGGTACTCCAAGCTCTCTTTCTGCGTCGGAGCTTGACAGACTCTTGACTAAGATTAAAACGACGCTGGATTTTACTTATGTGAAAGAATTTACGGTAGAAGCGGGGCGCGCAGACAGCATCACCAAAGAGAAGCTGGAGGCGCTGTACCGGCATGGCGTAACCAGAATATCTGTCAATCCCCAGACTATGAAACAGAAGACGCTTGATTTCATCGGCAGGCGGCACACGGTGGAACAGGTGATCTCGGCATTTGCCATGGCGAGGGAAGTGGGCTTTGACAACATCAATATGGATATCATTTTAGGGCTTCCGGGAGAAACGGCGGCGGATGTGCAGACAACCATAGAAGCGATTCAGGCATTGGAACCGGACAGTCTTACCGTTCATTCGCTGGCAGTCAAGAGGGCGTCTAAGCTTCGTAACTGGATTGAGCAAAACGGCATCGCCATGATCAACAATACGGAAGAAATGATGCAGATTGCGGCACGGGGCGCAGCAGATATGGGAATGTTTCCGTATTATCTTTATCGCCAGAAGAATATGTCCGGCAATTTTGAGAATGTGGGATATGCCAGGGAAGGAAAGTACGGCATTTATAATATCCTTATTATGGAGGAGAAACAGACCATCGTGGCGTGTGGTGCAGGAACGATTACCAAAAGGGTATATCCGGATGGAAAAATTGAACGGTGCGAGAATGTGAAGGATGTTTCCCAATATATCGAGAGAATCGAGGAAATGATAGAAAGAAAACGTGTGTTATTAAAAGATTAGCAATTCAAAATTCGGACTAAAAATGAGAGTATGATGCGGATTTTGGGTACAACAAAAATACCAAAAGT
>CAZPSD010000139.1:0-5492 GCA_964589055.1 uncultured Bacteroides sp.
AACACATGACCAGACAGAGGCTATGACACTTGGTACAAGAATCGTAGTTATGAAAGACGGTGTTATTCAGCAGGTAGATACACCTCAGAACTTATATGAGAAACCGCAGAACCTGTTCGTAGCAGGCTTCATGGGATCTCCTCAGATGAACTTCTTAGATGCAGTAGTTGAAGTAAACGGCGATGCAGTAAGCTTAAAGGTAGCCGGTCAGACGATTCCGTTGCCTCCGGCTAAAGCTAAGAAACTGATCGATGGCGGTTATGCAGGAAAGACCGTAACATTCGGTATCCGTCCTGAGGATGTATATGATTCTGAAATGTTCATCGATACAGCTAAATGTGTATTTGAGTCTACTATCAAGGTTTATGAATTACTTGGTGCAGAAGTATACTTATACTTCGATCTTGCTGAGTTCCCTATCACAGCCAGAGTAGATTCCCGTACAACAGCAAGACCTGGCGATACAGTTAAATTTGCTTTCGATGTTGAGAAGATTCACATATTCGACAAAGAGACAGAGCAGATTATCACTAACTAGTTTAGAATGATTACGAGGGGGATGCTTATGCATCCCCTTTTAATGTAGAGAAAAATACCCGGGCAGCAGCGCAAACAAGCCGGACTGCCAAGGCTGTTGACTTTTATAGAAGTGAGGTTACTATATGATTTCAAGTCAAGTTATTAAGACCAGCATTGAAGAATTGAAAACGATCTCCAAGATTGACTTGGGAGTGTGGGATTTAGAGGGTAAAATTGTTGCGGCTACCTTTGAACCTGAGGATATTTCACCCGCGCTGATTGAGGGATTTGCTGATTCGCCTGCAGATAGCCAGGTAATCGGGAACCATCATCTGATGAAAGTATTGGATGAAGAGGAACTGCTTTTTATTTTGGATGCCAAGGGCACTGGTGATGATACCTATATGATCGGCAAAATTGCTGTGAGCCAGCTGCAAAACCTGATTATTGCCTATAAAGAAAGATATGACCGTAATAATTTCTTCCAAAATTTACTATTGGATAATATGCTGCTGGTAGACATTTATAATCGCGCCAAGAAGCTCCATATAGAGGTAACCGCGCCCAGAGCAGTGCTTTTAATTGAGACAGAACATGAAAAAGATTCTGCCGTATCGGAGCTGCTGAGAAGTATGTTCTCATCGCAGACAGGAGATTATATTACCGCTGTGGATGAGAGCAATGTAATTCTTATCAAAATGCTTGCGCCGGAAGACGATTATACGAAACTGGATCAGGAGGCGAATACCATCGTGGATATGATGAGCATGGAAGCAATGCTCAATGTGCGGGTGGCTTACGGAACGATCGTAGGCGAACTTAAAGAAGTGTCTAAGTCTTATAAAGAGGCTAAGATGGCTTTGGATGTAGGCAAAATTTTCTATGCGGAGAAGAAGGTGACGGCATATAATACGCTGGGTATTGGCAGATTGATCTATCAACTGCCGATCAATTTGTGCCGCATCTTTATTGATGAAATATTTGGTTCTAACATACCGGATGAACTGGATGATGAAACACTGACTACGATCAACAAATTTTTCGAGAATAATCTGAATGTTTCTGAAACCTCCAGACAACTTTTTGTACACCGTAATACGCTGGTGTATCGTCTTGAGAAGCTGGAGAAAAGCACAGGACTTGACATCCGGACTTTTGATGATGCGTTAACCTTTAAAATTGCTCTTATGGTTGTCAACTATATGAGATATTTAGATTCTTTGGATTATTAGTTTATACCGGATCATTGTGATCCGGTATTTTTTATTGCCTTTTTGCATATATAGTAATAGAGTGCAGCGCACTAAGCTTGTGCCAAACTGCTCATAAGGATCCCGCCGATTCCGGCGTCTTCCAGGGGCTGCTGACGATGATACAATTTGCACAATTAAAGTTATGTTGTGAGGAGTTTTGCAATATCTGATTAAAATTAGAGAAAGAGAAGGAGGAACTATGTACCGGAAAGAGATTATTTATATGGGACTTCACAAAAATGGCAGCAGATTGGGAAGCGCCGGGTTTATAAAGGTAGAAAACAGGGATACACAGAGCAGATTATTCTTAAAGCTGCAAAATATACCGCGCAGCATCAACGGCAGATTCCCGATTCGAATATATAACGGGACGGGTTGGAAAGAGATAGACGGAGTGACCGTGAAAGAAGGAAACGGCGTGTGGGAAGAAAATACAAGTGATACGACAGACAATATACGCCTGCAGATTATGCTGCCGGAGGGATATCTGGTCGAGGGGCAGGGAAAAACTGCGGAGCAGAAGACAGAGATGCGCCGGGAGCAGACAACGGAAAGAAAAACAGCGGAAGAAAAGGCTGTGGAAGCAGAGGGAAAATTTGCGGTAATTCAGGATCAAGACAGGCATCAGGACGAGGTGATGGAACGCAAGACAGAAATAGATCAGGAACCGGAAGCCGGCGTCGCAACATGGAAACAGACTAAGATAGAAGCGCAATCTGAAACGGGTCAGGCAGTGCGTGCAGATAAAAGGCGCGCTGCAATGCCGGGGCGGACAGATACTGTGAGAACGGAACCTGCAGATATGGAGATGCCGAAGCCTTGCAGCGTCAAAGAGGACAAGTGGGAACAGATTTTATCATCCTATGAGCAGATTCACCCCTATGGCGATGATCGGGTTTATGTAAAATTGGAACCCAAGGACTTTATTATTCTGCAGTCAAAATACCAGCATCTGGTAAATAACAGTTTCCTGCTGCATGGATTCTATAATTACCGCTACGTGATTTTAGGCAAAGAGGAAGATTATTATCTGGGAGTGCCGGGCGTTTTCTATGAAAGAGAGAAAATGGTAGCGTTGATGTTCGGTTTCGAAGCGTTTGAGTGCCCGGGCGGTACCGCCAAATCGGGCGAGTTTGGATATTATCTGAGAAAAGTGGAACTTTAACATATGAAAATGTATATTTCGCCAACTTATGAATGAATGAATGGCTGAACTGTCATTATTTGATTATTTAATTTTCCGAATAATATAGCACATAATGCCGAATTGTGATACAATACAGACAGGGGTATAGGGAGTGCGGAAAATTGGAGAGCGGAATATGGACATAGCAGTAGTGTTGGGCGGAGTAGGCTTTGACAGCCAGAAAAGAATGATCAGCGGTATCCTGGAAAATGCGCTTCCGGAAAGTGATAATGTATATATTTTCACTTGCGACGGCTGGAATTATGTGTCGCGCTTTAAGTATGAAGTAGGAGAGTATAACATTTACCAACTGCCGGATTTTACGCAGTATGATGGGGTCATCATCAATTCGGATACGATTCATGATTTGGAAATCGCTAAAGATTTAGTCCGCAGGATAAAGCAGGCTGAAATTCCGTGTGTTTCTTTTAATCAAAAGTGGGAAGGCGCGGTTTGCATAAATTTGGAAAATAGAACAGGCATCCGCGCAATCGTGGATCATCTGGCAGCGGAACATGGGGTGCGGACGATTTATTTTGTATCGGGACCGTTGGATAATGATGATGCCGGACAACGTCTGGCAGCCTGTAAGGAAGCAATCCGGCTGCATGGACTGGAATGGCAGAAAGATGCTGTTTTTTATGGAGATTATACTTATCGGAGCGGAATTGAGGCGGTAAAGCAGTACCTGCAGTCGGACAAACCCTTGCCGGATGCTATTATGGCAGCCAATGACGAAATGGCGATCGGCGTGATCCTTGCCTTGGAGGAAGCCGGCTACAGGGTGCCGGAGGATGTTCTGGTGACAGGCTATGACAATAGTTCTATCGCGCAGCTGAATCATCCGCGGTTAACTACGGTGCGGCGCGGGGAATATGTGGCCGGAGAAACGGCGTATAAGAAACTGAAACAGATGGTTCTTAAGAAGCAGGCAGCGGCGGACGAAACGATTTACGGTAAAGTGATTTTTTCACAGTCTTGCGGGTGTGATAAAAAACATAATTATACACATGCGGAACTGCAGAAAATGTATGTTAAGAAATCTGTTGATATAGATGGCCATTTAGAATTATTAAAAAATTCGGCAGCAGAATTTACCGGTTTGGAAACCTTTGATGATTTTATGGAATGTACGCAAAGATATATCCGGCAGATCAACCCGGAATACTTTTACATTTGCATGTGCGGCAGTATTGAAAATTATTATGCGGAACTGGACCGCATGGCAGAGGGAAAAGAAAGAGGGCGTGATGCAAGCGTATATAAGGACGATATCCGGGTGCCGCTTGCTTATGAAAAGGGTAAATTCAACAGTTATGGGGAATTTCATAAAAAGGAACTGCTTCCGCCGGAATGTAAACAGGGCAAAAAGGGAAACTTTTATCTGGTGATGCCGATGCATCATCAGGAGTATTGCTTTGGATATTGTGTTGTCGGAAATTATGAGAGAGCGCTGCAGGACAGATTTTTCCATTATTTTATATTAAATTTGGATAACGCTTTGGAAACCGTGCGTAAGCAGGACACGATGAAGGCTGTATTGGCGCGGATGAATCATATCTGGATTTATGACGAGCTGACAGGGGTGCGTAATAGAGCGGGATTTAGGGAAAATGCTGTAGATATTATGGAAAAGGCGGCAAAGGAAAACGCGCCGGTAGCCGTTCTGTTTGTTGACATAGACGGCTTGAAAAAAGTAAACGATACCTACGGGCATGAAGAGGGCGATATCTACATCAAAGCGATAGCGCACCTTCTGGAGCAGAACTGCCGTTACGGCGATCTTTTGACCAGATATGGCGGGGACGAGTTTGTGATCTTGCTAAGCGTCCAGAGCGAAGAGGAGGTCAAAGAATATATCCGTAAAATATATGCCGGTCTTCAGCAGTATAATCTGCAGTCCGCTAAGGAATACCGGATGGATGCCAGCGTTGGTTATTATATAGAAACGAATGCTGCAGATATGGACTTGGAACAAATCATCGAAATGGCAGACCAAAATATGTATACGGTGAAAAAGGCAAAAAAGGCTTTCAGGCAATAAGCTAAATTCCTTTTTTCATCAGGGAAGTTTCGCTGATATCCTGCGCAAAAATTAAAACCGTGCACTTTCTGTCGAACTTAACCCATGTACGTTACCTTTACAGTTAACTCCGCCAGGCACCCTCACGGCACATGGAAGGTTCCGCTTAGTGCTGCTGTGTTCCCACCCTGACACGGTTCATGGATTTCCATTGCGTAAGACCCAAACTTCAACGCCACTTATAAAGGGCTGCTGCATAAGCTTACGCCCTCGATCAAGTATCACCCCCACTAGAGCGGATTGTGGGTACAGGGTACCGCTAACACCCCGGCTGCACGGTTTAATTAGTATACTGTTTTTTGGAAAGTTTGTCAACTTGGGGTTATCGCATGAATTCTAAGAAGGACGGTAAATCGTGAACCGGATATTATGGGCTTGTAACCCTTTTAGGAAGGAGAGCTGGAGGCTTGGATGCAGGCAAATCTTTAAGGAGGTAGAGAAATGCTGACTA
>CAZPSD010000140.1:0-5469 GCA_964589055.1 uncultured Bacteroides sp.
TTGGCAGATACCACCTTCGTTTCCAACAAGGTGATCCGTTCGTCTTCCGCATAATGCTCCAGTGACTCCTTATTATCCTGTGACACCAGCAAAAAAAGACGGAAAGACTCCTTAAGCTGTAAGAAGCCATCCAGTAAATTTCTAATATAAAATTCTGTGCCTCCGACCTTTTTGAGGCGAAGCCATAATAAATCAACTGCAATAGCCAGCATTTCTCTATGCCTTTCTGTACAATTTTTTGCCCAACAGCAACCTGATTACCGTAATTTAATCCTGATTTTCCTTTTCATGACTTTGCGCATACACAGTCACATCCTCGTATAGTGGCTGTGACATATCGAATTCTTCCCCGTCTTCTGTGTACCACCCGTCAAAGATTCTGCCATTCAATTCCTGTCCCTTTTCCTGCATCGGTATTGCAGTAAGCTTTTCCCCCTTGATGACACTCATATAGGTATCCCGATACCACTCCGGCGCGATGAAATGAACAGTGCACACTTCTGCATCCTCCAGCCAGACCTCATCCAGAAATGCTTTCCTTTGCATCAAAAAATCTTTGATAGGATACGATCTTTCCCCATAAGGAGCAGCATCTCCATAGATCTCTTTCCAGCGAATCACATCCATATCCGCAGACGCGTACATTTCCGAAGCATACTCCACCATCTTGTCTTCGACCACTTCCATAATATAGTCCGAGAAAAATTCTGCATAACATTCGCTTACTGCATCCTGAAATTCCGGATGTTTATTCAGATACCAAAATAAAGAAGTCCCCTCTCCTCTTTGGGTCATATAACATAAATCTCTCGGTGAACTGTCAAATCCCGCCAGCTTAGCATAAGCCTTATCATAATCCCATACAGGTCCCGCAAAAATTTTGGTACTGATCTCATCCTCAGGCTTATAGAAATAAGAGCTTGTTGCCCCTCCGCCGTTATTTTTGCAAAGTTCTTCTATAACATATTTCTGAGCAAAAGATCTTACGTCAATATATTCCAAATAGCTCATCCCTGTTTCAGGATCAATACCATCCTCTGCTACAATTGCTCTTTCCATACCGTCAAACAAACTCTTTATATATTCCGCCTCTTCCACAGAAGCATATTGGGGACTTTTGATTGTATACAGATTCCCAAGCGTCTCAGAACAAAAACCGCTTATTTCCGCCTTATACTTCGAAGATACATCCCGTTCAATAATGTATCCTCCCGTTATGTCCCGGGGATTCTTTCCAAGCCGCACACATTTCATTGTTTCCGTATTTACCTGTTCTGCTTGTTTCATATCTTTATTTAATCTTTTATTTTCCAAATCCAAATCCGCCATTGGGATTCTGTTTTCTCCCGCTTCTATCTTCTCGCACAGCAGATACAATCCGTGATACCGGTTGTTAATGTATAAATCGACATATCTTGATTCCGGCGCTCCGGTCATTCCCGCCGAAACTGCCATATCATAAGTGATCTTATTTCTAAGATAAGTATTGTCTTCCACATTGCTTAATAAGATCCACGCCTGTGCACTTCCCATATCAAGCAGATTTGCCGGATTTGCAAGTTTAATGCCATATGATTTCTTCGGATAATGCCATGTGGAATTCCCCCTTCCGGTAATATGGTCTAACTGATCCGCATATAAAAGCGTTCCGTCAGCATCCATCAGGACATATCTTCCGCTCTCACGATAAGATTTGTCATCATCTACCGCTTCCATCGTACCGGATTGTGTCTCAATAAATAATGCGGGCAGATTAGCCGAATGCATAATCATAAATTGAATGTTTTCCTGAACCTTCTCATCTTTTAAAAATACAGCATCATATAATTTATCAGACTCCAGGCATTGAATATCCATCCCTCTTTTCAAATCATAGCTGTCTGCTTCTTCTTTAAAGATAACTGTTTCAGCTCCCTCAAAATATATTGTCACATCCGCCATGTTGGAATATGTAGGTAAAAACAAATAATATACATTATTTTCCTTACTATAAAAGGGATATATAGTTTCCTTTGCCGCTTCCTCTTTTATTGTAAAGGATAAACTTTCCAGACATTCTCCCTGATCAGACAGAAGCTTTTCTTTCCCATACGTAAATCCCAACACCATGATTATCAATAATACCAAAAGAAGTATGCGATACACTTCCCTTTTTTTCTTAAAAGACATAACTCCTTTTCCCTCTGCTATAACTTTTCATGACTTTGCGCATACACAGTCACATCCTCGTATAGCGGCTGTGACATATCGAATTCTTCCCCGTCTTCTGTGTACCACCCGTCAAAGATTCTGCCATTCAATTCCTGTCCCTTTTCCTGCATCGGTATTGCAGTAAGCTTTTCCCCCTTGATGACACTCATATAGGTATCCCGATACCACTCCGGCGCGATGAAATGAACAGTGCACACTTCTGCATCCTCCAGCCAGACCTCATCCAGAAATGCTTTCCTTTCCGTCAAAAAATCAGTAATCACGCTGACCCTCTCCTCATACGGTTGAATCTCCCCGTAGATATCCTGCCATCTGATTACATCCATATCTGCAGAACAATACATCTGGGATATGTACTCCGGAATTTTCTCATCTATCACCTTTATAATATAGTCTGCAAAAAAACTTTCATAACATTCACTGACTGCAGCTTTAAACGATGAGTGCCGGTTCAAATACCAAAACAGGACCGTACCTTCATCACGCTGCGTCAGATAACACAAATCCCTCCTGCTGTCATTGATGCCGTCTACCGCTCCATAAGCCTTATCATAATCCCACACCGGTCCCGCAAAAATTTTGGTACTGATCTTATCCTCAGGCTTATAGAAATAAGAGCTTGTTGCCCCTCCGCCGTTATTTTTGCATATTTCCTCTATCATATATTTCTGTACAAAGGATTCCAAATCAATGTAATGAAGATAATCTTCTCCGGTATCATGGTTAACGCCATCCTCCGCAGCGACCGCCGCTTCCATATCCGCAAACAGGCCGCTGATATAGGCAACTTCCTCTGCAGACGCATACTCCGGGCTCTTAATAACATATAAATCGCCTGACAGCGAAGATTGAAATCCGCTGATTTCCGTGATATATTTTGAATATTCATCCCGCTCCACAATGTATCCGCCCGATATATCCTTTGGATTATTTCCAAGAAATACACCCTTGCTCAACTCTGTATAAACCGGCTCCGAAAGCTGCATGTCCTTATTAAGCTTTTCATTTTCAAGCCCTAAATCCGTCATCGGGATTCTGGTTCCTCCCGGCTCAATCTTCTCGCAAAGAAGATACATACCATTGTACTCATGATTGAGATATAAATCAATATATCTGGATTCCGGCGCTCCGGTCATTCCCGCCGAAACTGCCATATCATAAGTAATTTTATTTCTCAGGTAGGTGATGTCTTCCACATTACTCAGCAATATCCATCCCTGTGCGCTTCCCATACCAAGCAGGTCTGCAGGAGTCCGGAGCTTTATGCTGTAAGATTTCTTGGGATAATTCCATGTAGAATTACCTCTGCCGGTAATATGTTTCAGCATATCCGCATACACGAGTGTTCCGTCAGCATCCATCAGGACATATCTTCCGCCCTCACGATAAGATTTGTCGTCATCTACCGCTTCCATCGTACCGGATTGTGTCTCAATAAAAAGCGACGGCAGATTTGCGGACTTCATCACCATAAATTGAATCTTTTCTTCTGTTTGTGAGTCTTTCAAAAACAAAGCCTGATATACCTGATTAGATTGCAGACTTTGTATGTTCATACCTTTTTTCAGTTCATGACTCTCTTCTATTCCCTCAAATATTATCTTTTCCGCTCCGGCAAAATCAATATACACACTTTCCATATCCGCATAAGAAGGGAGAAATAAATAATATATATCATCCTGTTGACTGTAAAAAGGGATAATTGTTTCTTCTGCAGCGCTTTCCTTTATGGTAAAAAATAAACTTCTAATACAATCTTCCTCTTCTATGGATTGTTTTTTTTCATACATAAACCCAAACAACATAGCCAGTAACAGTATTAAAAGGAGAAAACGAAAACCTTCTTTTTTTCTTATGCAAATCATACGTTTATTTCCCCGTTTTGTATAATGTCTGCGTCTTTTTCCCTTTGTAGATCCATTTCCAATTCTCTCAGCCGTTTATCTAATATTGCAAGTTCCTGTGTCAAGGTACGCACCTTGCGGTTCTGTCTGGAAACAATTGACGTAAGCGACAGCAGAATCATAATGATAAAGCCGATGCAGAAGATAAACAGACCGTTCATATTGTCCTGAATGCCGAACAAATGAATAATCGCAGTGAGCAGTTCCGGTATAATCACCAAAATTCCCATAACCGCGCCTGCAAGCAGCCACAATAAAGTATATTTCAAATTCAGCGCACGCTGCTTTAAAAAATATAAAATTATTATAAAATAACAGATTACTGCAACAATCAACGTAATCCTAAGCGTAGATGGTATCATGATTTACCGCCTTTTCTTTTTTAAATTGTTTGTATCTATTTCTTATAATCAGTTTTTTGAAATTTCAATATCTCTTAGCTCTTCTCACGCCATAACTCAACCTGCAGATCAAAATAGCCAAAGTTACTTTGATCATATAGTAAACAGACTTCTTAAAAGTAATGGAGCTGGTTCCGCCTTCTCTTGCGCGCATCTGCACCGGCACCTCCCGCACCCTTCCCCGATGCATGATCGCCGCCACAATAGCTTCCGGCTCAGGATAATCCGTAGGATAATCATTACTATAAATGTCTATAAACATCCGATTGACTGCGCGAAAACCGCTGGTCACATCGGTAATTCTTTTTCCGGTAGTCAGTCTGATCAGCCCGCTTAGGATATTGATTCCTATCCTCCGGCTTGCAGAAGACTGGAAGCCTTCTCTCTCCAAAAATCTGGAACCGATCACCACATCGGCCTCATCCTGAAGAATCGGCTCCAGCATCCGGTCCAGATAAGCAATATCATGCTGCCCGTCACCATCCATCTGCACGGCAATATCGTAGCCGTTCCTGCGCGCATAGATATAGCCCGCCTGTACAGCCCCTCCGATTCCCATGTTGATGGATAAATCCAAATAATGAAAATCAGCCTTCTGACACAACTCCAGCGTATTGTCTGTGGAACCGTCATTGACCACCAGGTAATCATATTGCGGCGCCCGTTCCATCATATGACAGACTACACGTTCAATATTTTCCGCTTCATTATAGGCCGGTATGATGACCAAAACCCTCTTATCCTGTTTCATAGCCACAATCCTTCTAATTAGCTTGCTCTCTGCCCGGCTCTTTACGCTGCGGCAGTTTAGCATATCCATTCTTTCACACGGCGCTTCCATAACTGCTGTAAAAGCAGTCCGTACGCCACGTAAAAAATCCCAAAATTATAAACCAGATACCGCTGCTGCCCGAAGAACACAAGCGATATTACCACCACCATCACCACATTCA
>CAZPSD010000141.1:0-2215 GCA_964589055.1 uncultured Bacteroides sp.
AGAGATACAAGATGGCTACTAAAGAGACTAAGGCGGTTCTTCGCGGTGAGTATGGCCAGACTGTTAAGCCGATGAACCAGGAAGTTATCGACAAGGTTATTCCCGGTGAAAAGAGAATCACATGTCGTCCGGCTGATTTATTGGATAACGAGATGGATAAGTTAGAGGCGGAAATGAAAGAGTGGAAACAGCAGGATGAGGATGTATTGTCCTACGCCCTGTTCCCGCAGGTCGCTACTGACTTCTTCAAATATCGTCAGGCACAGCAGGAAAAAGTTGATATGACGCAGGCTGATACCAAGAACGGCGCTTATCCGGTCTGATTGAGGTCCAATGTAAATAGATAATGGTTCGCGGAAGGTTTTCTTTTCGCGGACCACTTTTTATATTGACCGGATGGGATCCCTGGGCACAAACAGATATATTGAATGCATAATACCGGATTGGAAGAGCCGGTGTATGGAATAGGCGGTGTATAGGATAGATACAAAACGGTTGACTTGGGTTACATAATGCATTATAATAACATATGTTACCAAAAGATATTTGTTTTGATATACAAGAGAGGTATGATCATATGGCAAGAAAAGCGACAATTACGAAGGATGACATATTAAATGCTGCATTTGAGATGGTGAGGGAAGAGGGAATCTCGCAGGTGAGCGCCAGAACCCTGGCTGCTAAGGCGGGATGCTCTACACAGCCGATCTTCCGTGTATATAAAAACATGGAGGAACTGGTAGATGAACTGTTTATCAAGGCGATAGATTTTTTTTGCGCCTATTATGACGGATTCCCCAGGAAAAACGATACGCCGTTCGTGAACTTAGGACTTGCCTATATCCGTTTTGCGCAGGAGGAGCAACAGTTGTTCAGACTGCTGTTCTTATCCGAAAATCGCCATGGTAAGAGCCTTTATGATATGTTAAACGGTAAAAACGGGGCGGTGGTGAAAGAGATCAACAATGCGAAATTTTATGGCTGTAAGAATCCCAGTGATATGTTTATGAAAATGTGGATTTTTATTCATGGCTCTGCGTGTATGTCACTGACAGGTGATTATGACCTGCAGGAAGAGGATACGGTCAAGCTGTTGGAAGAATGCTATGGCGCATTTCAGAATATATAAGGAACAGATGCCCGTCTGCCGGAAGCGGGATGAAGAAGTGCGGCGGGTCTGAATGGAAAGGGTTGTTTGTAACAGATCATGGCTATAGAAAATCGGTATGATATTATAACAAGGATCAATGAACATTACGGTAAGATGAGTAAAGGGCAGAAAGCAATTTCTGCATTCATCTATGACCATTACGATCAGGCAGTGTTCATGACGGCGGCGAAGCTTGGAGAGACAGTAGGAGTCAGCGAGTCTACCGTGGTTCGTTATGCGACGTATATCGGGTACAGCGGATATCCGGAGCTTCAGAGAGATTTAGAGGACTGGGTACAGAATAAGATCAATTCTGTGCAGAAGATCGGCGCTAAATACGGCAAAAGCTCCCAGTCCGAGATATTGGCCTCCGTATTGCAGGCTGATATAGAGAAGCTGCAGGATACCATACATAATCTGGATCCGGCTGCGTTTGAGACGGCAGTAGATATCATATTAGCGGCGAAAACTGTCTATGTAATGGGTGTCAGAAGCTGTGAACCGCTGGCGGATTTTCTGCATTTTTATCTGAATATGATACGCGGTAACGTGACGCTCCTTAAAACCACCAGCGTGTCGGAGACCTTTGAGCAGATGATACGGATCGATGAAAATGATGCGATGATCGGTATCAGCTTTCCGAGATATTCCATGCGTACGCTTAAGGCGATGGAATTTGCCAACGACAGAAATGCCAAGGTAATTACGATCACCGATTCCGTACATTCTCCCATGAATCTTTATTCCTCCTGTAACCTGCTTGCCAGAAGCGACATGGTTTCTATCGTGGATTCCCTGGTGGCGCCTCTTAGTGTGATCAACGCGCTGGTTGTGGCGATGTGTCTGAAACGTCCGGAGGATGTTAAGAAGAATCTTAAGAATCTGGAAGAGGCGTGGAATAATTATCAGGTATACTTAAATGACGAGATCAACTTTATAGATGAAGAACCGATGTTAAATTATCCCCTCCGCAAGAAGGAGGATGCGGATGGCGGGCAGTAGCTGCCCTTTGCAATGCTGGTTGCAGCGGGGCTGATTTAACATGATAGGATACGTATATAGGAT
>CAZPSD010000141.1:2315-5342 GCA_964589055.1 uncultured Bacteroides sp.
ATAGGATACGTATATAGGATCAGAATAGAAGATGAGTAATGTAATTGTTGTAGGCGGCGGTGCGGCAGGCATGATGGCGGCAATCGCGGCGGCGGAACACGGGCATGATGTAATTATATTAGAACAGAATGAGAAGCTTGGCAGGAAAATTTATATCACAGGCAAAGGGCGCTGCAATGTGACTAACGCCTGCGAAACGGACAAGCTTTTTGAAAATATGGTAAGCAATCCCAAGTTTCTTTACAGTGCATTTTATGATTATACCAATATACAGGTTATGGAACTGTTGAAAGAAGCGGGCTGCCCTTTGAAAACAGAGCGCGGGGAGCGTGTGTTCCCGGTATCGGATCATGCTTCGGATATTATAGCGGCGCTGGAGCGTACCTTGAAGAAAAAAGGCGTAAAAATACAGCTGGGAACCGCGGTAAAAGAGATTCTTGCACAAGACGGCCATGTGTCAGGCGTGAAATTGAAAAACGGTCAAAAGATGGCTGCCGATGCGGTAGTGGCAGCTACCGGAGGCTTGTCTTATCCTGCCACCGGTTCAACCGGTGACGGGTATCGTATGGCGGAAGCATTGGGGCATACGGTTAAGGAATGTACGCCGGCGCTTGTCCCTATGGAAACTGCGGAAGCATGGTGTAAGGCTTTGCAGGGATTGTCCCTGAAAAATGTGACGCTTACCATGATGTGTGGAAGTAAGCGGATGTATCAGGGCTTTGGAGAGATGCTTTTTACCCATTTCGGAATCAGCGGGCCGCTTGTCCTGTCTGCCAGCAGCTATTACGGAAAATGTAAGGATAAGTCTCAGGTGTTCGTTAGTATTGATTTGAAACCGGCGCTTTCCGTAGAGCAGTTGGATAAGAGGATTCTGCGGGATTTTGAACAGAATCCGAATAAGCAGTTTAAAAATGTTGTCGGCAGTCTCTATCCGGCGAAGCTTGTTCCGGTTATGATAGAACTGTCGGGAATTGACGAGGATAAGAAAATCCATGAGATTACGAAAGAAGAGAGAAATAATCTGCTGACAGTGACCAAGAATCTCACGATGAAAGTAAACAGGCTGAGGGATTTCAGAGAGGCAATTATCACCCAGGGAGGTATTCACGTCAAAGAGATCAATCCGTCTACTATGGAATCCAAATTGGTGTCAGGATTGTATTTTGCGGGAGAGATATTGGATCTGGATGCCCTTACGGGCGGATTTAACTTACAGATTGCATGGTCTACCGGGCATCTGGCAGGGAGCAGCATCGGCTGATGATGATACAGAATTGTCAAAAGTATTTGGATGGGTTTTTCAGGATCTGTTTATTGGCAGGCTGAACGGGAAAATAGATCAATAAATGTTAAATAATATAGGAAGCGTTAATAAAGAACGCTTCGGAATGGAGGAAAGTATGAGTTTTAATATAGCGATCGACGGGCCTGCCGGAGCAGGCAAGAGCACCATTGCAAAGAAAATAGCAAAGCAGATGGGCTGCATCTACGTGGATACGGGAGCCATGTACCGGGCAATGGCGCTGTATCTTCTCAGAGAGCATGTGAAGCCGGAAGAGACTGAGAAAATTAACGAGAAGTGTAAAGAAGCGGACATCTCCATCGGATATGAGAATGGGGAACAGGTCATATACTTAAACGGTGAGAATGTAAATGGTTATATCCGCACGGAGGAAGTCGGCAATATGGCTTCCGCCAGCAGCCCTAACCCTGATGTGCGTGCCAAGCTGGTGGAGTTACAGCAGAAATTGGCGGCGGACACGGATGTGGTTATGGACGGAAGAGATATCGGCACCTGCGTGCTGCCCAATGCGCAGGTCAAAGTATATTTGACCGCGGACAGCAGAGTACGCGCCAAGCGCCGTTATAAAGAATTGCTGGGAAAGGGAGAAAACTGTGATCTGGATACGATTGAGAAGGATATTATCGAACGTGATCATCAGGATATGACAAGAGAGATTTCACCGCTTCAGCAGGCGGAAGACGCTGTGCTGGTTGATTCTTCTTATCTGACCATTGATGAAGTGGTGGAGAAGATTATCGGCTTATGCCGTTAGAGTCCATGGAAAAAGTTCCGGCACAAAGGAACCTGTGATGAATTTTTAACGAAGATATGTCTGCGTTGCACAAAATATGTGCCTGCGGCTTGGTTCCGCAGGCTGAGAGAAAGGCATGGTTATTGTTATGGAAGTGATCTTGGCGGAACATGCGGGATTTTGTTTTGGCGTGAAACGTGCGGTGGAGCAGGTTTACGAACAGGCACAGACGGGCAGACCGATTTACACCTACGGACCGATCATCCATAATGAAGAGGTCGTGAAGGATTTGGAACAAAAGGGCGTGCAGGTCATTGATAATGAAGAACAGCTTGCGCAGATCAAAGAAGGGACCGTAGTGATCCGTTCTCACGGGGTTCCCAAGAAAATCTGCGAAACGATAGAAGCCCTTGGACTTGAGTGCGTGGATGCAACCTGCCCTTTTGTGAAGCGTATCCATAATATTGTAGAGAAAGAGAGCGCGGCAGGAAAGAAAATTGTCATTATCGGCAATGCGGGACACCCGGAGGTGGAAGGAATCATGGGGTGGTCTGAAACTCCTGCTGCGGTTATTGAATCGTTCGAAGAAGCACAAAATTTTAAATGCGGACCGGAAGAAGAAATCTGTATTGTTTCCCAGACGACATTTAACTACAATAAATTTCAAGATATGGTTGAAATCTTTAAGGAAAAAGGTTACAATATTAGTGTTGTGAATACTATATGTAACGCTACGGAAGTGCGACAAACTGAGGCCGGAAAGATAGCGGCTCAGGTCGACGTTATGATAGTAATAGGTGGTAATCATAGTTCTAATACACGGAAGCTATATGAAATCTGCATACAGGAGTGTGCGAACACGTATTTCATACAGACATTCGATGACTTGCATTTGGATTTACCTAAATCTGTCCGACTGGTGGGTATTACAGCAGGGGCATCGACCCCAAACAATATTATCGAGGAGGTTCAAAATTATGTCAGAATTAAC
>CAZPSD010000142.1:0-5280 GCA_964589055.1 uncultured Bacteroides sp.
GACCACGAACCGGAAGTCCTTTTCTGTGACGGATACCTCTGTAGCATCCGATCTCCTGAAGACGTTTGATATTAAGAGCCACCTCTCTTCTCAAATCACCTTCTACCATGTAATCCTTGTCAATTACTTCTGCAAGTCTCTTTACTTCATCGTCAGTTAACTCTCTGACACGAGTATCCGGATTCACATTAGCTGCCTCCAGAATTTTGTTTGCACTTGCTCTACCGATACCGTAGATATAAGTAAGACCAATTTCTACACGTTTTTCTCTAGGTAAGTCAACACCTGCAATACGAGCCATTTACGTTTCCTCCATTTTCTCTGCATATACTTGCAATCGATTCGTATACTTTGTATACGTGACACTAATTGATTGGGGTAGGTTCTACCCAATCGGATCAAATTTATCCGATCTTTCCAAACACACGTTGGTATCAAAAAGTAATCTCCCATAGGCTCTTCCATCTATATGATAATCAGTAACCGCCTGACATCCCGGTCATATTGGTAAATTTGCTTAACCGGAAAAAGAGCGGTACTGCAGCCGCTTCATATTTACTGACAAGAACCCCTTCAAATCACATCAATTCGGGGATTAACCTTGTACCTGTTTGTGCTTCGGATTCTCACAGATAATTCTGATCTTTCCTTTTCTTTTAATGATCTTGCATTTTTCGCAAATCGGTTTTACTGATGATCTGACCTTCATCTCAAACCCTCCTTTCAAAAAAGACCGTTTTAGATTATAGCATCATGCCCATGTTTTGGCAAGCCTTTTTCCGCGTTTTTTAAAATTTTACAGAATTCTTCCGGGCGAAACTTAGTCTTTCTTTGGCGGCGTATTTTGATGCCTTGGAAATTCTTTCCTCTCATCGATTTCATTTGCCTCAACTTAGGAAGAATCCGACAGGATTCTTCCGGGCGAAACTTAGTCTTTCTTTGGCGGCGTATTTTGACGCCTTAGAAAGTCTTTTCGCCCTATTTATCTCTCCAAATAATCCTTCCCTTGGAAAGATCATAAGGCGATAACTCCAAAGTTACTTTATCGCCGGGTAAGATACGGATAAAATTCTGGCGCAGCTTACCGCTTATATGTGCTAATACCACATGTCCGTTTTCTAACTCAACCTGAAACATAGTATTAGGTAACTTTTCAATTACGGTTCCTTCGATTTCAATTACATCGGCTTTCGACATCTGTTTCCTCCTCTTCTCATTTCACTCATTTGATTTCTGATAGGTTTTAATAATTCTTTTTATTTCCAGATCATTCAATGGCAGTTCCGCCGTTTCTGTCCGAAACTTTTTGATGATCTGAATATGCTTTTTATTTTTCTTCTTCGGTTTATCCGTTGTGCGGATTTTGCCGTCAACTAAATATACGTATTCATCATCTTCCCGAAATATGACATATATTTTTTTCTTATCATGACCTGCTTTCGATCTCGCAAGCATTCCTTCCATAATTTAATGCCCGCCTTCCTTATTTGTTACTCATATCATTTTGCCAGCGTCAATATTTCCGGCTCGCCTTCGGTAATCAGAACCGTATTCTCATAATGGGCTGACAGAGAATGATCCGCTGCGATAACGGTCCAGTCATCATCCAGCCATTCCACATCTGCCGTTCCCATATTGATCATCGGCTCCACGGCAAGCGTCATGCCCGGCTGCAGTTTCAGTCCCTTCCTTCGCTGTGCAAAATTGGGAATCTGGGGTTCTTCATGCAGTCTTGTACCGATGCCGTGGCCTACCAGATCTCTTACGATACCATAACCATAAGGTGACACGTAGGCTGCAATGGCATTAGAGATATCATATAGATGATTTCCTGCTTTTGCCATTTTAATCCCTTCGAAAAAGCTTTGCTTCGTCACATCAATCAACTTCTGCGCTTCTGCGCTGATCAGTCCTACTGCATGGGTTCTCGCCGCATCGGAATGATATCCTTTATAAATCAGCCCGGTATCCAGGCTTACGATATCACCTTCCTTAATGATATGGGTTTCTCTCGGTATACCATGTACTACCTCTTCATTGACAGACACACATACAGATGCCGGATATCCCTGGTAATGTAAGAAATTGGGCGTACATCCAAAACTCCGTATAATTTCTTCACACACTGCATCAATATATTTCGTCGATATTCCCGACCGGATAATCTTCGCCAATTCTTCATGCACGATGCTAAGAAGCCTTCCGGCTTCTCTCATTAATTCAATTTCTCTTTCCGACTTGATCGTAACAGCCATTACTATACCTTCTTTTCTTATACCTTGAAATTACCCTAAAATAGAAACTATTGCGGTAAATACATCCTGCATATCTACCGTGCCGTCAACGGTCTTAAGCACACCTTTTTCAGTATAGAAGTCGATAAGGGGCTGTGTCTGCTCATGATACACCTTCAGACGATTCTTTACCGTTTCCGGCTTATCATCATCACGAAGCACTAACTCCTGACCGCATGTATCACAGATGCCTTCTTTTTTCGGCGGTACATGCTCTATATGATATGTTGCGCCACAGGAAAGGCAGGCACGTCTGCCACCCATTCTTTTTACAATGCTTTCATCCGGGACGTCCACATTGATGGCATAATCGATCTGATCACCAAGCTCTGTCAATGCCTTGTCAAGCACTTCTGCCTGAGGAATTGTTCTCGGAAAGCCGTCTAAAACATATCCGTTCCTGCAGTCTTCATTCGCAACTCTGTCAAGAAGGATTTTAACGGTCAATTCATCCGGCACCAGAAGCCCCTGATCCATATACTTCTTGGCTTCCATGCCAAGCTCTGTTCCATTCTTAATATTTGCTCTGAAAATGTCACCTGTGGAGATATGCGGAACGCCATATTTTTCCGCAATCATCTTGGCTTGTGTTCCTTTGCCTGCTCCCGGAGCGCCTAACATAATAATCTTCATCTTAATCCTCCATTCCTGCTCAGCCTTCGAATTTTGTTCCCACGGGCGTTGAACCAGTCGGATATAAAGCATCCGTTTGGCGAATGCCGCGAGGGTCAATCCCCACACACCGCAAGTCTGATGCCAGTCAGCTTGCTGCGGCACTGTAGACTTTCGCACTAAGATAAGGAAGGGACGTACCAGTGATCCAGCCGTCCCTACCATTACTTTTATTCATTAGTCGTTTAAGAATCCTTTATAGTTACGAACTAACATCTGAGATTCAATCTGTTTGATTGTCTCTAAAACAACACTGACAATAATGATCAGGCTTGTTCCACCAAAAGATACGTTTGCGCCGAATACTCCGTTAAAGAAGTACGGTACAACACAGACGATCGTAAGTCCTACCGCACCAATAAATACAATACGGTTAAGCACCTTGGTCAGATAATCGCTGGTAGGTTTACCGGGTCTGATACCTGGGATAAAACCACCCTGTTTCTTCATGTTCTCTGAAATTTCTAAAGGATTAAAGGTAATGGATGTATAGAAATATGCAAAGAAAATAACCAATGCAATATATACAACCAAACCGATGGAGTAAACCAAATTATCCGGATTACACCAATAATTGGAATTCAGTCCCTTTAAAATCTCGCCCCATACACCTGTACTACTGATACTGAATAAAGAACAGATTATAATAGGAAGCTGCATCAGGGAAGATGCAAAAATAACCGGAATTACACCCGACGTATTGACTTTCAGCGGAATGTTTGTTGTCTGTCCGCCAACCATCTTTCTCCCCTGCACTTTTTTAGCATACTGAACAGGAATCTTACGCACACCGTCATTTAAGACAATGACCAGCACTACCATCAATACAATAATCGCAATAATGATGATCGCAGCCACCACGCCTTTCGCAATAGACTTTCCAATAACAAACTGTTCAAACAACGTTGCAATATCCTGCGGCATACGTGACAGGATATTGATTGTAAGTACGATAGAAATACCGTTACCTACACCATTCTCCGTAATTCTTTCACCGATCCACATCAGGAATGCACTGCCTGCAGTAAGTGCTGCAATAACAGTAATAACGTTAATTACATTATAAGTTTCTAACAATCCCTGACGTCCAAAACCGATTGCCATAGCGCTGGCTTCGATCAATGCAAGCGCTACTGTTACGTATCTTGTAATAGATGCAATCTTCTTACGTCCATCTGCGCCATCACGCTGCATCTCTTCCAATTTAGGAATAGCAATCGTCATAAGCTGCATAATAATGGAAGATGTAATATATGGTGTAATATTCAATGCAAGTATGGACATGTTCAGGAACGATCCACCTGTAAAAGCATCAAAGAAATTAAACGCATCCCCAGTCTGCTGTGAAAACCAGTTCGCAAAGTAGTTCCTG
Source organism: uncultured Bacteroides sp. (assembly GCA_964589055.1). Taxonomy (GTDB): domain Bacteria; phylum Bacillota; class Clostridia; order Lachnospirales; family Lachnospiraceae; genus UBA3282. The sequence continues at coordinate 4,339 of CAZPSD010000142.1, forward strand.
TCTACACCCGGAACAGGAAGCTGTGACCCGAGACGGATCACAACTAACATCAGAAATGTAAAAAGAAGCTTTTTTCTGATTTCTTTGATCTTAAACGCATTTTTTAAGGTTGTAAGCATTAAATCACCTCTGCTGTTCCACCAAGTGCCTCGATCTTCTCTTTAGCGGATGCACTGAAAGCATCTACCTTCACATCGAGTTTCTTAGTAAGTTCTCCGTTTCCAAGAATCTTAACGCCATCACGCGGGTTCTTAATAACACCCTTTTCAATTAATGTATTTACATCGACTGTTGTGCCATTGTCAAATACTTCCAAAGCACTTACATTGATTGCGACGATTTCCTTTGTGTTTCTGTTAGTGAAACCTCTCTTAGGAATACGTCTGTATAATGGCATCTGACCGCCTTCAAAACCCGGTCTGGGCGCTCCGGAACGGGCTTTCTGACCTTTATGTCCCTTACCGGCTGTCTTGCCATTGCCTGAACCGTGTCCACGACCTCTTCTAAAATTATCACTGTGCACGGAACCTTCTGCAGGTCTTAAATTAGATAATTCCATCTCTAACTTTGCTCCTTTCTAAGTCAGCGAATATCGTGAATAGCAAATATATGCATTTCCCGCATAAGAACGAACATCTGTGTCTCAAATCCATATGCGGAAGCTTACACATATAAATTTTCACTCTACGCTTCTTCTACTTTAACCATATGTCTTACTTTCTGAATCTGACCTCTGGTTGCTTCATTGTCAGGCAGTTCTACTGTCTGATGAAGCTTCTTAAGACCCATTGCCTTGATTGTTGCACGAGTCTTAGGAATCTGACCGATTGTAGATTTAACTAAAGTAATTTTTAATGTTTTAGCTGCTGATTTCTTTGCTGCCATCTTCTTTTCCTCCTAAATTTTCAATTCTTGCTGATTTCCAGTAACTTAAGCGCGGAT
>CAZPSD010000143.1:0-5061 GCA_964589055.1 uncultured Bacteroides sp.
GCAGCCACAAGGGTTGCCGGTTATATATTGAATATTAAAGTGTCAAACTCAGGAGCAGGGATTATAAAGGGTATAAACCGTAGTCTGTATACATGGAGCGTCTGTATACAAAAATACAATTTTTCTTGACAAGACAATGGAAAATCCATATACTAGAGAAAGAGCATCAAAGGCGGTGTAATAGGAACAAACACACCGTCTTTTGTGTTAAATGGGCGAATGCCCGGAAAAGGAGAGGATATATTATGAAAAAATTATTAGCAATGTCTCTCATCGGATGCATGGCACTTTCCATGACTGCCTGCGGTTCCGGTGAAGAAGCAGCAGCCGGGTCTGCAGCAGAGGAAGCCGCAACAGAGGAGGCAGCTTCCGGAGATACAGCGGCAGAGGAAACGGAGACTGCAGATGATAGCGCTTCTGCAGACGGTAAAGTGTGGGTTATCGCAACAGATACCGTGTTCCGTCCTTTTGAATTTACGGATGAAAACGGTGATTTCGTTGGTATCGACGTAGATGTTCTGGCAGCGATTGCAGAGGATCAGGGCTTTGCGTATGAGTTACAGAGCCTCGGATGGGATGCGGCGGTCGCAGCAGTTCAGGCCGGTCAGGCGGACGGTCTGATCGCAGGCGCGACGATCAAGCAGGAAAGAATCGATTCCGGCTGGATCTTTTCCGACGGTTATTATGATGCAACACAGACCTTCGTGCTTCCGGAGGGAAGTGATGTTACAGGCTATGCCGATCTGGCAGGCAAGAACGTGGCAGTTAAGAATGGTACGGCAGGCGCGGACTTCGCCAACAGCCTGAAGGACGAATATGGATTTACCGTAACGGTATTCGAGGATTCACCGACTATGTATCAGGACGTTATCCTCGGTAACTCTGCAGCCTGTGTAGAGGATACCCCTATTATGGCAGACTCTATCAAGACCGGCGGTCTTGCACTGTTTATCCCCGAGGGAATGGAGAGCGAAGGCGCACCTTACGGTTTCGCTATCATGAATGAGAACAATCAGGAGCTTCTTGATATGTTCAACGCAGGTCTTGCCAATATCAAGGCTAACGGTAAGTATGATGAGATTCTTGCGAAGTATTTAGGCAATTAAGGAAGATAGTCCGGGCGGCAGGTATGCTGCCCGGAACATATAATGATCGGGTCTGGAAGAGTATCTGATGAATAGCCGGAAATGGCTCAGGATATTGGAGAAACGGTCCGTCAGTAAGTTTAGGAATTGGAGACAGTATTATGGCAATGATAATTCAGACATATGGTACGATGCTTATCAGGGCGCTCGGTCAGACTCTCTTACTGACGCTGCTTTCCCTTGTGTTTGCGATGGTCATCGGTATGATCTTCGGACTGATGAATGTGGGGCATAACAGAGCGCTTAATTGTATCGGGACGGTTTATGTAGATGCGGTGCGCGGTGTGCCTCTTATTGTATTGGCATACTTTATTTATTTCGGTGTACCGGCAGGTATTCAGGGAATCGGGTTCACAAATTTCAGGCTGAATGCTTTGCAGGCAGGTACGGTCGCACTTTCTATGAACTGCGGCGCTTATATGGCTGAGATTATCAGGGCAGGCATTCAGAGTGTAGACAGAGGTCAGATGGAAGCGGGCAGAAGTCTCGGACTTTCCTATGGCGCAGCCATGCGGCTTGTGGTGATACCGCAGGCAATCCGCACAATGGTACCCTCTATTATCAATCAGTTTATCATCACCTTGAAGGATACCTCTATTTTGTCTGTAATAGGATTCCCGGAACTGACGAATGTGGGTAAGACGATTATGGGCAATACTTTTAAGAATTTGCAGACATGGGCAATTATCGGCGTTATGTATATGGTAGTTATTGTTGCCTTAAGTAAAGTATCCAAGAAGATTGAGAGGAGGATCAACCGTGGCAGATAATAAGATTTCCGTTCGCAATCTGCAGAAGAATTTTGGCTCGCTGGAAGTATTAAAAGATATCAGTCTGGATGTGTCAGAGGGGGAAGTGGTAGTCGTGTTAGGCCCGTCCGGAAGCGGTAAATCTACCCTGCTCCGGTGTCTGAACCAGTTAGAGACGGCAACCTCCGGTCAGATTATTATCGAGGGACAGGATATTACGGACAGGCATACGAATATCAACAAAGTACGTGAGAATATCGGTATGGTTTTCCAGCATTTTAACTTGTTTAATCATTTGACGGTACTGAAAAATATGACCCTTGCGCCGGTACATTTGAAGACATTATCTAAGACTGAGGCTAAAGACAATGCCATGAAGCTGTTGGAGAGAGTGGGACTTGCAGATAAAGCGGAAGCCTATCCGAGCCAGCTGTCCGGCGGACAGAAGCAGCGTGTGGCGATTGCCAGAGCGCTTGAAATGAACCCCAATATCTTATTGTTCGACGAACCCACCAGTGCGCTTGATCCGGAGATGGTCGGAGAAGTGCTGGCTGTTATGAAAGAACTGGCGAGGGACGGCATGACGATGATCGTGGTAACTCATGAGATCGGTTTTGCCAGAGAGGTGGCAAGCCGTGTTATCTTTATGGAAGGCGGTTATATCGTGGAAGAGGGCACACCGGACGAAGTGATCAACCATCCGAAAGAACCCAGAACGATCGATTTCCTGAGCAAGGTGTTATAGGCTGCGCAGATTACGGTTAAACGGTCATATTGCACAATCATTTCTGCATGGCTGAGCTGTTACAACTTTTGCAAATTTTTTTGAAAAAACACTTGCATTCTTCATTAAAATATAATAAGATAAGCAAGTGCCAAACAGATGGCTTGTTGGTCAAGCGGTTAAGACGCCGCCCTCTCACGGCGGAAACAGGGGTTCGATTCCCCTACAAGCTGTTGACTGTTATATAACAGCCCAACCCGAAAAGTATTGAAAATATTGCGTTTTCGATACTTTTTTATTTTCTGTCACTCGCTCTCGGGCAGCATAGCTGCTGCCAGGAAGAAGGGCAGTGAGAACACCATGAAATATACATATCTGAATTCCGTGGCTACCGGCGTGGCGATCAGTACGGTAAGTAACAGTGCGGCATTCGGCAGATAACAGATCAGTTTCTTAAATTCTCCGCGAATCACAACACTTCCCAGGCTGAACAGCATGATCCAGCAGGCAACGCCCATGCTCCAGAGCATACCGTAGATCGGCACCATACTGCCCAGCTTGATGGCGATTTCCTTCGTCTTGATCACAAGCGGACCGCCGATCAAGGGGGTGTGCGAGACGCCAAGCTCTGTAGCGCTGACACCCTCCGCTTCCGCCACCAGATAGAAGGAGTCCGGGTACCAGTAACCGTAAGTCTGTTTCACGTATGCGGTCAGATAATCTCCGGGATATTGTAATCCTAATTCCAGCCAGAGTTTGAAAAAATCACCTTTATGCGCCGCCAGATATTCCTGATTGCCGGCGCGAACCAGTTCTTTGATATTGTCCGCAAAGGCAGGGTTATATAAATCTTTGATATAGGTCAGATCTACCACATTTTCAATTAAGTTTATCTGTTCCGGCTTCAATTCCCTGTCATTGCATATCACGGCAGTGATCTGCTGCATGGGAATGCAGACAGATTCGATGAAATCCGGCTGCTCTACCCGGAAAGCGTTCATGACCGGGTACTTGACGACAACGGCGATGCACAAAATGCCGAGAATCGCCGGATAGAATGTCTCCGCCTTTTTCCGGTAATAAAGCAGCAAAAACGGGCAGCATAGGATAAAGGCGTACCAGCCGTTTGAACGGAACAGGCATATCATAACACCTGATATAATAAATGTAAGCAGTTCCTGAAGGCATACATGAGAATCCATCAGCCGGAGCATGGAGCAGCTAAACAGCATAACGGCAGCCGCAAAAGGAATGTCCTTCCAGATTGTTACGGAGAATACCGCATGATAGGGAATCAGTGCATAGAAAGCCGTAATCAGCAGCAGGACAAAAGGTCTGATCTTGCGCCGGCGCAGTGTATTGATGAAATAAGCGGCGCTTCCGGAAAGCAGGCACATTTGGAACAGGGTGTAGACAGAAACGGCGATTACCATGTTGCGGGTAAGGAAATAACCGATGTTATAGCATAGCTTGAATAACATCGTATGCACCCAGGGATGATGATTACTGTATGGAATCAAGCCAAGAACCTGTTCGAACTGATTAATGCTGTCAGGGGTCATGATGCCCGGATATTGATAGAGATAGTAAGGCATCCAGCATAACATACAGATCAGAAAACTCATGCCCGCCGTATGGTTCCTATACAGATTGATGACATAGGTAAGGAGAGAAGACAGAATGCGGTTCCTGCAGGAAAATACATACGGAACATCCTGATAGCGGGTAAGCAGAGTCTCCCTCAGACGTTTTTTGTTGCAGGTATAAGAAAAAAGAAATTTTAACAAATAGTAAAACAGTGTGGTAAATCCGATAAAGGTTATCAGGATGATGGAAAAGCGAAACAGCCTGCTGGTCAATAGTTCCACGTAAAACGGATAGTCCACCAGCATATACAGAGTTGTAAAAAGCATGGCAATGATAAGAGATACCATGTTGGTTTTACGGGCATGCATAATGGAATCGTCTATTACAGTATTTTCTGCTTCCTGCTCATCCAACAGAAACAGGTTCAGCCTGTTCAGCCGTCTGCTGACATGACGGTAGAAGAAAAACACCAGCAGAAAGAATACCAAAGTGAGAATGTTGCCTGGTTCCATCCGGGCAGCTTTCATCAGCGCCCATGTTGTAAAGAAACTCTGAACGAAATGTAATAGTAAAGTCCAATTTATTTTGCCACGCATAAACACCCCTCATAACTTGACTTCTGTCAGTTTTATCTTTGTGTGATATTTCTGTTTATCTGTATTTACATATGATTTTCATTTATGGTTATAGATTAGTTGATATGGATGCAACTGTCAATAAATTCCGAAATAATAAAAATTGTTAAAGCGGTGTGAAAATTTTGTGTATAAGTCCGCCAACTTATAAATTTTCTAAAATACTTTTCTAAAATACTTGTAAAATGAACTTGCAAATATTAAAAAAGGGTGCTAGTATA
>CAZPSD010000144.1:0-5044 GCA_964589055.1 uncultured Bacteroides sp.
CAGGACAAAGATGCATCGTCTCTCATCGGACAGAGGAAATCCTACAGTGGTGTCTGAACCCGTATCCGCGGGCTGTTAAGGAATATGGAACCGACACGAAGAAAATAGAGAAAATTGCTGTCTTGATGTCAGGTGACAGCGGATTTTACAGCGGTACGAGAGCGCTTCTTGCAGCGCTTTCTTCTGAATGGGGAACGGACGGGGTATATAAGAAGGTGACAGTTCTGCCGGGTATCTCTTCACTATCCTATTTCTGCGCAAGAATCGGAAAGTCATGGGAGGATGCGGCGGTTGTGAATCTTCATGGAGCACAGGAGAATTTGTGGCAGGCGGTACTGACCCATGAGAAGGTATTCGCCATAACCGGAGGTAATGCACAACAGCAGTTACAGCAGTTGGCGGAGCATGGACTGGGTGAGGTGCATGGTTATGTGGGAGAGAATCTGTCCTATATGCATATGGCGGAGAAAAGGTCAGAAGAATCATGTGCTGCAGAATTAGAGGAAAGAAACGCCGGGCAGGATAGCGATAATGTACTTTGGGAACGGATATCAGAGGGAACAGTCCATGAGTTGGCGCAGAGACCCTATGAACCGCTGGCGGTTCTTTATTTGGAAAATCCGGCGGCAGTCAGCGCCAATTTATGGGGCTTGCCGGATGAAAGCTTTGTGCGCGGGGAAGTTCCCATGACCAAGGCGGAGGTGCGCGCGGTTGTGATGAGTAAGCTGCGTATCAGAGAGAAAGATGTGTGTTACGATATCGGTGCGGGTACCGGATCTGTTTCCGTGGAAATGGCATTGGCGGCGCGAAGAGGAAAAGTATATGCAATAGAAATAAATCCTGCTGCAGTTGAATTATGTAAACTAAACAAACAACAATTTTGTTTACATAATATGGATATTGCAGAAGGTATGGCACCGGATGCCATGCAGGATTTACCCGCGCCGGACGTGGTTTTTATCGGCGGCAGTAAAGGGCAGCTTGGGGAGATTGTGGAACAGATTTATCGCAAAAATCCGGCAGTCCGGCTGGTGATCAATACTATTACCGTGGAAAATACCGCCAGAGCGCTTGCGTTGTTGGAGTCCGACCGGTTTACTGGTCTGGAAATGGTGCAGTTACAGGTCAATAAGGCAAAGAAGGTTGGAGCCGGCCATATGATGATGGCACAGAATCCCATTACGGTTTTGTCTGCCAAAGGGAGAGAAAAGGAAACTCTCTAATAAAGTTTGTGAAACCCGTTCAAGATTAGGAGAAAAAAGTGTATACAGTTTCAAAGAGAACAGAATTGCATACATTGCAGTCTTGCGGCATTCTGATTGCGGCCACAGGCAGCGGCAGCGGCAAAACGATGTTTACCTGCGGTTTGCTGCGTCTGCTACAGCAAAAAGGATGCAGTCCTTGTGCCTTTAAATGCGGTCCGGATTACATTGATCCTTCCTTTCATAAGCGGGTGCTTGGCGTGCCATGCTATAATCTGGATCCCTTTTTTACAGAGGAAAACGTATTGCGGCAGTTGTACGAAGCCCACAGCAAGGAGCATGATATCAGGGTACTGGAAGGCGTTATGGGATATTATGACGGGCTTGGCTTTTCCGATGAAGCAAGCACCTATTCGGTGGCAAGAGCGCTGAATGTTCCGGTGCTTCTGCTGGTGGATTGCAAAGGAATGGGACATTCCGTGATGGCAACAGTGGAAGGCTTTGTGAAGCACAGGAATCCCAGTCAGATTGCCGGCGTGGTTTTTAACCGCATAGCACCCTCTCTCTATGAAAAGGCGGCGGAGGCGGTGCGTGATTTGGGGATTACACCGCTTGGTTATCTGCCGGAAAACAAGGAACTGTGTTTGGAGAGCAGACATCTGGGACTGGTGATGGCGGACGAGGTGCAGAATTTTACGGAGAGAATAGATGCCATAGCCGGACGGATTGCAGAAACCGTAGATGCGGAAGGTATTATAAAACTTGCAAGGAACGGAATGTCTTGGCAGGCAGGCCAATCCGCTGAGGCGATAGAGAGAAATGGCGATAAGGTTATAACAGGATATCAGAACCCGGCGGAATTTGGGAAAGAAAAGGAACCGGAAAAGGCGGGAAGGCAAGGTATTGTAGAATCAGACAAACGGAATACCGGACTGCGCATAGCCGTTGCACAGGACGAAGCCTTTTGCTTTCTCTATGAAGATAATTTGAATTTTCTGCGGGAGAAGGGGGCAGAGATTGTCTCCTTTAGTCCCCTGCATGACCGGGAGATACCCCCGGATTGTGATGGACTGTACTTAAGCGGCGGTTACCCGGAGTTATATGCCGGGCAACTGGAGCAGAATTTTCCCATGAAAAAGGATATCCGGGACAAAATAGCAGCAGGAATGCCCTGTATCGCTGAGTGCGGAGGATTCTTGTATCTGCATGAACAGTTGGAAGCGCAGTCTCATTTTTATGAAATGGCAGGGATTATTCCGGCACGGGCTGTAAACCGCCGCCGGAAGGGGCATTTCGGTTATATTAAGGTGACCCTGAAGCAGGATTGTCTATTGGGTAAGAAAGGAGATTCTTTCCGCGCCCATGAATTTCATTACTGGGAGTCCTCCATGGAGCAGGAGGATCTGCATGTGCTGAAACCGGGGAACGGAAGTACGTGGACAGAAGGGCTTTGTACCAAGACCTTATATGCAGGATTTCCCCATCTGTATTTTTATGGAAGTCCCAAGACCGGGGAGAATTTTCTGGCGGCAGTTCAAAGTTATTGTGGCAGATCAGCAAAGTAAGGGCTGTCATAGGAGCAAAATGGTCTTTTACATAAAGATGCCCGTATTACGTAATTATATATGCTTGCGCAACGGATGCAAAACATAGATAAAATTCACAGACCGGGCAGGATGGGGATTTATATGACAAAAGAAGAATTATGTAAACTAAAAATAAAGCCGTTACAGGCAGCGGCGCAAAGGCGGGCCCGGGCACGTCTTGATGCCATCGCAAAACCATTGGACGGCTTGGGACAGTTTGAGAAGCTGATCGTGCAGATTGCAGGTATTACAGGCAATGATGATATACAGATCAATAAGAGAGCTATTCTGGTCATGTGTGCAGATAACGGCATCGTAGCGGAAGGCGTGACGCAGGCCTCCAGCGAGGTAACTGCGATTGTAGCAGCCAATATGGCAGCCGGGCGTTCCAGTGTCAACCGTATGGCAGCGATGGGCGGTACGGAAGTATTCGCCACGGACATCGGTATTTGTACGGAAATGGATTGTAAAAGTCTGCGAAACCGCAAGGTTCGCAACGGTACGGCGAATTTCCTGACAGAACCGGCGATGACTGAGGCAGAGGCTTTGCAGGCAATCGATGAGGGTATCCTTTGGGTCAAAGAGTGTAAGGAGCAAGGCTATCAGATACTGGGAACAGGAGAGATGGGCATCGGCAACACGACCACTTCTACCGCAGTAGGCTGTGCGCTGCTCGGGCTGTCTCCGGAAGAAGTGACAGGGCGGGGAGCCGGGCTTAACGATGCAGGATTATCCCGCAAAAAAACAGTGATCGCACAGGCGATTCAGAAATACGATCTGTACCACCAGGATGCGCTTACGGCGCTGCGGACGGTAGGCGGTTTGGATATAGCGGGAATTGCCGGGATTTTTATCGGCGGCGCCCTATATCATGTGCCGGTGGCGCTGGACGGCATGATTACCGCGGTGGCGGCGCTGGCAGCGGAAAGACTGGCTCCGGGGGTTCGCTCTTACATGATCGCCTCTCACCTCAGTAAAGAGCCCATTACCCGCAGGATCATGGACGAATTGGAACTGCATCCCGTGATATGGGCCGGTCTTGCATTGGGGGAAGGAACCGGGGCGGCGATGTTGTTTCCGCTGTTGGATATGGCATTGACGGTTTACCGGGAGAATGATTCCTTTGATGAGATGGAGATAGATGCCTATGAGAGATATGAGTAGTGAATGAAGATTTTGCCTGATGGAAAGTGTTTGTAAAAGGATAAGTCTATGCTATATGTAATCACCGGTGTAAGCGGCAGCGGAAAATCGGAATATGCGGAAAATTTGGCGGTAAAACTGGCTGCGGGCGGCTCTCTTTATTATGTGGCAGCCATGGAGCCTTACGGGCAGGAAGGGCAGGCGCGGATTAAACGGCATCATGCGTTGCGGTCCGGAAAAGGCTTTCAGACCATAGAATGTTATCGGAATATTGAACATGTAATTGACTATATTGGTCAACGCGAGCGATCAGAGGCAACCATTCTTTTGGAATGTATGTCAAATCTGCTGGCAAATGAGATGTTTGGAGAGCAGCGCTCCGGGGAAGGCGCGGCACAGAAGAGGGACGAAGACGTGGCTGACAGGCTGCTAAAGGGGATGTCTTACATTTCCCGGCAATGCAGGCATTTGATTATTGTTACCAATGAAGTATTCTCGGATGGAATCAAGTATACACCGGAGACAGAAGCCTATCGGAGACAGCTTGGCAGACTGAACAGGGAATTGACCGGAATGGCGGATGAGGCGGTAGAAGTGGTGTATACGATACCGGTTAGAATAATCTGATAAAGAAAATCGGATCAAGGAAATTGAAATCAGGCAATCAATAGAATCCAAAGGAGCATAACATCATGAAAGAACATATTGGGAGAGAAGAAGCTTTTCTTTTATTAAAGAAACACAACAAAGAACCTTTTCATATCCAGCACGGGCTGACCGTGGAAGGCGTCATGAAATGGTACGCCAAAGAATTAGGCTACGGCGAGGACGAGGAATACTGGGGGATCGTAGGATTATTACACGATATTGATTTCGAGGAATATCCCGATCAGCATTGTATTAAAGCGCCTGAACTTTTAAGGGAAGCAGGAGTCGGTGAGGATATCATCCATGCGGTGTGCAGTCACGGATACGAGCTGACGGTGGATATCAGGCCGGAACACGAGATGGAAAAGGTATTGTACGCAGTGGATGAACTGACCGGACTGATCGGTGCGGCAGCATTGATGCGTCCCTCTAAGAGTGTGCAGGATATGGAGCTGAAATCTGTTA
>CAZPSD010000145.1:0-5036 GCA_964589055.1 uncultured Bacteroides sp.
TGCGGCGGGGTTATTGACTGCCGAATATAGTGTAAAATTGTTATATGGTGGAGAAGTTTGAAACAAAGAGGTAGTGGATAGAGAATAAATTTGAGCATCACAAATAAGCCATCATATGGTGGCTAAAAATTGAATATAGACGCAACACCTAATATGGTAGCTAATAATTTGGGTATTTCTGTATTAGAAACAGCCAGTCCAAATAAAAACATGTGATGGGAAATGATGAAGAGAAAAATGAGTATTATACAAAAAAAAAATAAAATAATCAGAATATTGATTTCAATTATTACACTGTTGTGTGTGGGGACTATTTTGTATACAGGAAATTTTGTAAGGGATTGTCTGGTGATAGGAGGAACGCACGCATTTTTACTGGGAATAATAGATATTTTATATAGAATAATTAACAAGATGAGGAAAAAATAGAATATGACTATATATGTTAAGGTGATTCATGTCGCAATTAATATATTATATATTTTCTTCCTGTTTTCTGTGATAAATAAAGAAACCCTTGTGCCGTTTTATTTTTCTGTTTTGATTGCCTGTATAGTTTCGATTTTGTTGCATGAATTATCACATACAGTGTTTGCTTTAATGAAACAATACCGTATAATGTATATTCGCTTGATGGGCATAAAAGTGGATTTTTTTAATAAAAAAATAAAATTTGATGCCGGAAGCATGGCTTTGAAGGGCCAGGTTGCTATTGATTATGCGGCATGCTTGGTAGATGAGAATACAGAGAATAAAATATTAAAGGATATAAGAAGCAATTTTGCGGTGGGTGCGCTGACAACGTTTTTTGTATATTTATTTTCTACTGTTATGATTATATTGACGAAAGGGCTGGTATTTATTTGTTTTAGCTGGGTCAATTTTAATATGTTACTGTCGTCCTGCTATAAAGAACCTCCTGTACAGGATATATATGGTTATTTAAATTATGAAGATATACGGCGAGAATTGATCTTTGTCATTTTTTATCAAGCTGTTTCATTTGGAACGACCACAGATTATCTATATGAGCTTGTACGAAATAATATATGTAATAAATTGAAGCAAAATGAGCGGCTGACAAAACATGATCTGAATGCACTTATTATGATGGTAACAAATAAAACACAACGTACGGAAGACGAAATAATAGTGTTATTGGTAGAAAACTATGCTTGTTACAAATATGATAATGTTGTTTTGTATTATTTGCTTCTTTGTATGATAGTTATTTATTATTGGGAAAAGATGGATTTGCAGAAGATGTACTTTTTCATTATGAATGAAAAAAACTTCACAGGCATAATTAAAGTACCTATTCTTGGATATCGTTACATTTTTTACAGAATGCAGTATGTGGCTGGAATGGGCAAAGAAAAGGGAAGAATATGGAAACGATGGGATGAAGAGAGACTGGGATTGATGTAGAGGTAGAGTGATATGAAAAAGATTGTAAAATATGTACTTTTAGTATTGATTAGTATGAGTATTGCTGTTTTTTGTGAAATGTCCACATTGACAAAGATCGTGCTAATTATGATAGTGGACGTTTTGTATTTAAAGGCATATGAGGCGATTGCTGAAAAAATCAAAAAAGAAAACCTTCGCTCGAAAAAATAGGTGAGAGAAAGAAAAAAATGAGAAACCAGATAAGGAAAAGAAGATGACTAAATTACAATTTCATCCATCCAAGGTGTTAAAGCTGACCAACGTGTTAGAATACACTATTTTGATGGATGATGAAAAATTTGATCTAAACACTGCAATAAAGCAGATGCAGTCTTATATCAAGACAAAAGGGGCATTGCAGATAGGTCCGTTAATTCAGTATACACAGACAACAGTGAATGAACAACAGGAACTGACTGTGAAGATCATAATGATGCTTCAATGTAATCACTATATTCATAATACGGAATATCCGTATTGCATGGAAGCAGTTATCCGCATTCCGGATGCGTTGTATTGCAGGTACATAGGATCGGAGAATAAAATAAAATTTGCATATGACAAAATAAATCTGTATGCATTTGAAAACGATATCCCATTAAAGGGCGACAGCTACACGATCTTTGTGGGGCGTGATGAAGATAATGATACTATCACTGCGGATGTATTTATGGAGCGGACAGATTGATGAAGAGAGTAAAATCTATAAATGAACTGAAAGACAGCCGCATCCTGTTTGAAAAGCCGCTACCGGCATTTGGTTATATGCTGATCCTGATTGTTGGCTTATTACTGTTGCTTGCGGTCATATGGAGTATACGCACGCCAAAAGTGTATATGATACAGGCGCAGGGAACTGTGACAAATGTGGACGCGAATTATGTGATGTGCACTTATACCGGGGAGATTGATGCCTGTCATATGGAGGAAGGCATGATAGTGGAAAAAGGGGATGTCCTGTTTACGGTAAAAAGTACGGATTATGATCTGCAGGAGAAACAGCTGCGGGATAGCAGACAGATATATGAACTACAGGTTTCGCAGAATGTATTGCTGGTTGCCTCTATTAAGGACGATACCAATTATTTTGACGAGACAGATCCGGTGGATAGTTTGTATTACAGTACATATGAAGCCTATAAATCAAAGGTGGCACAGAGTAGTCTGGATGTAAGCGCTTATCAGTCATATGGTTACAGTGAAGAACAGATTGAAGCGGAATTAATGGGGATATTTCCGGCATATGCAAAAGGCGCGGAAACAGACGAATTGTCGGATGTAGAAAACACGGTGGTTACAGAACTGGATCTTGGCGATTACTCAGAACAGATGGAAGTGGGAGAAAAGCAACTGCTAAACGTGACGTGTTTGCCAGTGGACGCGGTAGAAAATGTCATTATTTATAGTTCATCCGATCCGTCAGTGGCGGTAGTTAACGGGCTGGGAAGAATATCGGCGCTGATGCCGGGTACTACTTCTATTTGCGCAACGGTGGGAGAGGCGAGCGCGTCTTTTGTGCTTCAGGTAGTAGAAGCGGAATCAGATGTTGTTCCGGTGAGCGATATAGAAATAGCAGACCATGAGGACGAGTTGTATGTGGATAAAACGCTGAGTTTGTCAGCAACTGTAATCCCCTCCAATGCAAGCAATTCTGACATTACATATACCTCGTCAGACGAGTCGGTTGTCACTGTCAGCTCCACAGGAGAGGTAAAGGGAATTGCAAAAGGAAATGCAGATATATATGTATCCGCAGGGAGTGTAATGAAAACGATTTCGCTCACCGTTAAGGTGGCGACTACAGCTATTCAGTTAAACCGGAATTATCTGGTGCTGAAGCCGGATGAAAGCTATCAATTGTCTGCTACGGTTATTCCGGCGGATGCTGCTCAGGCGGTTACATTTCGGTCGGCAGATCCTGCTGTGGCAAGTGTTTCGTCTAGGGGGCTGGTCACTGCCAGAAAGAGCGGAAGTACAACAGTGGTTGTTTCCAATGGGGATTTTTCGGCGGCAGTATCTGTTATTATAAATCAATCGGTAAACATCGTCTCAGACGAAACGGAGAACAGCGGCGTAGAAGGGACGGAGCAGAAGGCATATGCAGACCGTATACAGGTCTCGGAACGGGCAGTCATAGATTCTGCAACGCTGCTCCAGATCTATCAGAATCATCAGATCTTGCAGATCGTGGGAAATGGCTATACATTTATGTTGGATGGAAAAAAAATCGTAAATCATACGAATGAATTCTATACGGATATAGCGTTATCGAAGGATGAGGATGGGACGCATTTTATACTTAATCAGGAGAAGGAATTATGTGGAACGGTTCGATTGGAGCTGGAAGATATAGAGGGCAAATACCTATACCTTTACAATCCTTCCAAAGAAAAATATGAAATGATCCAAAAAGGGAATCTGGAGGAAATCGAGCTGACAACAGGCGGAGTATATCTGATTACGGATCAATTGATGCGCGATCACAATATGGTTATGAAGCATTTCGTGATTGCGGGAATAATATTGCTTGCAGTCGGCGGGGGAGTGTATGCAGGGGTGAAAAAGAGATACTGGTTTTGGTAAAGCTGAGGATATTGACAATATCATATATCAATATCCGTTAAAGGCGGAAATATAAAAAGGAGAATACAAAATGGAACAGTTAGAAGGAGGACAACCAATTACGATTTCCACAGTTCGGGCATATTTGGATAAAAATATGTGTCTGATAAAGGCGAAGGATTTGAAAAAGATAATCTGTATTTTGCTGGCTATGCTGTGTTTATCGGGCTGCGGTTCTGCAGATCAAAACGTCAATGCTGCCGTGAGCTTATTTGATTATGGGTACAGTCCGATTGTGTATCGGGAACAGGTATATTTTCCAAGCGAATATGTTGTTTTTGATTCTGAGAATATTGCGGAAGAAACCATTCCTTTCGGGACAGCAGAGCTTCAGTATGATAAGACGGATGAGAAAAAAGATATTTTGCTGCAGATGGACGAGGAAACAAATCGTGTTTATGCCAGTGAAGCCATTGTGACTTCGGAGGAGTATCAGAAGGGAATATTGGAGCAATATGAAGATTATGTTCTGACAGAACCGGATTCATTGGGGAAAGCGATGGATCAGCGATACCATATAGACAAGGCGGTGGTCGAACAGATGATCACAGAGCAGGAGATTTCCGATTATCGGGCAGAGGAGCTTACAGAGGCGGACAGGATCCTTGTACTGGAGGCTGGGTGCGTGGAATATGGAGATTTTTTGAGCAGGTATGGTGAAAAAGGAGTTCTGCCGGTAGGAGATTTCTATGACACGGAGATGCCGGTTTTGTTTGTTGGGATTCTATTGGAGAAGGATGGCACATGGTATTACGGAAATTTTGATCATCCATTGGATGAGGATATGCAAAATCAGGTGTTTTCGGATATGGTAAAACACGGTGAGTAAGTAACAGTTCAGCCCACGCCCATCTACACTCCGTTTCGGTCGGTGCCGGGCAAGTGCCACTGGCACTTGGCACCGCAAAAGCGCCTTCGGCGCATTCCCGCTGCTACGCAGCTAATTTTGCTCATAATCGGGCGTT
>CAZPSD010000146.1:0-4989 GCA_964589055.1 uncultured Bacteroides sp.
CGATCGATGCCAAGCGCAGACCGGACGGAAGCGGTTGGAATATTTATAAAAACGGCTGCCGCATAGACATGGGAATTGATGCTGTAGAGTGGGCGATGCAGGCGGACAGGCTGGGAGCCGGGGAAATTCTCCTTACCAGTATGGATGGTGATGGAACCAAGGCAGGATATGATTTGGAACTGACTAAGGCAATCTCTGAAAATGTTTCGATTCCGGTAATTGCATCCGGTGGTGCGGGAACGATGGAGCATTTCTACGAGGCTTTTACTGTCGGTAAAGCGGATGCGGCTCTGGCAGCATCCCTATTCCATTTCAAGGAGATGGAGATTCGTGATTTGAAGCAGTATCTGAGACAGAAAGGTATCTCGGTTAGATTATAAAGATGCAAAGAGGCACCGGGACGAGATGTTCGGTGCTTTTTTCAGGGAAGGAAGTGATGCGCAGATGGCGATGTTAAGTAATGATTGGGCTGTGGCTTTAAACGATGAATTTCATAAGCCATATTATAGGCAGTTGTATACGTTTGTGAGAGATGAGTATAGTAAGAAAGTAATTTATCCGCCTTCGGAGGATATTTTTAACGCTTTTCATTTTACGCCTTTAAATAAAGTAAAAGTGCTTTTATTGGGACAGGATCCTTATCATAATGAGCATCAGGCGCATGGCATGAGTTTTTCTGTGCTGCCGGATCAGAAAGAAATACCGCCGTCCTTGCAGAATATTTATAAAGAGTTAGAGGATGATTTGGGCTGCTACATACCGAACAACGGATATTTGCAGAAGTGGGCAGATCAGGGTGTGCTTTTGTTAAATACCGTACTTACGGTGCGCGCCCATCAGGCAAATTCCCATCAGGGCAAAGGATGGGAACAGTTTACGGATGCGGTAATTAGGGCTGTTAATGAGCAGGATCGTCCTATCGTGTATCTGCTTTGGGGCAGACCGGCACAGAGTAAGATTTCGATGTTGACGAATCCTAAGCATTTAATTTTAAAAGCGCCTCATCCGAGTCCGCTTTCCGCGTACCGCGGCTTCTTTGGCTGTAAGCATTTCAGCCGGTGTAATGAGTTTTTAAAAGCCCATGGGGTGGAGCCGATAGACTGGCAGATTGAAAATATATGAAAAAATTTGCAGTTAATTGATGGGTGATAAGGTTGACAAAGAGATAGCTTCGCTTTATTATGCTAATTGTTTAACTGCGAAATAAAGGTACGAGAGGAGAAATGTGTGTTATGAGTAAACTACCGTTTGTAACGAAGGAACAGGTTGAGGAGATCGTGAAGACATATCCGACCCCGTTTCATATTTATGATGAGAAAGGGATCAGAGCTAATGCACAGGCGGTGAAGGATGCTTTTGTCTGGAATAAAGGGTTTAAGGAATATTTTGCCGTAAAGGCATGTCCCAATCCGTTTTTGATTCAGATTTTGCACGAGTATGGCTGTGGCTGTGACTGTTCTTCCCTGACAGAATTGATGCTGAGCAACGCTATGGGAATCAACGGACATGACATCATGTTTTCTTCCAATGATACGCCCGCAGAAGATTATGCCTACTGTGCTGAGGTTGGTGGTATTATCAACCTGGATGATATCACACACATTGAGTTTGTGGAGAACATCTTAGGAAAACTGCCTGAGACGATGAGCTGCCGTTATAATCCGGGCGGAGTGTTTACGATGAGCAACGGTATCATGGACAACCCCGGTGACGCCAAGTATGGTTTTACCACAGAACAGTTATTTGAGGGCTATAGGATTCTGAAAGAAAAAGGAGTAAAACACTTCGGTATTCATGCTTTTCTGGCAAGCAATACGGTGACAAACGAATATTATCCGAAGCTGGCGAAGCAGCTTTTTGAGGTGGCAGTAGAGTTAAAAGAAAAAGTCGGAGTGTCCTTAGAGTTTATCAATTTATCCGGCGGGGTAGGAATCGCTTACAGACCGGATCAGACAGCGAACGACATTAAGGAAATCGGAGCAGGTGTGCATAAAGTATACGACGAGGTCTTAGTGCCTGCAGGCTTGGGAAATGTGAAAATTTACACAGAGATGGGACGATTTATGACGGGACCTTATGGTGCGCTTGTAACCAAAGCGATCCATGAGAAGCATACCCATAAGGAGTACATCGGTGTGGATGCCTGTGCAGTCAATCTGATGCGCCCTGCGATGTATGGCGCATATCATCATATCACCGTGTTGGGTAAAGAGAATGCTGCCTGCGACTATAAATATGATGTAACCGGTTCTCTGTGTGAGAATAATGATAAATTTGCGATTGACAGAAAATTGCCAAAGATAGATATGGGTGATTACTTGGTAATCCATGACACTGGCGCACACGGTTTTGCAATGGGATATAATTACAATGGAAAGCTCAAATCGGCGGAATTGCTGCTGAAAGAGGATGGCAGCGTGCAGTTGATCAGACGGGCAGAAACGCCGAAGGATTATTTCGCGACTTTCGATGGATTTGACATATACAATAAACTCGGCATGAAAGAAAATATGAAAGAAAATATGAAATAAAAAACTTGCCAACATTCCGATGTTATGTTAAGATATAACTCGGTTGTTGAAAATGCTGGTGTGGCGGAATGGCAGACGCATCAGACTCAAAATCTGACGAGTTCACGCTCGTGCGGGTTCAAGTCCCGCCACCAGCACTTAAAATTGTACAAGAGATAAATCGACCATAAGTCGGTTTATTTTTTTGTCTAAAATAATAATCCTTTAATATTACACATACTATTATAAAATCCAAATCGAGGTGATAGTATGGCAGTAGCGCATAAATCTGCAATATCTGTAGATCTTTTATATATTCCGGTAGGATTATATTAAACCACCCGGAATATAAGCATATCATTTGATCAATTATGTAAAGACTCCCATGAAAGAGTAAGATATAAAAAATATTGTCCGTCCTGTGATAAGGAAATCAGAAATGAAGATATTATCAAAGGATATGAGTTTGAAAAGGGGTATTATGTCACTTTTACAGCAGATGAGCTTGAACGGATCAAATCTAAAAAGAAGTTGGTTGTAGTAATATTTTGTGAATGGTATACTGTTTGTCATAGGATATATGATTGGAATTATGGAGGAATAGGGGATGTTACATAAGCTTGACGCAATACAATATTCAGATTTGATTAGCATCGCAGAAACTCATAATTGTGGCTCGGTTTATCCGCTTTCTGTTGCAGAAGGGATTCAAGAAGGAGATGTTTTCTCGGATTCGGTTGATACTTTGGAAAAGGTATTGTTTTGGACACAAAGTGGTTTTGCATATCTTTTGGGAGAAGTAAATGAATCCTTTTTAGAAGATATATATGACATTATGCTGGATAGAAATAAAACAAATGAGAAACGTTTTATTCTAATGTCAAAGGATGAATATACAGAGAATTATTTTATGACAAAAGATGATGCTTGTATAGAGAGAAGATACTTGTTTGAGTATGCCGGAGATAAAATTTTTAATGAAATTCACCTGCCTACAGGATATGAATTGAAAGAAATAGATGATAAATTGCTGAAGAAAATTTCGGGAACAATTGTACCCTCACTCTTTTGGAAGAATGTTAATGATTTTATAGCAAAAGGAAGAGGGTATTGTATAAGCTGTGGTGATGATGTTGCAACATGGGCATTTTCAGCTGCGGTTAGTACAAAGGAAATAGATATTGGAATAGAAACGAATCCAAAATATAAAAAGCAGGGCTTGGGGATGATAGTTGCGAAAAAGATGATACAATATACGCTTGACCAATCAAAACAACCAGTCTGGGCATGTTATTATAAGAATACTGCTTCCGAAAGAATGGCAGAAAAATTAGGATTTGTTAAAGTATCCGAGTGTTCGGTTATTAAGAAAAAATAGCGAAGATAATTATGCCATAGAGTCGTATGGAGAGAAAGTATGAATTTTGGTATGCGAAAGCATTACATTGATAATTTAAGATGGATTACACTTTTGATACTGATACCATATCATACAGCAATGACGTGGAACACTTGGGGCGAGCCAAATTATATTTATTTTGAAGGAAACAGATTGATTAGCAGTATTATAGTATTCTTTAGCCCATATTTTATGCCTTTGCTGTTTGTGCTGGCAGGGATAAGTACAAGATTTGCATTGCAAAAAAGGACATATAAGGAATATCTGATGGAAAGAGTAAGGAGACTCCTTGTACCGTTTTTATTCGGAACAGTAGTCCTAATGCCAATCATGGCATATTTGGCGGATAAGTTTAATTGTTCTTACAGTGGTGGATTTCCGGAACACTACACAATATTTTTTACAAAATATACAGATTTGATTGGCGCAGATGGAGGATTTTCCTTAGGTCAGTTTTGGTTTCTGTTATATCTGTTCATTATTTCGGTTGTGGGTGTAGGAATCATAACCGTGACAAAAAGATTTTTTTTGAAAACAGAAATGACAATTCCATTTTGGCTGGTTCTTGTGTTGGGATTACCATTACCACTGTTGAGTGAACTGCTTTCTATAGGTGGGAAGAGTCTTGTGGAATACACCTACCTTTTTATGCTGGGTTATTATATTTTTGCGGATGAAAAAATCATTAGCAAGGCAGAGAAGAATTGTTGGCTGTTGTTTGGGATGGGATTAGTAGCGACAATCCTCAATGTTTATTTCTTTATTTGGTCAGGGAATGAATACATTTTACTTAACACAATTACCAAATATGTTTCTGAGTGGGTGATGGTAATTGCCTTAATAGGATTGGGAAAAAGAAACCTAAATTTCAGTGGAAAAGTAGAAAATTATATGAACAAACGGTCATTCCTGTTTTATATTTATCACTTCATTTGGGTTGTTTTGTTCCAGTACATATTATATGGAGTTTTTGAAAACAACACTTCTGTTTTATTTGCAGGAACTGTGTTATTGGCTTATTTGATAACCTTTGTTTGTTGTGAAATAAGTATCAGGGTACCGATTTTGTGTTTCCTTACG
>CAZPSD010000147.1:0-4803 GCA_964589055.1 uncultured Bacteroides sp.
TTGCCACGATCACGTTCCAGAACTTCTTTAATAAATTTGATAAAAAAGCAGGTATGACCGGTACCGCCCTTACTGAGGAAAAGGAATTCCGTGATATCTACGGCATGGACGTAGTAGAGATTCCTACCAACAAGCCGGTGGTGCGTGTCGATCATCAGGATGCTGTTTATAAGACAAAACGCGAGAAGTTAAAAGCGATCGTAGAAGCGGTTGCACAGGCACATGCCAAGGGACAGCCGGTATTGGTTGGTACGATCAATATCGATGCTTCCGAGGAACTGAGTGCGCTTCTGAAAAAGAGCGGTATAGAGCATAAAGTGTTAAATGCCAAGTTCCATGAATTGGAGGCGGAAATTGTAGCGGACGCCGGTATTCACGGCGCGGTTACCATCGCAACAAATATGGCAGGCCGTGGTACGGATATTAAGCTGGATGATGAGGCGAGAGCGGCAGGCGGTCTGATGATTATCGGTACAGAGCGCCATGAGTCCAGACGTATCGACAATCAGCTCCGTGGACGTTCCGGCCGTCAGGGAGATGCAGGTGAATCCAAGTTCTATATTTCACTGGAAGACGATTTGATGAGACTGTTCGGTTCCGACAGGATGATCAGTATGTTTAACGCACTGGGAATCCCGGAAGGACAGGAAATCCAGCATAAGGCGCTGACGAAGGCAATCGAGTCTGCGCAGAAGAAGATCGAGAGCAACAACTTCGGCATCAGAAAGAGCCTTTTAGAGTACGACCAGGTTATGAACGAACAGCGTGAGATCATCTACGAGGAAAGACGTCGCGTGCTGAATGGCGAGAGCATGAGAGACGCCATTTACAAGATGATCACGGATATTGCGGAGAACAGTGTGGACATTTGTATCGGTGACGATACGGACTTCGAGGAATGGAATTACAATGAACTGAATACACTGTTACTTCCTACCATACCGTTGCAGCCGGTCAGCGCAGAGCGCGTATTAAAACCTAAGAAGAACAGCTTGAAACAGCAGCTAAAAGAAGAAGCCGTGAAATTGTATGAGAGCAAGGAAGCAGAGTTCCCGGAGCCGGAGTCTATCCGTGAGATCGAGCGTGTGATTTTGCTGAAAGTAATCGACAGGAAGTGGATGGATCATATCGATGATATGGATCAGCTCCGACAGGGCGCAGGCTTACAGGCATACGGACAGAAAGATCCGCTGGTAGAGTATAAGTTGAGCGGTTATGAGATGTTCGATGAGATGACACAGAATATTAAGGAAGAGACGGTTCGCTTACTTTTCCATGTGCGTATCGAGCAGAAGGTGGAGAGAGAGCAGGTAGCGAAAGTAACCGGAACGAATAAGGATGAAACGGTTCAGAAAGGTCCGGTCAGACGTATGGAGGCGAAGGTTTATCCCAATGATCCTTGTCCATGCGGTTCGGGGAAGAAGTATAAACAATGCTGTGGTAAGCTAAAATAGAAGGCTGAGAAGATCTTCAAAGACAGCAAAGTACGCTGCTTGAGAATCGCTAAATCTTAGCCGGAAGAATTACGGACGATTCTTCCCGTGGAAGGCGCCGGAGTATGAAAAGGATTATATAAGTAGAAAGAAGGTGACGTTAAGTGGTTGAATTGGATAACATGAAATCTGAGCTCTTAGCTTACGAAAGTCCCTTAGCGGAAGTGAGGGATTCACTTTGACTTAGCTAATAAGTCGAAGCGGATAGAAGAATTAGAAATGGAAATGCAGGCGCCGGGTTTCTGGGATGATCCGGAGAAATCGAATCAGAAGATGCGGGAATCCAAGAGCCTGAAAGATATTGTGGATACCATGAACGGACTGTCTGGTCAGTATGATGATATCCTGACTTTGATCGAGATGGGTTATGAGGACAATGATCCTTCCATCATACCCGACATCGAGGAAGAACTATGTCAGTTTAAAGAAACTTTTGAAAATATCCGTATCAGGACCCTTTTGTCGGGAGAATATGACAGGAATAATGCCATTCTTAAATTGAATGCGGGCGCGGGCGGTACCGAGAGCTGCGACTGGTGCAGTATGCTGTACCGTATGTATACCAGATGGGCGGAACGCAAAGGTTTTTCCCTGGAGGTGATCGACTATCTGGATGGGGACGAGGCAGGAATCAAGTCCGTTACTTTCCAGATTAACGGCGAGAATGCCTATGGCTATCTGAAATCGGAAAAAGGTGTGCACAGACTGGTTCGTATTTCCCCTTTCAATGCGCAGGGAAAGAGACAGACATCTTTCGTATCTTTGGATGTTATGCCGGATATCGAGGAAGATGTGGATGTTGAGGTCAAGGATGAGGATATCCGTATTGATACTTACCGAAGCAGCGGTGCGGGCGGTCAGCATATCAATAAGACATCCTCGGCAATCCGAATCACACACTTCCCCACCGGAATCGTGGTAACGTGTCAGAATGAGCGTTCCCAGTTCCAGAATAAGGATAAGGCGATGCAGATGCTCAAAGCAAAGCTTTATCTGTTGAAGCAGGAAGAGAATGCGGAGAAATTGTCGGGTATACGGGGCGATGTAAAGGAGATCGGCTGGGGAAATCAGATCCGTTCCTATGTCATGCAGCCCTACACAATGGTGAAGGATCACAGAACAAATGAGGAATCCGGTAATGTGGATGCGGTGCTGGACGGTGCGCTTGATCCGTTTATCAATGCATATCTGCGCTGGATCAACAATTAAGTAACAATAGAAAGTTCGCAAAGCGTGCTTTCTATTGTTTGTGTAATAGGAAAGTGTATGATATGACTTCTAACCGTACATCTTGTGTGGATCGGTTTTTCTGATCAGATCCAGAAAGAATTCCGTCTGTGCAGCGTTTATATAAGGAACGATCCACAACAGGGCTATACCGCAGGAAAGGATTCCCAACAGGATCAGCGGAAGGAAACTCACATAGATATAGAATAATCTGCCCTTATGTCCTGCCATCAGCCTGCGGCTCATTACCAGCAGCTCTTTTGCGGAATACTGCGGAAAATCATGCAGCAGATAGAAAGCCTGATGATAGATCAGGGAAAGCATGACCGATACCGCAAGCGACAGAATCAAAGCCAGCGAATATGGCAGCATCAGCCGCGTTGTACTCCGGATCGAATCCATCTGATAACCGATGATGATCATAGGAAGGTTAGCGATATAACTAATCACAGAGATCCATGCCTGCATAGTCAGCGCTTTGTTGGGACAGAGTTTAAAACCATAGAAAACATCTCCTACCGAAACCGGATATCCGCAGACAATTTTCAGATACAGGTAACAGTTGCCGGAAAGAAATAAGCCTGTAAAAACAGAGATGACAAACGTCAACAAATAATAAATGATCGTTCCGGCTACAGTCGAGACATCTATGAGAATAGCTGACAGCAGCATGAGACAGCCGGTAATGCACATGACAACAAAATATGCGCCGATGGCAGTACCGTAATGTCCAAACATATGCTCTTTGGCGGATGCCTTAAGCTCCGCGGAAGATTTAAAAGTATTCATAACAACTCCTATCTATGACTGCCTGTCTAGCAGGCGGTATTTACATTCATACCAAGATACTTGTTAGCCGCATCGGAGGACTTCATTTCCTTCTGGTATGGGTTTTCTTCATTATAATATTTAATCTGTGTCGCAGTTGTGCCGCCGGACACATAGGTGCGCCCGCATTCCGGGCAGACCGATGTGTGAATGGATACGTTGCAGGATACTACTTTGCCATTGCTTTGGGCAGCTTTCTTATAAGCGTTGCTTACATGCTCCTGCTCATGGCTTCTGACGCGGGACGCAGCCGCATCGGGATCAATATGTGCAGCTGCCTTAAAGGACACGTCCTCATCGGAACCGTCCTGGTACTTGCGTTCTTTACAAGTCTTGCATTCAGCAGGAGAGGACTTCTTGCCTGCCTGCTTCTCAGTTGATTCGCCGGGATTACGGATGATAACATGTCCACCGTCTTCCTGCTCCGGTGATATACCGACAGAACCTGCTGGGTTATAAGTGCTATACGGGTTTGTAATACCGCCGATTATCATTGATTCACCCTACCTTTCCGATTGCCGGATACACTGCACATCCGGTTAATCCATATTCCATATATCATCCAGTTCGTCCATCAATTCATAATAGGAAAACCCGTACTCTTCCTCGCACATTTCGTTGACCTCTTCGACCATTTCGGGCATGAGTGCGGGCAGATTGACTATCAGATATAAGCTGCCTGCACACAGCAGAATGTCCGCAGCAAGCCCTACGATACAACAGGTAATTCCTGCCTTCGCCTTGCCTAACATCCTTGGGACATTGCCTTTGGAAAGTATGCCTAAGATAATGCCGATGCTGGCTGTAATAAATGGGATGTATACCTGCATGAAAACCAGGCAAACGAGAGAAATAATTCCCAAAATCAAAGCCGCGCCAGCCATGCCGTCTCCCTTGGGTTTGGGCGGGATAGGGCGGAGCTGCCAATTTCCGTTTGGATAAGGATTGTTGTTGTATTGGTTTCCGTTATTGTATGGGGTCCCGTTATTATAAGGATTTCCATTGGGGTTCTGCCAGTCCATTTGAATTCCTCCTGTGCAGCGCTGTTTCGTGTCTTTTGAAATTAGTATAGCATAGGTTGCCGAAGAAAACCATATGTATCTTTTTTTTCAAACTGTTACGCAACGTGAATTATGTTTTTCAAAAACTATTGACAGATTTCTTAATATGGCATATTATATAACAGTGATATATAACAGTGTTATAAGAGAGGACAGCCAATGAGTGAAACAGAACAGACAACATTGAATCTGAT
>CAZPSD010000148.1:0-4569 GCA_964589055.1 uncultured Bacteroides sp.
AAACAGTTTTTTACCTAAAACGGCAGACAGAAAAGAATTTACCTTTCAAAGCTGGCTGTTTGATACGGTACTTGACTTTTTTACAGACTATTTGTTACAATAAGTGAGGCATTTGGCACGATACAAGCTAGAAGCAAGCTGTTACGACACAGTCTATGCTTACAGCTTGTGTTTTTTTGCATCATGATTTCAGACACAGGCTTTTGGCTTGTGTCTTTTTTATGTGCCGAAACAGTATTATTATTTGGAGGTTAAATTATATGGAACAAACAAACACAACAGGTTTCCTCGAAACGGAAAGCCTTGGTAAACTGATGAGAAAATACGCGATTCCCTGCGTCATTTCGCTTCTGGTTGCTGCACTCTACAATATTGTTGACCAGATTTTCATTGCCAACGCCAGCTATCTCGGTTCTTACGGCAATGCCGCAAACACCGTCGTTTTCCCGCTTACCGTCGTTGCCCTTTCCATCGCCATGATGATAGGCGATGGCTGCTGTACTTTTGTCAGCATCAGCCTTGGCGCCAAAGAAAATGAGAACGCCCATCGCGGCATCGGAAGTTCTGTCATTGCCGTGATCGCTGCGGGCATTATTCTGACAGCAATTTATCTGATTTTTCAGGAGCCTATCCTGACCGCCTTCGGTGCGCGTGTAAATGACGAAACCTTCCGCCTTTCCAAGGAATATTTCTTTTGGATCACACTGGGCATCCCCTTTTACATGTTCGGGCAGGCAATGAATCCAATTATCCGTTCCGACGGAAGCCCCGGTTTTGCCATGAGCACCCTGCTGACAGGCGCTGTCCTTAACATTATCTTTGACCCAATCTGCATTTATGTTCTGAAATGGGGCATGATGGGCGCCGCCGTAGCTACTATCTTCGGTCAGATCGTCTCCGCCATCATGTCGGCAGTATATCTGACCCGTATGAAATCCGTGCAGATACGGAAAGACAGTTTTAAATTCCGCGGTAATCTCATGAAGAGAATTCTTCCGCTTGGCATTACCAGCTTTCTTTCCCAGATTTCCATCGTGCTCTCTATGGCGGCCGTATTGAATATGGTTACCAAATACGGTGCGTTGGATCCGATTTTCGGACAGACCGAATACGCACAGATCCCCACTGCTGTTGTGGGTATAGTCATGAAATTTTTTCAGATCATAATTTCCATTTCTGTCGGTCTGGCTGCCGGCTGCATTCCTATTGCCGGATACAACATAGGTGCAAAGCGCAATGACCGTGTCACAACCTTAATGAAGCTTCTGCTTGTCAGCGAATTTGTCGTCGGTCTGATCGCCACTGCATTGTTCCTGCTGTTTCCGCAGCAGTTTATCAACATTTTCGGTGCGGAAAACGAAAGTGTCTATTACACCGATTTTGCGATAAAAACCATTCGAATCTTCCTGTGTCTGCTTCCGCTTTCCTGTCTGAATAAAGGAACCTTCATCTTCCTGCAATCTCTCGGCAAAGCGAAGGAATCCACAGTGCTTTCAATGATGCGTGAGATCGTTTTTGGCGTAGGGCTGCCGCTGCTTCTGCCCGTCTTTTGGGGACTGGACGGTGTGCTTTTCTTCATGCCTATTGCCGACCTTCTCACTGCAATCGCCTCTGTAATCGTTATCATCAATACAAAGAAACTGCTAAACCATGCAGCCGGAAAGGAAACAGTAAACATGGAATCTGTAAAAATCACAAATACTAATAGCGGAACAAATTATATTATCACGATCGGTCGTTCTTATGGCGCCGGCGGCAGAAGCATCGGCAAAAAGGCCGCTGAACAGCTTCATATACCTTATTATGATTCTGAACTGCTTGAGAAAGCGGCAGAAGCCAGCGGATTAAGCCATAAATTTTTGGAGAGTATGGATGAGAAGCCTGTCAACAGCGGCATGTTGTACCGTTCTATCGGATTTGGCAACAGCGGCTACGAATCGATCGGACACCTCGCCATCAAAGCCCAGCGTGAAATTATTGAAAAAATTGCTGCGGAAGGTCCCTGCGTGATTGTAGGACGTTCCGCAGACCAGGTGCTTGCCGGAAAATATAAACTGCTTCGTGTATTTATCACTTCTGATGTGGAAAGCCGAATCAGCCGAGTCGTCCTGAGAGATTCCCTGAACGCGTCAGATGCACGTAAGAAAATCACCAAAGCGGACAAAGAGCGGGCTGCCTATTATAACCAACTCTCTGCAACGAAATGGGGCGCTGCAGAAGGATATGATCTTTGCCTGAATACCGATTGGTTTGGCATTGACCATGCGGCAGACCTGATTGTTACTACCGCACAGCAGCAATAAAAGAATTTCAACCAAACACCGGAATACAATCAGCACCACCCGTTTAACGGCTGGTGCTGATTATTTTACTCCGATATCCTTTAAATCTGCCTGATCTTAGGTTCTATTGCTTCTGAACGGACATTGTGTGTCTGGTTTTGGTTCTCCGGCTTAACCTTTCGGGTTACGCTGTTAAACTTCTCATTGGATTGCTTTTGGTTTAACTTTTCCTGTTTGTCTTTGTCCATGCTATCACCTCGTGATTAGTATACACAAAAACATTATTATAATACCTTGTCATTGCCATATTCTAAGAAATAGAGTTCGTTTATGGTGTTTTACAAATAACATTCAAGGAGAAACTGATTAGAACATAAATCTCCGCTCGATCATTCTTCAATCACAACAATACTTTTTCGACATATACTATATCGAGGTGATATTTATGCAATCCTGTGAACTTATTATGATTATTTCAGCGTTGGCTTGTAACCTTGCTAAAGATAAAACTGCTGATGAAATTGAATTGTTAAGTGCTATTTTTTCACAACTTGGTGATACTCTTGCTACCATAGCGGCGCAAGAAGCTGCCTGTCCCTCCAGTGACTCCAATTAGCAATATTGCGGATTATAGCTTTCTCCTAAAAATGCGCACAAAAATCATCCTCTCCTGCAACCCCGACTTCACAGAACTGATCCATAGTACGCGCCGCCCTCTTACATCCCACTGTAAGACAATACCTTTCTGATGCCAATCCTCAAACCATCTGATTATCTGTCCAATGCCTCTATATGCGGGACCGTAACACTCGCTATAAATAACGTCGTCACTAAAAATCTCCTTTACAATATCAATATCTTTATCCAGCCAGCATTGAAAATATTTTCTTATAATCTCTTCCATCCTGCATTTACCTCTTCATCCGTTCAATCGTTTCTTCCACCGAAACACATTCCGCATATCTGCTCTTCCAAATAGACTCATTATAATATTTGTAGCTCTGATTTCTCTACTCATTATCCTTCAACCAACTCTTCACGATACTCTGAAATAATTCCGGCTGTTCTATCTGCAAATTATGTCCTGCTCTATTCAACGCACAATAAGTTGCCTTCGGATATTTCTCCAATAATTTGAATTGATCCTTGTATCCCACTTCCGTATCCTGCTTACCGACTACAATCAGACATGGCTTCTTAAACGGAGCATCCAATTCATCCACATCAAACGAAAATGCTCCCTCCAAAATATTATCCAAGAAATGTCTGTCCTGCATTTCAATAGCAGGTAAAATATCTCTCTCATACAATTTCCAAACCGGTTCAGTCAGCACCACATTCATATATGTAAAACTATTATATTGTTCTTCTGATAAAGTCTGTAAAAATACCTCATCTCTCTCCATCACGCACAAGGGTTCCACTTGTCCGTTTCTACATCCCGGATAGACCAATGGACATAATAAAATTATAGATTTTACCATTGATTGATACTTATTTACAAAACCTCTCACAAGATATCCACCATAGGATTCTCCAGCGAGTATCACTTCATTACCTATCACCTCTTCCACAAAATGATATATCACATCAAGTATATCGTCAGAGGTCTTTATGTCTTTTCCGGCAACAGACCTTCCCATGCCGGGCAAATCAATATAAATACGCTTATAGCATGATGTCTGGTTTTCAAAAACAGGTTCAAAACATCCTGACATAATCCGTCTGTCCATTCCCCAACCATGCAAAAACAGAATAGGTGTACCTTGTCCTATAATTTCATATTCAATTACATTTCCTTTAAGTTGATACTTTTCCATATTACTCCTACTTCATTAAATTGTTTTCATTGCAACACAATTTTCATATTATGATACTTGGCTTTCACATCCTCAAAACCAACAGCTTTATAAAGTGCATATCCGTCCTCCGTTGATTTCAATTCAATAACGCTTACATCACAAGCTGTCGCATCCTCCAGCATCATTGTCATTAGTTTCTTTGCGTAACCCCGACCACGATATTCCGGCTTTGTATAAACATTTAAAACGGTTCCCGTTTTTCCCGTGATAAATGATGGGCTCATCGGCTTTTCCACTATCAGCAAAAATGCACATGAAACGACAGCATCCTCGTCCCTTGCAACATACACCAACAAATCATTATTAAGATGTTTTTCATAATAACCTGGCAACGAACTTTTGATCGCACGCAAATCGTCGTCTGTAACACTTCCTAAATCCTCTTGCAAATATGCCACACGCAAATCAGTCAGCATGCTTATATC
>CAZPSD010000149.1:0-4485 GCA_964589055.1 uncultured Bacteroides sp.
AAATCCATCCCGGTTCTCAAGTTCTAATTAAAATCCGCAATATCATAGGTAAGGGTAATATCCTTATCTCCATACAGCTTAAAATAGTTCTGCACAATACGGTCTGTCACCACATGAATATTCTCTTTTCCCGTACCCATCAGCACTACCAAAAACTGAGAACTGCTGTATCTGGTGCCTACATCCACACCACGCAGGGACTTACAGATCGCCTGTTCCATACACTGCATGGCAATCTCCATCCGCTCCAGCTTAATCTCGCTGCCATCCGAGGAGAACAGCGTAAACAATAACAACTGTGTCTCCTGATTGCTTCGCTGTGAGAAGTGGGCGACAAAGTCATAGATGTGCTCAAATTCGCCATAGTCAACCTGAAAAGCACCCTGATATGCCTCTCGTTTCTTAATAATATCAATCACTTTCTCCAAGTCATTCTTAGACTGTTCCGGTGTACGCACAACACCGGCGCTTTGATAAAATCCGTACCTGACATCCGCATTCTGTTTCACATGATAGAGCGCCTTATCTGCCTTCTGATATAATTCCTCGTACTCATTACCGTCCGCTCCGGATATACTGATACCTATGGACAACTGGGTTTCTTTTAAGATATCCACCTCTTCCTGTTTGTTCGCAAAGGCATCTATTATCTCATTTACTTTGCTAACGGCAGCATCTCTGTTTTTCACGCCCTCTATGTAATAAAGGAATTCATCGCCGCCGGTACGGCATACCGTATCCTTGCCGCACACTTCACGCAGGACATCAGCCGTCATCTTCAGTGCATAGTCGCCTGCAAGATGCCCGTGTTCTTCATTGATCTGCTTGAAGTGATCCAGATCAATGATCATCATACAGCCGCCTTTCATGCGAAGAGCGGCTGAAATCTCAAGTTCACCTTTGCGCTTGCTCAATAAGCCCGTGAGATAATCCGTAGATGCATCCAGAATACTTTCATTCCCCATGACGGTGCCGTATATCTTCTCACTGCCAAAGATCGGCAACGCCAGTTCATCTTCAGGCATCCATGCCTGCTCTAATGCGCCCTCCTCTATCAGTTCGATAAAAATATCTACCAGTTCCGAATCCCACTGGGTTCCTCTGCCCTTCTTCAACTCTTCCATGACGAAATCATCCTTGAGCCTTCTTCTGTACACACGATTGCTTGTCATGGCATCATAGGAATCCACAAGCCCGATCACCCTGGCAATAAGGGGAATGGATTCTCCCTTAAGGCCTTCCGGGTATCCCTTACCGTCATAGCGTTCATGGTGATATTTGGCACCCACATTCACATTCGGGAACATCTTGAAATCTTTCAGAATTTCCGCTCCCATGATCGTATGTCCCTTAATCAGCCTGAATTCCACATCCGTCAGTTTAAACGGTTTATTCAGCACTGCATCGGGCACGCCGATTTTACCTACATCATGCAGCATCGCCACATAATAGATATTCTGAATCTCTTCCTCGCTCCATCCCAGTCTCTGCGCCAATATTTCAGCATAGGCGGCTACTCTCATGGAATGACCTTTTGTGTAATCGTCCTTCGCATCCACCGTATTGGCAACCGTCATGATCGCCTGAATCGTAATGCGTTCCATTTCTTTCGTCTTCTCATCCAGTCTGCGCTGCAGATCCCGACGGTATCCGTCCAGTTCCAACGTACTGTTGATACGGCTCAACATGATCTGCGGCTCAAACGGTTTCGTGATAAAATCACATGCGCGCATACGGAAACATTCCACCTCAGTCTCCGAACTGCGGTCTGCTGTCAGGAAAATAACCGGGATCTTACGCCAATGCGCATCCGCCTGTAACGTCTTCATAAAATCAAAGCCGCTGATCTCCGGCATATTGATATCCAAAAGAATCAGATCCGGCACATGTCTGTCCAGATACTTGTATGCCTGTTTCGCTGAATTAACAGCTACAACCTTATACTTATCCCCTAAAAGTGTCTGTGCTGTTGATAATGTTAACCTGTCATCATCGACAATTAAAATTATTTTTTTCATTCGCCCTCACATTTATAATCATTCTATTCCACATTCCTGCATAATCATCTTAATCTATTATAAAATCAGACGATTATTTAAATATATTATATGGCAATATATTGTAAAAATCAATTCTCTTTGCTCATCTCCTTTTTCAATCGGCGCATGATTTTCTTCTCTAATCTGGAAATATAAGACTGTGAAATTCCTAACATCTCAGCTACCTCTTTCTGGGTCAATTCTTTTCCGTCCACATTTCCCAGCCCGAACCGCAGTCTGATGATTGTCTGCTCTCTCTCAGACAACTTCGCAATCGCTTTGATTAAGAGTTTACGCTCCACCTCATTCTCAAGATCTTTGTAAATAACATCTTCATCTGTCCCTAAAATATCAGACAGAAGAAGTTCGTTTCCATCCCAGTCCACATTCAGCGGCTCGTCGATGGAGACCTCCATCTTATGCTTGCTGTTTCTTCTTAAATACATTAAGATTTCATTCTCAATACAACGGGAAGCATAGGTTGCCAGTTTAATATTTTTCTCGGGGTTAAAGGTATTAATGGACTTAATCAAGCCGATCGTACCGATCGAGATCAGATCTTCCACCCCGACTCCCGTATTATCAAATTTCTTTGCAATATACACAACTAACCTTAAATTATGCTCTATCAGTATGGATTTTGCTTCATCTGCATACTCCGTACCAAGATCACTGATAATTTCATTTTCTTTCTCACTCTCAAGCGGCGGCGGCAGTACCTCCGCCCCTCCTATGTAATGTATGTCCCCCTGACCGGTCATAAGAAATCTCGTATCCTTATGCACCATCTTAAACTGAACTTTTCCGGGGATTGCCACTTTTAAAACCATTTTACTTCCTCCTAGTTTTCTAATAACCGGGGGTGCAGTATCATCTGATAGATACTTTCTTCTGGTATTCCTGCATTACAAATTGCAACGATAACATGCTCTTTGCTTACCTGTTTTCCATGATCTTCAATAATCATGCCGGGAAGTTCATAGGCATTTAATATTCCTCTGTCTTTGCCTACACTTTGATAAGGAACGACATGATATTTTTCCGGACGAAAACAAGAAGACATACTCTGAGCCAGTTTTTCACTGATTACACTGACCGGCTCTCCGTTTACCGGCTCCGCCAGATGATTGCCCGTATCCACTAATGCTTTCACCCGGATCTCCTGCTTCAATGCCGGCACATAAATCCGCACGGTTCTTAAGCAGTTTTCTTTCCTGTTCTGCATCCATTTGATTACTCTGTAAAGGAAAGCATATGCCAGATATCCTATCACAAGTGTTATGAACAGACTGTTCCTTCCCTTTAGGATGATTCTCATGCGGTTCAGAAGCCATATCATGATGCTTCCCAAAAAAAATCCACAGCAAGCCATCACAAGACTACTATGAACCAGCTTCTTTCCGCTATGTTCTCTATAAGTAATACGCAGCATGCCCATACTGACAGGTATGGCGCTTATCAGCAAACGGATTCCTACCGTGCCGACCGGTATGATCATTGCCATACAACTGATTCCCGCTCCCGCTGCTGCACCTAACCAGATTCTTTTATGCGTGGCAGTACATCCAAGAATCTGACCCGCTAAAGACAACAAATACAGGTTACTTGTCATCTGCAGGAGAAAAACACTGTCAATATATAATTTGTAATACACAACTCACCTCCGCTCTTCTGTTATATTATAGAAAAGGTCAGGTAAATATTCTGTCGTAATCAGGGAGCCTTTCCATTATTTTTGCAGACAGATAATAACAAAAAACCACAGGATGTTCTCCTGTGGCCTATCTGTCTTACTATTCACACTTTCTGTCATACCGCTCCGGGCGGCAATAAGCCAATATCCTATTTACTTCTTAGGAAATCGGGAATCTTCAAAGATTTCTCTTCGACCGAGCTCTTAATGTCTCCCGCTCTGTTAATTCCGCTGATCGGTTTAAGCGGTGTCTGTGCTGCAGTCCGTCCGCCCGCAGGCGCTGCCGTAACCGGCGGTTTCAGTCCTGTATTAGCCGTTGCAAAATTACCCAATCCGGCGCCTGGGGATGTTCCCAGTGCAGATTTGCCCTGTAAAGAAGTAGGGGTTATGTATCCACTCTTAAAGCCAAGACCGCTCTGTCTTGCCGCTTTCTCTTCAATACCGGTAGCAATAATGGTAATGTTACATGTATCCGTCATGCTTGCATCATACATTGCGCCGAAAATGATATTCACATCATCACCGGTAAGTTCCTGTACATAGCTTGCCGCATCGGAAGCATCTGCCAAAGAAATATCACCGGATACATTGATGATAACATGGGTTGCACCGGAGATCGTAGTCTCAAGAAGCGGGCTCTCCACAGCCATCTTAACTGCTTCGCTTGCTTTATCATCACCCTTGCCCGTACCGATACCGATGTGGGCGATACCCTTGTCCTTCATAACAGTCTGGACATCCGCGAAATCCAGG
>CAZPSD010000150.1:0-4384 GCA_964589055.1 uncultured Bacteroides sp.
TTTGCGTACACGTGTACATTTCTTCGGTAAAAATATGTGTACGTTTTGCGTACACGTGTACTCTTGTAAATATAATAATACATGCCATATCAATAAAAGTCAATACGGCATGTATAAAACTGTCATTTTATATTATTTTAGAACACAAAATTTGTGTAATATGCACACGTCACTCTTCTGACGCCAAAAGCATCGCTTTTATAATCAAACGCTCTCTTACTTGGTCACTACATCAAACGTAAACAACACCCGTTCATTCTGCAGTAATTCCGCTTCCCATTCTATATTCCATTCCTGCGCGCCAATCGTTTCCATTGCCCTGCCCGCAAAATCTTGCAAAACGGAGTCATCAATTGCATAATTGCCGGATTCCTGCTTAAGTACCGCTGCATCCAACACACAGTTAAAGCTATATGTGCCAACACCATGCTGTACCATTTGATTATACCCATAATCAGATAATTCCTGCATACTATGCAATACATCATCTTCTGACAGTCTTAAATCCTCCAAACTCTCAAGTTCCTCATCTTCCGTTCCGCCAGAATGTTCCAAATTGCGGTACCGCTGTCCATTACACGGCGGCAGATTGACTGATAGCTCTCTTCTTACATGGGTATTTGCGTAATCCTGATCCGTCTGATTGAAATAATCATACTCTCCGCCCGGTGTATCATCCCACGTCACATCAACATTATAGTAACCATCATCCAATGCGACTATATTCCATGCATGATCTTCTCCCGCAAATCCTGTGCAATAATAGCATGGAATTCCCAGCTTTTGCAGCAAATATTGATAAGCTCTGGCATATCCGGCACATACAGTCTCTTCGTTTACCAGCGCACTGTAAGCGCTTTGACTCATTTCGGCGCCGGTACGGTATGTGATCTTATCGATCAAAATATCATGTACCCTTTTCTCTTTCTCATAACCGCTTCCCAAATTTTGCACTTGTGTCAAAAGGTTGTTTACAGTATTATTAAATTCTGCAGATGCATCAGTCAGATTATCCGCGGTTTCATTAAAATCCAATTCCAATTCCGCACAAATCTTATTTTTATCGTACTTACAGACATAGGACGTATTCATCCAGAATAATTCCGGATGGTCATTATAAACTGCGCAGATAATATCGCGGATCTCTGATACCGGCACGGCTTCTATCGGCACAAACGCCTTATTCAGCGCACTGGCATTAGCATAAATCTGCCGATACAAATGCTGTCCTTTGGCATCCAGCATATGATAATAGGGATAAAACCCGGCGTCAAAGCTAAGACCGTCTCCTGTCTCGCCATAACCTAAATCACTGGTATATTCGCCGCCTTCCGCATCCGGCAGCTCTTCGGATTTTTCCGTGATCGGCTGGTATCCTGCTTTGCCGTTCACTGCCTCAGGCGCCGCCACATCAGTCTCTGCGGGAACTTCATAGCCGTTACTTCCCCTTACAACCTCTGCTTCTTTATTCTGATCCGATGCCGTGCCGTCTGCCGGCACATCCGATATCCGCTTATTGAGGGAAGCGTCCGTATTGTCTTCCTCATCCGTCACAGGCGCAGTACCTTCCGCCTCTTCTGACGCCTTGATCATTTGATTTACGCTGTTCTCCGGTTCTGTCACTTGATCATGCGGGGAAAACAGATTTGCCAGTTTATCCGTAATATTCGGATTTGCAGCGCACATCAGGATCAGCGCGCACAGAAGCGCCGCTATGATTCCTATGGCTGCCAATATTTTCTTAAGTATTTTCATCATTCTGTTCCCCCTTTCCGGGAACTTTTATCTATCAATACACTTGCTTCCTTTGCAGGCTGATTCCTCCCAACGCCGCATATAACTTGCCCCATCTTTTCTGATATCCGGATCTTTTTGACTCTTTCCCGCTCCGCCTCTTTCTCACATATCCTGCCATGTGTCTTTATCGCATACATAATAATTCGGCGCGCCTTATGAAAACCTACTCTGCCACTTGTATAATCGAGACGTCTTTCGCTGCCAGCAGCATACCGTCTCCCGCCTGATAAACAGTATCTCTCAAAATATCCGTCCCGCTATAGGGAATCATAATCTCATGACTCTCCGCGTCATGATTTAATAAGAACAGAAACGTCCCGTTTGTATTCGTACGCTTTGTTACTTCCACCGGCGCCGGAGCGTCTATAATAGGCGTAATGTCCGCTTCCGCACAAATCTTTCCTATAAAGGTACGGTAAAAATCCGCATTGGATCGGGTTGCAACATAATACGCTTTTCCTTTCCCAAAGGCGTTGCAGGTCAAAGCAGGCATTCCCGCATAGAAATCCTTCTCATAACCGCAAAGCGCCCGGGCGCCTTCCGTATGCAGCAGATCGCAGATCAGATCAGCCGGATAAGTAATTCCTCCATAAGTAAAGCTGTTCGCCGTATTCTCCGGCAGCGCATCTTCTTCCTCTACCCAGATTCCCAGAATATCCCGCAATTTCCCCGGATAACCGCCCACGGTAACCAGATCATGATCATCCACATAACCGCTGAAAAAGGTTGTCAGGAATCTGCCTCCTTCTTTCACAAAGCCTCTGATTTTCTCATCATAACCCGGTTTCACCATATACAACACCGGAGCAATGACAAATGCATATTTTGATAAATCATCTTCCACACTGATCAGATCAACGGAAATATTCAGATCATTTAATGCTTTATAATAATTAAAAATTTCATCCACATAATGCAGATTCACGCTTGGTCCTGCGGAATAATCGGTCGCCCACCAGTTATCCCAGTCAAATACGATCGCCACCTTGGAATCTGTTCTGGCGCCTAAAGTCAAGGCGCCGATTTTATCCAGTTCTGCGCCAAGCTGCGTGATTTCCCTGAAAACTCTCGTATTTTCATGTCCCGCATGATCGATTACCGCGCCGTGATATTTTTCACAGGCGCCGATACTGCGCTTCATCTGGAAAAACATAACCGTATCCGCGCCATGCGCCACTGCCTGATAACTCCAAAGGCGCATAACGCCGGGACGCTTTAAGGCATTGTAGGGAAGCCAGTTCGTAACGCTGGGGGTCTGCTCCATCAAAGCAAACGGTTTCCCCTGTTTCAGCCCGCGCATCAAATCATGCCGCATAGCTGTTTCTTCAAAGGGCGCTTCGTTGGAAGGATAATTGTCCCATGAGATGAAATCCATATACTTAGCCCACATCTGATAATCCAGCGGCTGATATGTTCCCATCAGGTTTGTGGTAATCGGAATATCCGGTGTAATCTCATGAACCGCGTCATATTCTAATCTATAACAATTTAAGATGCTTTCCGAATTAAATCTTCTGTAATCCAGGGAAATCCCCTGAAAAGTAGTTTTGTTAAACTCAAAATGCTCCGAAAGCATATTCGGAACTACAATATCCTCAAAGTCATAGAATGTATGTCCCCAAAAAGCAGTATCCCATGCCTGATTAACAGCGTCGATGGTCTTGTACTTTTCCTGCAGCCATTTGCGGAAAGCACGCTCGCAGTTTTCGCAATAACATTCGCCGCCGAATTCATTGGAAATATGCCATGCAACAATATTGTCACAGGATTTATATCTTTCGGCAAGCTTTGTCGCAAGCGCTTTGGCATACTTATGATAAGTCGGGCTGTTGGGACAGGAATTGTGACGGCTGCCGAATTTCCGTTTCATACCGTTAAATTCCGTGCGCAGGATATCCGGATGTTTTCTTGCCATCCATGCTGGATGCGCCCCGGTAGCGGTAGCCAGACAGATCTTCATGCCATGTTTCGTCACCAGCTCGATGATTTTGTCCAGTTTATCGAAACAGTATGTCTCTTCATCAGGCTGCAGTGCCGCCCAGCTAAAAACATTCAATGTCACAACATCGATATGCGCCAGTTTTAAAAGCCGCATATCCTCCTCCCATGTTTCTTCGGGCCACTGTTCCGGATTGTAATCCCCGCCGTACAGAATCTTTTTTACTTTGCTGCTTTCTATCATAGCAATACCTTCCTATCCTGCCGAACACTAAACTGCCTGTAGTTCAGGATTATAATGTGTCAGCTATATCTTTGAACCAAATCGGGAAGCGATGAACTGCTTCTAATCATACTATCACTATATTACAACATAACTAATCATTCAATAAAATATTTTCATACCTTCACAGGCAATATCCGCCTTTATACACTGTTTTTTAAGGCCAAAAAACCATGGATATTTTCATACGAGAAAACTATGACGCTCACAAATATATATGAGACGAACATTAAATAATCAGAATATAAAAAAGGAAACGCTGTAAATATCAACGTTTCCTCAACTTTTGAACACTGCCGGCGACCGGAATCGAACGTTGTTCATTACATATTGTCCAAATTCATCATTTTCAAGACACCAATTCAG
>CAZPSD010000151.1:0-4345 GCA_964589055.1 uncultured Bacteroides sp.
CAAGCTTGATACCCCGTTGCTTGCAGCGGGGTCTTTGATTTGTGATTTTAAGCTTATGTAATGATAGTGAAGGAAATTTCAAGATGGACAATAAAATGCATGAATTAGAAAAACGGGTGCAGGACGCGGAAATGGTGCTTGTAGGTTTGGGCGAGGCATTTCAGTATGACTGGAGCGCGTTAGTACGGGATGCCAGATATCAGGAAATTGAGCGGCAGATCGATGAACAAGAGGAATATATCTGGGTTATTCCTTTTCTTCAGAAGATGATACTGCAAAAGGTGCGTGAGGAGAAGTGGAACGATGCCTATACTGCTTTAAAGAATATTCTAAAGAATAAAAATTATTTTATTGTGTCTCTTTGCATGGATGATTATATTTATGGAGCGGGATTGAATGAACAGAGAATTGTGACACCATGCGGCGGTTTTCGGAAGATGCAATGTAATAAGAATTGTTCCCACGTATTGACTGAAATCCCGCAGGAAAATTTTGATGCGGTAGTACAGTATTATAAAAAGGAATTGCCGTTGGAAGCATTGAAGGAGCCTGCATGTAACGTGTGTGGTGAAAAGCTTCGGTTTAACCAGTTAGGTGTAGAAAAGTATGCCGAAGAGGGATATTTGGATAAATGGAGTGATTATACGAAATGGCTGCAGGGAACTGTTAACAGAAAGCTGTTTGTCTTAGAATTGGGAGTGGGGATGGAGTATCCGACAGTGATTCGATTTCCGTTTGAGAAGATTGTATTTTACAATCAAAAGGCATTTCTGTATCGTGTGCATCCATCCTTATATCAATTAGGAGAAGAAATTGCTGATAAGGGGCTTGGGATAAAAGAAAATCCTCTGGATTTCTTGATAAATGGATTTGTTAAATAGAACAGTATGTGATAAAATGAGACATCAAATGTTTTTGGAGAGAAACTATGAGTTCAAGTGAAGAGTATTTGGATAATCTGTTAAAATCTATTATGGAAGGCAACAATACCTCCAACACGGAAGATACGCTCCGGGATCCGGATGCGGAACAGGTGCAGTCTGTGCCGGATGAAGTGAATATACCGGAAGAATTTGCATTAAATGATTTGACTTTACCGGAAGAACCTGCGGGCGGGGCAGAAAGTGTTGATATGTCGGTGGAAAGCGAGGGTTCTGACTCTGATAAAGTGACGGCAATGGAAGAAATAGAGTCTATGCTTGCATCTATGGGAAGCCTTGATCCAGATAAACCGACAGCGGAAAAAGAGCCGGAGACACCGGTTATGGCTGAGGATAAAGAGCCGGAGACATCGGTCATGGCAGAAGACGCTGAGGCAGATCCTGATTTGTCGGCAATTTCGGCGGGTATTGGGCAGGGACCGGAGTCGTTGGCCATTGAGGAGCCCTTGGAGGATTCGTCTTTGGAGATGCCTATGCTTAATGAAGAGGATGAGCAAGGGAACGGATTAGATGATCTCGACTTGTCAGAACTCGGCTTAGATGATTTTGGACTGGAAGAATCTGTTGCCGGTACGGAAGCGGAGCCGGACGATTTTATGAGGGATGATGCATTGGAGAATCTTCCTGCAGACAGCGGGGAACAGTCGGATGTATCGTTAGATGATATTTCTCTGGATGATTTGTCATTTGGTGAACCCTCCTTGGATATGGAAACGGAAGAAGGCGATATGTCTGAGGAAGATATTGATCGCCTTTTAAGCGGAGAGTCTATAAGTAATAATGATTATGACAGTTCAGAAGAGGATGCGTTATCGTTAGATGATTTGTCGATGACAGAGGATTCAGAGCCTGTAGACGGTTTGGCACTCGCGGACGATTTTGCATTAGAGGATTACGGGGAAAGTGATGAAGATTTGTCAGCTCTTTTAGCAGGAATGGAGCAAAATGAGGACTTGTCTGAAATCAATGATTTGTTAGGAAAATCTGACCAGGGTGTTTCGACGGATGACGATATGCTTGCCATGTTGGAAAGTGTACCGGGAAGTGATGCCGATGAAAGCGGCAGTGATGCGTTTAATTTCTTTGCGGGTGAAGAAGCGGTAGAGGGAGAACCTGAGAATATACGTGAGATAACGCAGGAAGAACTGGAAAATAGGGAAGAGAGTAAGAAAGCAAAGAAGGAAAAGAAGAAAAGAGAAAAGAAAGCGAAGAAAGAAAGAAAAAAGAAAGATACTGTTGAGGGCGAGGATACTGCGGAAGCAGAAGAAGCCGCCACATTGGAAAGTCTGCTGGAAGGAACGACAGATGCTGCGGAAACACCTAAAAAACAGGGATTATTTGCAAGATTTCTGGCATTTCTATTTGAAGAGGATGAAAACGAGGAAACGTTGGCTGATCATGCTGACGGCGATGTTGGTTTGGATGAACTGCCAATCGGGAATCCTTCGGAAGAGAATAAACAGCTTTTAGAGGAACTTAACGAAGAAGATAAGAAGAATGCCAAGAAGAAAGGCAAAAAGGAAAAGAAAGACAAGAAAGATAAGAAAGATAAGAAGGGTAAAAAAGCTTCTGCCGAAACCGGGGAGGAAGAAGACGCAGAGAACGAAGAAAAGAACAAGGCGAAGAAGAAAAAGAAGAAGAAAGAGAAGAATCCGGTAGAGGAAGTACATAATGAGCCTGAAAAAAAGCTTTCCAAAAAGAAGGTAATTGCCGTATTCCTATATTGTGCTACGATGGCGGCATGTATTATCGTGATCGACACGGTTTTACCGAACTATATGCAGAAACGGGATGCACGGATTGCCTTTGATTGCCGGAATTATGATGAGGTATATGATCTCTTATATGGCAAAAAGCTAAGTGAAGAGGACGAGTTGCTTTTGAAAAAGAGCAGTATTATCCTGCAGATGGAACGTAAGCTGGATTCTTGTGAGAATTATGAGAAGCTGGATATGCCATTGGAAGCGCTTGATGCGCTGGTTTCCGGCGTAGATTTGTATCAAACGATTTTGCCGGGGGCGGAACAGTATCATGTGACCGGCGATGTCAGCGATATATATGATCAGATCCTTCAAAAATTATCCGATTACGGAGTGTCAGAGTCAGAGGCGCTGGATATCATTGCGTCGGGTGATGATGTGACCTATTCCCAAAGATTGGAAGGTATTATTTACGGCGGCGCCTCTATGGAAAGCGTTGCCGGGCCGACACCGGATATTTTACCGGAGGAAGAAGAGATTATTGACCGCATGGAACAGCTTGAGGAGTCCGATGTGGCAGATGGTGAAGACGAAAATGGTGATGCAGCGGAAAATGGCGAGAGTGGCGAACTGACAGATTTGGGTGACGATAATACAGAGGAAGCGGAGCAGGAGTAAACAATGGTAGCAATCATCGATTATGATGCCGGTAATATCAAGAGTGTGGAGAAAGCGGTTTATGCGCTGGGATATGATGTTGCGGTAACAAGAGATAAGGATATCATATTGAATGCGGATCATGTAATTCTGCCGGGCGTAGGCGCTTTCGGTGATGCCATGAGGAAACTGCACAGCTATGATCTGGTAGATGTGATTAAAAAGGTGGCAGCTAATAATACTCCGTTTTTGGGCATCTGTTTGGGATTGCAGCTGATGTTTGAGAGCAGCGAAGAAGCGCCGGGAGTCGAGGGACTTAGCCTTTTAAAGGGAAAGATCGTACTGATTCCGCATGGAGATGATCTGAAAATACCGCATATCGGCTGGAATTCTTTGAAATATCCTAATAAGGGAAGGTTGTTTGCCGGACTGCCGGAGGACTCTTATGTGTATTTCGTACATTCCTATTATTTGCAGGCGGAGGAAGCGGAGATTGTGAAAGCTACTACGGAGTATGGTACTTTAATTCATGCTTCCGTGGAGAAGGATAATGTTTTTGCATGTCAGTTCCATCCGGAGAAGAGTTCGGATGTGGGTATGATGATACTGGAAAATTTTTTGAAAATTGAGGGGTAAAATAAGTGCACACAAAGCGCATTATTCCTTGTCTGGATGTAAAAAATGGCAGGGTGGTAAAAGGTGTCAATTTTATAAATTTTAAAGATGCCGGTGACCCGGCAGAGGTCGGAGCTGCTTACGATAAGTCCGGGGCGGATGAACTTGTATTCTTAGATATTACGGCATCCTCAGATGCAAGGGCGACGGCGGTGGAGATGGTCCGCAAGGTGGCTGAGAAGGTGTTTATCCCGTTTACGGTGGGCGGCGGTATCCGCACTGTGGAGGATTTTAAGGCAATCCTGCGGGAAGGCGCAGATAAAGTATCCGTTAATTCTGCGGCAATCATGAATCCGCAGTTAATCAGTGATGCTGCCGATAAGTTCGGCAGCCAGTGTGTGGTTGTGGCGATCGATGCCAAGCGCAGACCGG
>CAZPSD010000152.1:0-4338 GCA_964589055.1 uncultured Bacteroides sp.
ATAAAAGAATTGCAGAAGGCTACAAAGACCGTCCTTTTCTGCATAAACAGGTTATTGAACAGTTTCAGAAGGATTATGGAGCACGACTGTATGAAAACGGTTTGGATGTAGGCTGTGGCGCGGGATTGTCTGCGAAGGCATTGAAACTGATCTGTAAAAACGTGACAGGTACGGATATATCACCGGAAATGGTCGCGGCGGCAATGGAAATATGCGGCACAGAGGGCTTTACCTTTTTCCCATGTAAAGCAGAAGAAGTACCGTATCCGGATACTTCCTATGATATTGTCACGGCAGCAGGTGTGGTGCAGTGGGTTGACAGAGACGCTTTTTTGCGGAATCTGCATCGGATCATGAGTGATGATGGAGTGGTGGTCATCTATGACTTTTGCATTTCTGACAAGATGATCGGTAGGGAATGTTACACCTCATGGTGGCATGAGCAATACTTAAAAGAATTTCCGAAACCGTATAGAAATGAGCAGGTTTGGACGAAGACAGATGTGGAGCCTGCGGGATTTGATATCGTAAATCAAGTT
Organism: uncultured Bacteroides sp.; assembly: GCA_964589055.1. Taxonomy (GTDB): domain Bacteria; phylum Bacillota; class Clostridia; order Lachnospirales; family Lachnospiraceae; genus UBA3282. Next base: position 540 of record CAZPSD010000152.1, read on the forward strand.
AATTATGAACTACCATACGAATTTGATCTGGACGCTTTTGTAAAGTTTATGATGATCCAGTCCAATGTCAACGCTAAGATTGAAGGAAATGAAAAAAGCGTTGACGAAGTACGTCAGTGGTTTTATAGGACGCTTGAAGATATATTTGTTTCTAGTAAACAGACAGTGATATTTACCGGTTATAGCTGGTATCTGAAATGCTTAGGAGCCTGATGTGCAGTGCATGATGGTTTATAGTGAAGCTTATGGAGAAGAATCAGAAATCGTGATATAATGAGCGTTAGTGAGGAGAGCATGCTTGCATGTTCGACGAACGGCGAATGACGATCATGATTTGAAAAATCATGATATAATGTTATCATAAAAATACAGCTACATAAAAATACAAAAAGAAAGGACAATTCCAATGAACGTATTAGTAATAAACTGTGGTTCTTCTTCCCTGAAGTACCAGCTTATTAACAGTGAAAGTGAAGAAGTACTGGCGAAAGGACTCTGTGAGAGAATCGGTATTGACGGCAGCGCTATCAGCCACCAGCCTGCGGGCGGCGAGAAGGTTAAGACTGAGGTGGATATGCCCAATCATACCGTGGCTGTCAAATTAGTGATTGATAAGCTGACAGATGCGGAAGTGGGCGTGATTAAGTCTTTGGATGAAATTGATGCAGTAGGTCATCGTATTGTACACGGGGGCGAGAAATTTGCTGCCTCCGTGGTGTTAGATGAAGAGGTACTTAAGACCATAGAAGAATGCAACGATCTGGCGCCGCTTCACAATCCGGCGAACTTAATCGGTATCAATTCCTGCAGGGAAATTATGCCGGATGTGCCGATGGTGGGCGTGTTTGATACGGCATTCCACCAGACTATGCCGAAGAAGGCTTATCTGTATGGGCTGCCCTTATCTTATTATAAGAAATACAAGGTGCGCCGTTATGGGTTCCATGGTACAAGCCATGATTTTGTATCGAAGCGGGCGGCTGAGATTTTGGGTAAAGATATCAAAGACTTAAAAATTATTGTATGCCACTTAGGTAACGGAGCTTCCGTGTCCGCTGTGAAAAACGGTGAATCAGTAGATACATCTATGGGACTGACACCATTAGAGGGACTTATTATGGGAACCCGTTCCGGTGATTTGGATCCGGCAATTATTACTTTCCTTGCCGATAAAGAGGAGATCAGTGCAGAAGAAGTAATCAATATCTGCAATAAAAAGTCCGGCATACTCGGTTTATCTGATGGTTTGTCCAGTGATTTCCGTGATCTGGCAGAGGCAGTAGCAGACGGCAACGAGACTGCTAAGGATGCGCTTGATGCATATGCTTATCGCGTTGGAAAATACATTGGTGCATATGCAGCAGCTATGAATGGCGTGGATGTGATCGTATTTACTGCGGGGGTCGGAGAGAATAATGCAGAGCTCAGGGCTTTGATCGGTCAGTATATCGGATTCCTCGGAACCAACATTGACGCAGAGAAGAATAAGCTTCGCGGCGAGGAAGTTATTCTGTCTGACGCGGATGCTAAGGTTACTACGATGGTGATTCCCACCAATGAAGAGCTGGCTATCGCAAGAGAGACAGTAAGATTAGTGAGAGCATAAATGGATTTTATTATGACTGCAGATGAGAAATTACTTACGAGGGATTTTTCATCTGCGGTTTTAAAGTAATTGAATTTATATTTGCAGACGCAGCGGTAAATTGTTATATAAAAGGATCGGACGGAGAGGAAAGAGCATGAGCAGAAGCCGTAGAAAGAAAAAGGGCACAGGAGTGATCATATTTTTAGGCGTGGTCATTGTCGTTTGTGTTGTGGTTCTCGCAGGACTGGTAAAAGGAAATCCTGGCGATGGCATTAAGAACATGGTGGTAGAAAAGGCAACAGAACAGATCATGGAGCAGGCGGTACAGAAGGCGCTGGAGAATGCCGGGGATCCTCAGGCTGCCGCCAAGGCAAAGGAAATTGTAAGCAGCATGGATGAATCCGACAAACAGCAGGCGGAAGAGATCATTGAAAAGTATGCTGACTCGGATACCGTATCAGAGTGCATGGATATTATTAGCGGCGGAGTTACTAATGAATCTATCGCAGAAGTCAAAGAATATCTGCAGGAGAGTGTATCAGCCGAAGATATGCAGAAACTGCAGGGGTTGTATGAGAAATACGGCGGGGTACAGTAGGCTATTTTGACCAGTGCTTCGCCACGTTTGTATATGCGGCTTTTTTGGTAAGATGAAATTCTTTCGTCAGTCTGTCTGCGGTTTCTTCGGCAGAACATACGAATTCCCCTGTTTTCTATTTTATCTAATACTTCACACATTGTGGCAGGTTCTCCTTCCTTCTGGTTATAAGATTCCAGATATTTTTCCGAAAGGTCTTTTGCAGGCAAAAAATTACGTATTTTAAACCTTTTATTTTTTCATAAATAATTAAGATTTATGCAACCTTTTCTTAATTTGCAGTCTCTAATATAATAAAGGGACGTACTACATGGTATAGTATACTGAGACGGCAATACAAAAGAGGGGCATAAAAGTGGGACAGACAGCTAGAGATAACAGGCAGATGGCAGGAAATAACAGACAGACTGTAGAGAAAGTAACAAGAAAAAGCTGTAAGAAGCCGTCGGAAAACAGCATACGATCAGATAAAAAAGCCGGACACACAAGGAAGGGTAATGTACGCGCTGCGGGAAACAGCGGAAAGATAATAGCCTATACCGATCAGACGATCGGGAACAGTGAGAGACGTGTACAGTATAGGGATGTAGAACTTTGGGATCTGGACGAAAGAGAACCGGTACGGTATGGAGACAGGCGTACACGGCAGAATACGGTATCCGCACGGCACAGGAAAGGTAATCCTCGCCCGGTACAGTCCCTTAAGTGCCGCAGAGCAAAGCGTAGAAGAGTATATTTATACAGAGCCGCAGCCTTATCGTTTATTGTGATATGTTTGATTCTGATTTATTTTCTCACAGGAGCCATCTACCGTTTGGTGCGTAGAGATACGGGCAGGGGAGTTGTTCAGATCCTATCGGATAAAGAGACAGATGACAAAATAGCGCCGCCGGATATTATAGAGGATTATTTGGAAATCAATGATTATTCCCGTCCGGGAACCAAGCTGGAAAAGATTAACAGCATTTTTGTCCATTACACGGCAAATCCCGGCACTACGGCAGAGCAGAACCGCAGCTACTTTGCAAATTTGGCAGAGACCCATGAAAGGTCGGCAAGTGCGCATTTTATTATCGGTTATGACGGGGAATTGCTGCAATGTATTCCTCTTGATGAAGAGGCATATGCGGTTAGAACCCGCAATGGAGATTCGATTTCCATCGAGTGCTGTTATCTTGCGGAGGATGGCGCTTTTACACAGGAGACATATGATACGCTGATACATACATTGGCCTGGCTGATTGATGAGTATGACTTGTCTGTAGATGATATCTTACGGCATTATGACTGCGGCGGAAAGCTATGTCCTCTCTATTATGCGGAACATGAGGAGGCATGGCAGCAGCTTCTGGAAGATGTGGCTGATTATGAGAATCCGGAAGAGGTTACGGAATGAGCAAGCTCCCACGGCCATATTGCACAATCATTTCTGCATGGCTGAACTGTTACTTTAGATAATATGGAAGCACAGGAAAATATTGACATTTTTCCGCTCTCACGATACAATAATTTCCGCAGGTGCTAGCACATTTACATAAGCTGCCCAGATAGCTCAGTCGGTAGAGCAGAGGACTGAAAATCCTCGTGTCACTGGTTCGATTCCGGTTCTGGGC
>CAZPSD010000153.1:0-4285 GCA_964589055.1 uncultured Bacteroides sp.
CAGAAGCAGATCAAACTGCTCGAAGAAGCGGCGCAGCGGCTGTATAAGGAGTGGTTTGTTGATCTGCGTTTCCCCGGATATGAGGATACACCTATCGTTGACGGTGTGCCGGAGGGGTGGAAAAAAACGACTGTTTCAAATGCGCTCGAATATCATACTAACGGAGGATGGGGAAAAGAATCTATCGTGGGAAAGAATACCTTTTCTGGTCGCGTTATAAGAGGTACTGATATCAATGATGTTAAATCCGGTAATTTTTCTAATATACCTCTGCGTTATCATACGAAAAATGATATCGAGAAAAGAACCCTTAAAAATAATGATCTCGTTTTTGAACTATCAAACGGAAACATAAATAATATTGGAAGGTGCCTCCGAATTGACGATTTGATTTTAGAGAGATGTGGAGCAAATACAATATGTGCCAGCTTTTGTAAGCTGTTTAGACCAAAAAACTCCGATATCTCAAGTATTCTGTATTGGGAGATTCAGGATATGCAACGGGGTGGAAGAATGCTCCCGTATAAAAAACAAGGTGCTAATGGCATTAATAATTTTGCGTTTGAGGATTTTTTGACCCATGAGTTCCTTATTCCGTCTTCCGAAGTAATAGTGCCACTAAAGGACTTAATGAATAAAATCAGCAATTTACAAAGGCAGTTAACTCTATTGCAAGAAGCCCGTGATCGTTTGCTCCCGAAGCTGATGAGCGGTGAGATTGAGATATAACGAAAATTGGAGGTTCATATGACAAAGGACTTAACAACGTCGAGAATTGACCGTCAGAATATCCTGAACAATGAAATGGCTGTTGAAGAGATTCAAGATAAATCCGGTATTACAGGAATTGAATGGAATGGAAAAATCTATCTGACAAGAGAAGCGGTGGCATCTTTTTTCGAGGTCGATATCAGAACCATCAGCAGATACATAGAGCAGAACAACAGTGAGCTTACTGAGAATGGATATGTTGTTCTTCGCGGGCAAAAATTAAAGAGCTTTCTGTCTGTAGTGCCTGAGGATTTTGCTAAGGACATAAATGTCCCTAGCAAAATTCGTCAGCTTGGTTTGTTTGATTTCAAAGCCTTTCTGAATATGGCAATGTTATTATCCGAAAGCGACAAGGCCCGTGCATTACGTCAGTTGATGCTTGATATAGTGATTGACCTTATAAACAGGCGTACCGGCGGAGGAACCAAATATATAAATCAGAGGGATAAAGATTATATCGGCTCAGCGCTTCAAGAAGAAAATTATCGCAGACAATTTACAGACGCTCTTAAACTGTATATAGCAGAAGATAAATACAAATATGCTCATTTCACAGATATGATTTATGTCAGCATATTTAAAGAAAAAGCGCACGAATATAAGAAGATTTTGGATTTAAAAGCCAGTGATAAAGTTAGAGATACTTTTTATAGTGAGATATTGGATATCATTGCAGCGTATGAGAGTGGTCTCGCAGATGCTATCAAGCAGGAATATGAGTCAGTTGGACACATACTAAGTATATCGGAAGCCGAATCATTATTTCATCGATTTGAGTCCATGGCACTCTGGAAACCACTAATACAAAGAGGCAGAGTAAAAATGGCAAGTCGCGATATGGCCTTGAGGGATGCATTCCACTATCAGCTATCCGAATATATACAACCGTTGGAAAAGGACGAATATCAAAAATTTCTAGGCGCCGCTGGTGATGAATTGGAACGTCTTATGGCAGAGAATCAGGAGGTTTTGAAAAGGTTAAAGGAGCGTGAGTGAGCATGGAAGGCATTGTTTATCTCACATTAGAGCAGGCCATAGATATACATAAAAAAACAATTCAATACAGCGGTGGAGGGACATATGAACATTTTGATTTGGGGCGGTTAGACAGTGTTTTACAAAACATCCAGAATGATGATTACTATCCCACTTTTGAGGATAAGATCACACACCTTTTCTTCTGTACCTGCGAATTTCATTGCTTTGCAGATGGGAACAAAAGACTGGCGATCACGTTAAGCGCACAATTCTTACTACTTAATGGATATATGGCTGTTGCCAAGAGATTCTTTTCTGTCATGGAAAATATTAGTTATCACGTTGCCGCAGGTAAAATAGATAAAGAACTTCTTCATCGTATTATGGTAGCTGTAATGGATGGTACTTATGAAACCGATGAGGAATTAAAGCTGACAATTATTGAGGCCATTCAATAACGAGGAGTAGATGCCGTATGAGCTACGATTATTCTGAAAACATACTCGTGCAGGAGAGCGCCGGAAATCTGCTGCATGATGAGCTGGGCTGGGATGTTCAGTTCGCATATAATACAGAGGTACTTGGGGAAAACGGCACCTTCGGGCGCAAATCGTACAAGGAAATTCTGCTTGTGCGGTATTTTCGTGCTGCTCTGAAACGGCTCAACTCTTGGATTACAGATGCTCAGATCATCGAAGCTGAGAAAGTGCTTGAAAACAGGCTCTCCACCTCTTCACTCCTGCAGATCAACGAAGAGAAGTATTTCCTTATCCGCGACGGTATCCCTGTAACGGTCAAGAAGCCAGACGGCAAGACAGAAACAAAGAAAGCCGCGGTCATCGATTTTCAGAATCCGGACAACAACGACTTCCTCGCTGTGAAGGAATTGAAAATTCACGGCGATCTGTACCGCCGCCGTACCGATATTGTGGGCTTTGTCAACGGGTTACCGCTTCTGTTTATAGAGCTGAAACGAAATGACGTGGACGTACAGAATGCCTATACGGACAATTACACCGATTATCAGGATACGATCCCACATCTGTTTTATTACAATGCCTTTCTGATGCTCTCCAACGGCACAGAGGCGAAAGTCGGTACCCTTGGCAGTAAATATGAATTTTTCCATGAATGGAAACGTCTTGAGGAAAAAGAACAAGGCAGCGTCGCACTGGAAACCATGCTGCGAGGTATATGCAAAAAGGAAAACTTCCTTGATCTCCTCGAAAACTTTATTCTCTTTGACCACTCCGGCAGGCATACCGCGAAGATACTTGCCCGTAACCATCAATATCTCGGTGTCAACGAGGCGGTTAAAGCATATGAGGCAAGAAAGCTGAATGACGGCAAGCTGGGCGTATTCTGGCACACTCAGGGCAGCGGCAAAAGCTATTCTATGGTATTTCTCGCTCAGAAGATTCGCAGGAAGTTCACCGGTTCACCAACGATTGTCATTTTGACCGACCGGGATGAACTGAATAAACAGATCAGTGATACCTTTGAAAACTGCGGATTGTTGGGTAAAACAAAAGCCTCCCAGTTTATTGCCACAAGCGGTGATGACTTAGTGCAAAAACTGAAAGGTAATCCGAGTTTTATATTCACGTTGATACAGAAATTCAATAAACCGAATGAAGCGCCGATTTATCCCGACCACGACATTATCATCATGTCGGATGAGGCGCACCGCAGTCAGTACGGTATCTTCGCCGATAATATGGTCAAACTGCTTCCTACTGCTGCTAGAATCGGCTTTACCGGAACACCGCTGTTGTCGAGCGATAATATAACAGCACGTACCTTCGGTGGATATATCTCTGTGTATGATTTTAAACGAGCCGTAGAGGACGGAGCCACTGTTCCACTCTATTATGAGAATCGCGGCAAAAAGATTCTTGATCTCCACAATCCGGAAATTACCGACCGTATCCTTGACGCGATTGAAAATGCGGATATCGACGTCGACCAGCAGGACAAGCTGGAGGCTGAATTTGCAAAAGAAATCCATCTGATGACGGCGGAGCCTCGTCTGCGCTCCATTGCCCGTGATTTTGTCGGCCATTACAGTGATTTATGGACAAGCGGCAAGGCGATGTTTGTTTGCCTGAACAAGGTCACATGTGTCCGTATGTATAACTATGTTCAGGAATACTGGAAGGAAGAAATCAAGAGCCTGAAGGCAAAGATCAGAACGGCTACTCAGCAGGAAGCGCAGGAACTGGAGCGCAAACTGAAATGGATGCAGGAAACCGAGATGGCTGTTGTCATCAGTCAGGAGCAGAACGAGATTCAGACCTTCAAAAAATGGGATCTGGATATCAAATACCACAGGGCGAAAATGGAAAAGCGTGAGTTGGACAAGGAATTCAAGGATGCCGAAAATCCGCTCCGGGTAGTATTTGTATGTGCTATGTGGCTCACAGGCTTTGATGTGAAATGCCTGTCCTGCCTGTATCTTGATAAACCACTCAAGGCACATACTCTCATGCAGACCATCGCACGCGCTAACCGTGTAAATGAAGGCAAGAGCAATGGC
>CAZPSD010000154.1:0-4232 GCA_964589055.1 uncultured Bacteroides sp.
CCGATCCGGTAGGTCTGCTGATATTTGTGCAGTGTGTTTATCTCACGAATGGAAGTTTCTTCCATTTCCAACATTTTCCGATTCCATTATGCGGTTTGTCACGGTAGATTGTGCCACGAACAGCGCGTCGGCTGTTTTGGTATAGCTGCGGTATTGCGACAGGGTAATAAAGGTTCCGAGGGTTTCGGTATCCAATTCGAAAAATGAATTATAATAAGCAATATAATTCGTTTTACAAATAATATAGCATGGTGATAGAGTAAGTGCAAGGATAGAACTTGCGCAAGAAGATTCCGAAAAGAGATAGCTTAGGTAAAGCAATAAGAAAACGCGTGAACTGGAAAGCAAAAAGTAGGAAAGGGATAAGAGCATTATAAGAATTCTCTGTATCTGGTGGTCATAAGCGAAAATAAAGAGACGGCTGTTTTTTACGAAAAGACAGGGTTTGAGGCGGAGAAAGGCGGGTCGGCGCTACAGATTATGGGAGAGTAATTCTGTAAAGTTTAGACATAACCCCTCAGAATACTTCATAGAATGTAAAAAAGTATTCTGAGGGGTTTTCTTTTGAAAGATTATATTGAGGAACGTGCAATTCATATTGCCAACTATATTATCGAAAACAACGCCACGGTAAGACAGACTGCGAAGGAGTTTGGAATTAGTAAGAGCACGGTACATAAGGACGTCACCGAAAGACTCAGGCAGCTGAATCCGTCTCTGGCGGCAGAAGCAAGGAAAGTATTGGATGTCAATAAATCAGAGAGACATATCCGCGGAGGCATGGCAACCAGAGAGAAATATCTGCATCAGCATATGCACTGACAGGAATGGTTTTCGGATCATATACTATAACAGGCGGTGGAGATAAGGCGGATGGCGGTTCCTGCATGACCGGTATGGTTATACATAAATAGAAGATATTTTCGGGAATACAGACTGCCGCGGGACATACGATCGGGCTTGGAAGTATTGCAGGTGAACTACTTTACAATTCCATAAAATGAGCATAGAATAGGTTCAGAATTTAATGGAATGGCGGGCAACAGGTGTATGGAAGCAGGATTCTTTATCTGGCTGCCTGTCAGTGGGGCAATGTAAGCGATGGATACGAAGGAAAAGGCACAGGGAACTCTATATAGTAATGCGGAACTTAAGAAACTGATTTTGCCGCTGATCATGGAGCAGCTGCTGGCTATTTTAGTCGGTATGCTGGATACTGTCATGATTTCCGGTGTGGGCGAAGCTGCTGTATCCGGCGTTTCACTGGTGGATAATATCAATATTCTGGTTATTAACATTTTCTCGGCACTGGCTACAGGCGGTGCCGTGGTGGCAGGACATGCTATCGGACAAAAAGACCCGGAACAGGCAGGCAAGGCGGCATGGCAGATGGTGCTTTTCCTGCTGTATACCTCTTTGATTACGACCGTGATTCTGTTAGGAGCACATAAGAGTATCCTGCGGGGCGTTTTCGGGCAGGTGGAAGCGGACGTTATGGGCAGTGCTACGACCTACCTGATTATTACAGGGTTATCCATCTGTCCCTTGGCGCTGTATAACGGCTGCGCAGCGCTTTTCCGTGCTATGGGCGATTCCAAGACAACAATGTATATTTCTCTTTTGATGAACCTGATCAATCTGGTGGGGAATTCTCTGTTGATTTTTGTCTGCAAAATGGGAGTGGCAGGCGCCGCCATTGCAACATTGATCGCGAGAACGACAGCTGCCGTGCTGATCTTTTATCTGATGATGGATGACAGAAGAACGATTCATTTTAAAAACCGCCTGACTGCGAAAATGGATTTCTATCTGGTCAAAAAGATTCTGTTTATCGGTATTCCCAACGGTTTGGAAAACAGCTTGTTCCAGCTTGGTAAAATATTGCTGCTCAGTCTGGTGTCTACGTTCGGCACCTCTGCGATTGCAGCAAATGCGGTATGCGGCACTATAACGAATTTCAATATTCTGCCCGGTATGGCTATCGGCATGGCAATCCTCTCGGTGAGCAGTGTGTGTATCGGCGCGGGTGAAATCGGACAAGCCCGTTATTATACGAGGAAAATGATGCGGCTGGCATGGCTTTGTATGAGCGCAGTCTCCCTTGTCATGATGGTAAGCAGTCCGCTTTTCTTAAAAATTTACCAACTGACTCCGGAGACGGAAGAACTGGCGGTTCAGGTCATTCGTTTCCATGCGGTTATGTGTATGATTTCGTGGGTGCCGTCTTTTTCCATCCCTAATACCTTAAGAGCGGCAGGGGATGTGGTGTGGACTATGGCAATCTCCATCATATCTATGTGGACGTTCCGCATTATTACGGCATATGTATTCAGTTACGTGTTCCATATGGGATTGATCGGCGTCTGGATCGCCATGACGATCGACTGGACCTTCCGGGGCATTTGCTATACGATCAGGTACCGCGGACATAAGTGGGAGCGGGCGATGTTCAAGACCTCAAATATGCCATGATCGCAGATGAGAAACCGCCTTTGCAAATTTGCGTCTGTAACCCAAAGTTCGCAGGCTGCGAGAAAGGCATGGTTATTGGAGTGAAAATTATGCTTTTACTTTTCTTTATTTCTGCTTTCCTTTATTTCTTGATGATATGTTTTGACAAGCATTTATGCGGCTTATATAATATTGGTTGAGATAGCATTAAGTATACAACGAAAGGTAAGGTTACAGAATGAACAGAGAAACGGTCATTGTAATCGACTTTGGTGGGCAGTACAATCAACTCGTGGCAAGACGTGTCAGAGAGTGTAATGTCTACTGTGAGATTTATTCTTATAAGACAGAATTGTCTAAGATTAAGGAAATGAACCCTAAGGGGATCATCCTGACAGGCGGTCCTAACAGTTGTTATGAAGAGGGTGCAGCGACCTGTTCCCCGGAACTTTTTGAGATGGGTATCCCGGTACTGGGTCTGTGCTATGGTGCGCAGCTTATGATGCATGTGCTGGGCGGCAAGGTTGAGAAGGCTCCGGTCAGAGAGTATGGTAAGATTGAAGTTACGGTAGAAAACGCATGTGCGCTGTTTGACGAAGTGTCTGAGAAGACCATCTGCTGGATGAGCCATAACGATTATATTTCTCAGACTGCACCGGGATTTCGTGTCAGCGCGCATACTGCGGACTGTCCGGTGGCAGCGGCGGAGAATCCTGCGAAAAATCTTTATGCGATTCAGTTTCATCCGGAGGTGCTGCATACCATAGAGGGAACGAAAATGTTGTCAAATTTCGTCTATAAAGTGTGCGGCTGTGCGGGCGACTGGAAGATGGATTCTTTCGTAAAGCAGTCTATCGAAGCAATCCGTGATAAAGTGGGAGACGGTAAGGCGCTCTGTGCTTTGTCCGGCGGTGTGGATTCCTCTGTGGCAGCGGTGCTGCTGTCGAAGGCGATCGGAAATCAGCTAACCTGTGTTTTCGTGGACCAGGGACTTCTTCGTAAGAATGAGGGCGATGAGGTTGAGGAAGTATTCGGCCCGAATGGTAATTATGATTTGAACTTTATCCGTGTGAATGCACAGGAGAGATTTTATGGTAAATTAGCCGGTGTGGAAGAGCCGGAGAAAAAAAGAAAGATTATCGGTGAGGAGTTTATCCGTGTCTTCGAGGAAGAGGCGAAGAAGATCGGCGCGGTGGATTTCCTTGTGCAAGGAACGATTTATCCTGATGTGGTTGAAAGCGGACTGGGCGGCGAGAGCGCCGTTATTAAGTCCCATCACAATGTGGGCGGACTGCCGGATTATGTGGATTTTAAGGAGATTATTGAGCCCCTTCGGGATTTGTTTAAGGATGAAGTGCGGAAGGTTGGATTAGAGCTTGGCATTCCGGAATACCTGGTTTTCAGACAGCCGTTCCCCGGACCGGGACTGGGGATTCGTATTATTGGCGAGGTTACGGCTGAGAAGGTACGGATTGTGCAGGATGCGGATGCGATTTACCGGGAGGAGATCGCTAAGGCAGGGCTTGACCGGGAGATTAACCAGTATTTTGCCGCGCTTACGAATATGCGCAGCGTGGGGGTTATGGGGGATGAGAGAACCTATGACTATGCGGTGGCGCTTCGGGCGGTGAAGACGATTGACTTTATGACGGCGGAGAGCGCGGAGATACCGTGGAGTGTGCTGCAGACGGTGATGAACCGGATTATCAATGAGGTTAAGGGAGTTAACCGGGTGGTTTATGATTTGACTAGTAAGCCGCCGGGGACGATTGAGTTCGAGT
>CAZPSD010000155.1:0-4196 GCA_964589055.1 uncultured Bacteroides sp.
AAATAATGCTTTCTTGCCTACCCTGTAGGTTACATTGTTTGCCTGTATCATGTTATTCCTCCATATCAGAAAAGCAGTATATCTATGATCTGTCCTGATCTGTTTTCTTTTTCTTAATAAAATATCTGTTTTCAGTCACTGTTACTATTATACACAAAGTTAATGTTTTTTCAATGAAAATTCGAGAGGTGAAAATCCAGGCTGCGGTTTCAGCTTACGGCGTTTCGCAATTACCTGTTCCGGTTTCTTATAAAAGGGAAAAAGAAAAATGCTTGCAGTTTCCGTAAAGCGTATTATAATCTGAATTGAAATAATCAGGTAAGGACACAGACGGAGCATGTTATCGGATATATTATTCACTGTATGCGTTATTATCATATGTTTAATCATTTTATATATGCTGGCGATCATGCCGCGCGTATTCCATTGTCCGGACACAGGACTTTTTAAGAATGAGTATTTTGCTCACAGAGGTCTGCATGACAATGCCTCGGATGCACCGGAAAATTCCATGGCGGCATTTCGTAAGGCAGTAGAGGCGGGATTCGGCATGGAACTGGATGTCCATGTAACAAAAGACGGCGTGCCGGTGATTTTTCATGATTTTAAACTGGAGCGCATCTGCGGCGCGGATGGTAAAGTTGAGGAGTATACTTACGAAGAACTGCAGCGGTTTACACTCTGTGATTCCCGGGAGAAAATTCCCCGTTTTGAGGATCTTCTTGCGATGGTCAGAGGACGGACGCCGCTGATCGTGGAAATTAAATCGGAGTCCGTCGATGTGTCCTCCTGTGAAAAGATTGATAAACTGCTTCGTGCCTATGAGGGCGCTTACTGTATTGAATCTTTTAATCCAATGGTGCTTTGGTGGTTCCGCAGGCATCACAATGATGTGGTAAGAGGGCAGTTGTCTTCCAACTTCCGCAAAGATGGGGGCTACACCCATGTGATGTATTTTTTTATGGCGCATTTGCTGCTTAATTTCCTGACAAAGCCTGACTTTATCGCATATAATCATAAGTTTCGTAAGGAGCCGGGAAGAAGGATCTGCTATAAACTTTACCGCCGTCCGGCGGCAGCGTGGACGATTCAGAGCCAGCAGGATTTAGAGGCGATGCGCGGAGATTTCGATATTTTTATTTTTGATAGTTTTTGTCCAATGAGGACGAAATAATGAATATTTGCTAAAAAAAATCAAATTGAAATAAATTTTTTAGTAACTTTTCTCAAAAAATCAGTGCTAAATTCCAAAAGATATGATAAAATGTTAAGAAAGCACATGGATGTGCAGTTAAATGCCATAAAATACCGGTTATGGCATTTTGTAGTGCTGCTTATGAAGCAAAATCCGATAAAGGATACTAAGTGGAAAGGAAGGAAAAAGGGAAAACTATGTCAAAATGGGTGTACTTATTTGAAGAGGGCAATGCCGACATGCGTAATCTCCTTGGTGGAAAAGGAGCAAATCTGGCAGAAATGACGAATTTAGGACTGCCGATCCCGCAGGGCTTTACCGTGACAACGGAAGCCTGTACCGATTATTATAATAACGGCAGACAGATTTCCGGGGAAATTCAGAGTCAGATTTTTGCCGCATTGGCTAATTTGGAAGAGAAGCAGGGTAAGAAATTCGGCGATACAAAGAATCCGCTTCTTGTATCGGTTCGTTCCGGCGCGAGAGCTTCTATGCCGGGTATGATGGATACCATCTTAAATCTTGGTTTGACAGATGTTGCGGTGGAGGGATTTGCTGAGAAGACAGGTAATCCGAGATTTGCTTACGACTCTTACCGCAGATTTATTCAGATGTTCTCCGATGTAGTTATGGAGATTCCGAAGTCATATTTTGAGAGAATCCTGGACGAGATCAAAGACTCTAAGGGTGTCAAGTATGACACCGATCTGACCGCGGATGATCTGAAAGACATCATTGTCAGATTTAAAAATATTTATAAAGAGAATAAGGGAGAAGATTTCCCGCAGGATCCTAAGGTACAGCTGATGGAAGCCGTAAAAGCGGTATTCCGTTCCTGGGACAATGAGAGAGCTATTGTATACCGCCGTATGAATGATATTCCGGGTGACTGGGGAACTGCTGTCAACGTGCAGGCGATGGTATTCGGTAATATGGGTAACACTTCCGGTACGGGCGTAGCCTTTACAAGAAATCCGTCCACAGGCGCCAAAGGTATTTATGGTGAGTACCTGATCAATGCACAGGGCGAGGACGTGGTAGCGGGTATCCGTACACCGCAGCCGATCACGAAACTGGAACAGGATCTTCCGGAATGCTATAAGCAGTTCATGGCGATTGCCAATAAATTAGAGAATCACTATCGTGATATGCAGGATATGGAGTTTACCATCGAGGAAGGCAAGTTATTCTTCTTACAGACCCGTAACGGTAAAAGAACTGCTCCCGCAGCGATCCAGATTGCCTGTGATCTGGTAGATGAAGGTAAGATTACACCGAAGGAAGCAGTGCTTCGTATCGAAGCGAAGTCTTTAGACCAGTTACTGCATCCGACCTTTGATGCAGATGCATTAAAAGCAGGTCAGGTGATCGGACAGGCACTTCCGGCATCTCCCGGTGCGGCAGCAGGTAAAGTGTATTTTACCGCTGAGGAAGCAAAGGCAGCGCATGAAAAAGGGGAAAGAGTTGTATTAGTTCGTTTGGAGACATCTCCTGAGGATATTGAAGGTATGCATGCGGCAGAAGGAATTCTTACCGTCCGCGGCGGTATGACCTCCCACGCAGCCGTAGTTGCCCGTGGTATGGGTACGGCGTGTGTATCCGGATGCGGCGAGATCGCGATCAATGAGGAAGACAAGGTATTCGAGTTGGGCGGAGAAGTGTTCCATGAGGGAGATTATATTTCCTTGGACGGCTCCACCGGAAAGATTTATAAAGGCGATATTAAAACAGTAGAAGCTACCGTGAGCGGTAATTTTGGACGTATCATGGCATGGGCAGACGAGTATCGTACCTTGCAGGTCCGTACCAATGCGGATACCCCGGCAGATGCCGCTAACGCTGTAAAATACGGCGCAGAGGGTATCGGACTTTGCCGTACAGAGCATATGTTCTTTGATCCTGACAGAATCCCGAAGATCCGTCAGATGATTCTGGCAAGAACTTTAGAGCAGAGAGAGAAAGCATTAAATGCACTTATTCCGTTCCAGAAGGGCGACTTTAAGGCACTCTATGAGGTAATGGAAGGCAGACCGGTTACTATCCGTTTCTTAGATCCGCCGCTTCATGAGTTCGTACCTACTGAGAAGGATGATATCGACGATCTGGCAGTAGAGATGATGATGACTGCTGAGGAAGTACAGGAGATCTGTGATTCCCTGCATGAGTTTAACCCGATGATGGGTCACAGAGGATGCCGTCTTGCCGTAACATATCCGGAAATTGCCAAGATGCAGACAAGAGCTGTTATGGAGGCTGCAATCGAAGTAAAGAATGAGAAGGGATATGATATTGTTCCCGAGATCATGATTCCGCTTGTGGGCGAGAAGAAGGAATTGAAATTCGTGAAGGATGTCGTAGTGGAAGTAGCAGAGGCTGTTAAGAAAGAGAAAGGCTCTGATATTCAGTATCATATCGGAACGATGATTGAGATTCCGAGAGCAGCGCTGCTTGCCAATGAGATCGCAGAAGAGGCAGAGTTTTTCTCCTTTGGCACGAATGACCTGACACAGATGACATTCGGATTCTCCAGAGATGATGCAGGCAAATTCTTAGGTGATTATTATAAGAATAAGATTTATGAGTCAGATCCGTTTGCAAGATTGGATCAGAACGGCGTAGGTCAGCTTGTTAAGATGGCGGCAGAGAAGGGGCGCGCGACCAGACCGAATATTAAGCTTGGTATCTGTGGTGAGCACGGCGGAGATCCTTCATCCATTGAATTCTGTCATAAGGTTGGTCTTACTTATGTGTCCTGTTCACCGTTCCGTGTGCCGATTGCGCGGTTAGCGGCGGCACAGGCAGCGATCAATAATTGATGCCATAGGAATTTTGGTGTCGTAGGGCACGGAAATTTATTCTATAACAGGGCAAAATAAAATAGCTACGACATAGAAAAATAAGACCTTGCATCGAAGGATGCAGGGTCTTATTTTTGTCTTACAGACTATCAGCCTTGAAAGGAAAAAATAATTCGCACTAATTTTACAGAAGGCGAGCCTCT
>CAZPSD010000156.1:0-4180 GCA_964589055.1 uncultured Bacteroides sp.
TTCCCGTACATCCCGCGACGATGCGGTTGATCTCACAGGTGCGCTTATGTTTTCCGCGTTCCTCATAGTAGTTCTTGACATAGCCGAAAGCGGTCTTGTCCGCAAGGGTACCGATCGTTCCGGCGCGAAATGTCTGTCCGTGCCCGAAGATCACTTCCGTATATTTATGCGCCTTGCTCTGATATTCGCCGGAAAAGTTCAAGTCGATATCCGGTTCCTTATCTCCTTTAAATCCAAGGAAAGTCTCAAAAGGTATATCAAATCCCTCTTTCCGAAGCGGCTCCCCGCAGACCGGGCAGTTCTTATCCGGCATATCGCATCCGGCGCCGCCGCTGTAAGCCTTCACCTCCTCAGAATCGAAGTCATAGTAATGACACTTCGGACACAGGTAATGGGGACTTAAGGAATTAACTTCCGTGATACCCGCCATATTCGCCACAAAGGAGCTTCCTACAGAGCCACGGGAGCCTACCAGATAGCCGTCCTCCACAGACTTCCACACCAGCTTCTGCGCAATAATATACATCACGGCAAACCCGTTGGATATGATAGAGTTCAGTTCCCGCTCCAACCGTTCCTCCACGACAGGCGGCAGCGTCTCCCCATATAGCTCATGCGCCTTGGTATAGCAGATCTCTGTCAACTGCCGGTCACTGTTTTCAATAACAGGCGGACACTTATCCGGGCGGACGGGCGACATAGACTCGATCATGTCTGCAATCAGGTTCGTGTTGGTAATAACTACCTCTTCCGCTTTGTCACTTCCCAGATATTCGAATTCCTTAAGCATTTCCTCCGTGGTGCGCAGATAAAGGGGCGCCTGATTATCCGCATCCGGAAAACCCTGTCCCGCCATGATAATGCGCCTGTAGATCTCGTCCTCCGGATTTAAGAAATGAACATCACAGGTCGCTACCACAGGCTTGTGGAACTGCTCTCCCAGCCGCACGATCTTACGGTTCATCTCCATGACATCTTCCATAGAGTTAATATTCGTTACCTTCTCGGACTCTATCATGAACTTATTATTCCCAAGAGGCTGAATCTCCAAATAGTCATAGAAATTCACCAGCCTGGCAATTTCCGCATCCGCTTTGTTTTCCAATAACGCCCGATATAATTCTCCTGCCTCGCAGGCACTGCCAAGGATCAATCCCTCTCTGTACTGATTTAAAAGGCTCTTGGGAATGCGGGGCCTTCTGGCAAAATAAGTCAGGTGGGACTGGGACACCAGCCGATACAGATTCATGCGTCCCACGTTATTCTTCGCTAAAATAATGGCATGATAGGTAGGCAGCTTCTTAATGATCGCCGGACTGCACTTTCCCTTCTCATTGATCTGCGCCAAAGTCGTAATGCCATCCTTCTCCATCATCGGAATAAATTTAACGAAAATCTCCGCGGTAGCCTCCGCATCATCAACGGCGCGGTGATGGTTCTCCAGGGAAACTCCCAGCGTCTTCGCCACGGCATCCAAAGTATGTTTCGCCTGTGCAGGCAGCATCACTCTGGCAATTCCCACCGTATCTATGTAAGTAAAATCATGATTTAATCCCTGCCTGTCACAGTTTTCCATGATAAAACTCATGTCAAAATCGGCATTGTGCGCCACCAGCATACAACCTTCACAGAACGCTAAAAACTGAGGCAATACCGTCTCTATCTTCTCAGCATCCACAACCATAGCATCTGTTATGCTTGTAAGCTTCTCTATTTCAAAGGGAATGGGCACCTCCGGATTGACAAAAGCCGAAAACCGATCTGCTATCTTACCCTCCGACACTTTTACCGCACCGATCTCTATGATGCGGTTCTCCACCGGGGAAAAACCTGTCGTCTCAATATCAAAAACTACAAAATCCTGCTTAAAATCCTGTCCCTTTTCATTGGTGGCAATCTCGTGCAGATCGTCCACCAAATAAGCCTCTACGCCATAGATCACTTTAAAAAAGTCCTGCTTATCAGGATCAGGGTCTCCGGCTTCCTTGCGTTTCGCTTTCTCTGCCTTCCACAGATCTTCCCATACATGATTAGCATCCGGAAAGGACTGCACCACGCCGTGGTCCGTGATGGCAATGGCGGGATGTCCCCATTGATAAGCGCGCTTCACGATATCCTTCGCCTCGGATACCCCGTCCATATCGCTCATTTTCGTATGGCAGTGCAGCTCCACCCGCTTACGGACACTGGTGTCCATCCGGGAAGCAGTGAAGTCCGGTATCTTCTTAACACCCACTAAAGAACCGATGGTCAATTCATGATCAAACTTATCTATCATCGTCATGCCTTTGATCTTCACAAAGGCTCCCGGTTTAATACCATCTGTTATTTCTGCCACCTGATCATTGTGGGCAAACATTTTGATGGTCATGGTATCCGTATAGTCGGTGACATCATAGATCAGAATCGTCCTCTCGTTCCTGATCTCTCTCTTATCCATATTGAGGATCTTGCCGCGGATCACCACTTCACCCAGCTCGCCTACGATCTCCTCCATAGGCATTGCTTCCTCATCAAAATCCCTGCCGTATAATACGTCAGGATTGTCGGAACGTTTCACGGCGCGCCTTGCATCCTGCTTGTCATCCCTTTTGTTCCAGTCACCTTCCCTGCCCGGAGCCATCTTCTCTCTTGCATTCTCTGCCGGTTCATTCCAGCCTGAGATGTCCGAAGCCTTTCCGGAGACTGCATAACCTGCCCTTGCCGCAATCTCCGCCGCCTGCATGGCAAGTCTGTGCTCGTCTTCTTCCTTATATTTACCCTCTGCCCGCTCTTTATAGCCGACAATAACCTCCACCGGCATATTACAGCGCTCATTATAGATTTTCTCCAGAATACGGATCAGTTCCTCTGCCTTACTCTTACCAAGTACCGTATCTTCCACAGTCAGCAGCAGGCGGTTTCCCTCAAAGGAAATATCCGCCTTTTTAAACAGATTATACTCTACCGGAGAGTATTCTCTCAATTCCAGCAGGATACTCTCCCGGTAAACATCCATCAGTTTCTCCGGATTATACTGCGCCGACAGACTAAAATGTTCATAGAATTTAATGATGATTGATGTATTCGGGAAAAACTGTTTCTTGATCTCATGCTCTACCTTATAAATGTCTTCCTTCCGGATCAGGCACTCAGCGGAAATATAAACGCGCAGAAAATCCTTCCGTTTGGTGGCAGTCACTTTCTCCACCGTGACCTGTTCAAACAAGTCTTTCAATCCCGTATCCAGTTTTAACGTTGGAAATACATCAACAAACTTCTTTGCCATCAGTAACCATGCCTTTCTCTCCGCCTGCGGTAAAACGTTCGGCCGAGTCTGTTACTCGCCCCAATGCAGCAATTCTTCCCGCAGAACATTTAACAGCTGGTCTTCCGGTACTTTCTTCACAATTTCGCCGCGCTTGATCAAAAGTCCTTCTCCCAAACCGCCTGCAATTCCGATATCCGCTTCCTTTGCCTCTCCCGGTCCGTTCACGGCGCAGCCCATAACAGCCACCTTAATATCTAACGGAATATCCGCCACCATAGCTTCTACCTGATTGGCAAGACCGATCAGATCAATGCGGGTTCTGCCGCAGGTTGGGCAGGATACGACTTCAATGCCGCCCTTGCGCAGTCCCAGTGTCCGTAAGATCAGCTTTGCAGACTTGATCTCTTCCACCGGGTCGCCGGTCAGAGACACACGGATCGTATCGCCGATGCCCTGATTTAAAATAATGCCTAAGCCTATAGCTGACTTAATATTGCCGCTTATCACGGTACCGGACTCGGTGATCCCCACGTGCAGCGGATAATCGGTCTTCTCGGTCAATATCTCATGCGCTCTTACGCACATTAAAACATCAGAGGATTTAATGCTGATGACCAGATTGTCATAGCCTAACTCTTCAATCATCCGCACTTTATCCAATGCGCTCTCCACGATTCCCTCCGCAGTCACGCCATGGTATTTCTCCACCAGTTCACGTTCTAAGGAACCGCTGTTAACTCCCACGCGGATCGGAATATTGCGTTCCCTGGCAACCGCTACCACCGCCGCTACTTTTTCACGGTTTCCGATGTTGCCCGGATTGATACGGATTTTATCGGCTCCGTTCTCCATGGCAGCAATCGCCAGCTTATAGTCAAAATGAATATCAGCCACCAGCGGAATGGAAATCTGCTTTTTTATTTCTGAAAA
>CAZPSD010000157.1:0-4180 GCA_964589055.1 uncultured Bacteroides sp.
TGCGCGTTTATTTAGATGAAAAAGGAACAGAATTAGTCACGGTAGTTTGCAATAGCTGCCGCAAAGAATTATTGGTAGAAAACGGAATTCTGAAAGAAGAATGCATTCATATAGAGCATAATTTCGGTTTTTTCGGTTTAAGAGATGGAGAATGCGACAGATTTGATCTCTGTGAAGAGTGTTATCAGAAGATGATCGCCAGATTCCGGATTCCCGTTGAAAAATGGGATAGAAAGGAACTGCTCTAAACTATCCGTACCGGACAGAATGGAGTACACATGTTAGATATTTGCTTACTGGGAACAGGGGGGATGATGCCCCTGCCTCATCGGTGGCTTACGTCGCTGATGGCGAGGTATAACGGAACCAGCATATTGATTGATTGCGGCGAAGGTACACAGATCGCCATGAAGGAGAAGGGATGGAGTCCCAAACCCATTGATGTGATCTGTTTTACCCATTTTCACGCTGACCATATCAGCGGGCTGCCGGGCATGCTTCTTACGATGGGCAATGCCGAACGGACAGAACCGCTTCTTTTGGTGGGACCGAAAGGTCTGGCTAAGGTGGTACAGTCCTTAAGAGTGATCGCACCGGAACTTCCTTTTGAAATTAAATGTTTTGAATTAACCGAAGCGGAACAGTCTCTCAGCTTCGACGGGTTCCGGATCGATGCCTATAAAGTCAATCACAATGTTGTCTGCTATGGCTATAATATCGTGATAGAGCGCATTGGCAGGTTTGATGTGAACAGGGCAATGGAATCCAACATTCCCAGAAATTACTGGAGCAGACTGCAAAAAGGTGAGACAATAGAGACAGAAGAAAGGATTTTTACGCCCGATATGGTGCTGGGCAAACCCAGAAAAGGACTCAAGGTTACTTACTGTACGGATACCAGGCCCACGGAGAGTATCGCTAGAAATGCGATAGGCGCCGATCTTTTTATCTGTGAAGGGATGTATGGAGAGCCGGAGAAGAAGCAGAAGGCAAAAGAATACAAACACATGACGTTTTACGAGGCGGCGGAGCTTGCCAAGAAAGCGGGTGTAAAAGAAATGTGGTTGACCCATTACAGTCCTTCCATGATCCGTCCGGAAGAGTACATGCAGGAAGTGCGGAAAATTTTTCCCAATTCCATTGCAGCAAAAGACGGCAGAAGCGTGGATCTCTTATTTGAGGAAGAATAGAGTGCAGAAGAGATGCGTCAGTCAGGCGAAGCGTGATTGGGAGAAGAGTGGGGTGAGAAAAGCAGCAGGTAAGGTAAAGAAAGGAGTGCAGGTACAGGTATGAACAAAGCAAAGACGGTTAAAATTGTTGTTATCGCGCTGATCCTTGCAGCCATTGTCTTGGGATACTATTATTATGTGAGCAATAAGAAAAAAACTGCAGAGGAAGAAGCGGTGGTCACTACCGCGGTACAGAATGTCCTGCTGAAAGATTGGGAACGCAGTTACCCGCCTACTCCGAAGGAAGTGCTCAAAGGTTTCGGTGAGATCACCAAATGTTTTTATAATGAAGAGTACACAGAAGAGGAACTGGAAGCATTGGCATTAAAGATTCAGGAATTGTATGATGATGAGCTGATCGCCAATAAGACGCAGGAAGAATATATGGAAGATCTCCGCAGCGATATCGCGGATATGAAAAATAATAATTACACGATATACAGCTATGAGATTCCCGCAAGTACCGATGTGGACTATTTTACGGAAAATGGATATTCCTGCGCCAGAATGTACTGTACCTTTAACCTGAAGCAGACGGGCAGCGCCGGCGTCATTGCTTCCATGGAGCAGTTCGTACTCCGACAGGACGAGGACGGCCATTGGAAGATCCTGGGATGGGAACTTGTTGAATGAATTTGCACCGCCTCTTTGCGGCAAGGCGCTCAGAAACGGAGATTATCAACCGGCAATTTGAGTCAGAGCCTCAGATATGCCATGATCGCAGTAAACTGCTCTGACATGGAGGAAGTATGAAACAGAAAGATGTGACAATCTTGGCGATTGAGACCTCCTGTGACGAAACTGCAGCAGCAGTTGTTAAGAACGGCAGAGAGGTTTTGTCCAATATCATATCGTCCCAGATTGATCTGCATACATTATACGGCGGCGTGGTTCCGGAGATCGCCTCCCGTAAACATATCGAAAAAATAAATCAGGTAATTTTAGAAGCGTTACAGACGGCAGGCAAGAAACTTCAGGATATGGATGCCATTGCGGTGACTTACGGTCCCGGACTGGTCGGCGCGCTGCTGGTAGGCGTTTCGGCGGCAAAGGCGATCAGCTTTGCATCGGGGATTCCCTTGGTCGGCGTGCATCATATTGAAGGACATATCAGTGCGAATTACATAGAAAATCCTGATTTGGAACCGCCCTTTGTCTGTCTCGTTGTATCAGGTGGGCATTCTCATCTGGTAGTGGTGAAAGATTACGGCGAGTATGAGATTTTAGGGAGAACCAGGGATGACGCGGCGGGAGAAGCCTTTGATAAAGTGGCAAGAGCTATCGGACTGGGCTATCCCGGCGGACCGAAGATTGATCAAGTGTCTAAAGAAGGCAATCCGGATGCAATCCCGTTCCCCCGTGCTAAAGTGGCAGATGCGGTTTACGATTTCAGTTTTAGCGGATTAAAATCGGCTGTACTCAATTATTTAAACTCCTGTGAAATGAAAGGAATTGAGGTCTGTCAGGCTGATGTGGCGGCTTCTTTTCAGAAAGCAGTGGTGGACGTGCTGGTGGAGCACTCCATGCAGGCAGTGAAGGAGTGCGGCATGAAAAAATTTGCTATTGCCGGAGGCGTAGCTTCCAACTCTTCCCTAAGGGGAACCTTGGAGAAAACATGCAGAGAGCGCGGTATTGCATTTTATCATCCGTCACCGATTCTCTGTACCGATAATGCGGCTATGATCGGTGCGGCAGGCTATTATGAATATATTAAAGGCGTGCGGCATGGGTATGATTTGAATGCGGCGCCGAACCTGAAATTGGGAGAAAGATAACCATTTCGGAATGCAGTTTATTTGATGCGGATTGAAAAATATACGAATATACCGGTTTGCCGGCGGAACACTACCTGTACAATGCTTATATAATCGGCAGACTGAGCAACGGAGGTTTATGATACAAAGTATGCTGCCTGTAATGTGTCTTGGAACATTACGGGCAGCTTTTTCTCAAGACAGCTGAACGGCAATGAATATGCATATCCGGGAAATTGCATGCATATGCAGAGAAAAAGCTTTTGCGTGAGATTGAAATGCTTGAGGAAGGGAGAATCCATGGATAAGAAAAGATGCACCGCCGTTCTTTTGGCGGCGGGAAGCGGAAAGAGAATGCAGAGTGATGTAGCCAAGCAGTTTATGCCGTTAAATGGCAAACCTCTGATCTGGTATGCACTGCACACGATAGAAAAATCTTCTATTATAGAGGATTGTATCTTAGTGACCGGCGCGGAAGATATTGCCTATGTGCAAAAAGAGATTGTGGAGCGTTACGCTTTTCATAAAGTAGATACGATTGTGGCAGGCGGCGCAGAACGCTATGATTCTGTCTACAATGCTTTAAAATTCATTGCGGATGGAGATATGAAAGCGCCAAACAAAGACGGTTACGTATTTATCCATGACGGCGCCAGACCTTTTTTGACGGAAAAAATGATAGAAAGAAGCTATCGGACGGTAATGGAAACGCATGCCTGCGTAGTGGGGATGCCGGTCAAGGATACGGTCAAACTGGCGGATGCCGATGGCTTTGCCGTCTCGACGCCGGACCGCAGTATGGTTTGGCAGATTCAGACACCCCAGGTTTTTGATATTCAATTGATTACGGATGCTTATAGCAGACTGATGCTGCAAAAAGAAGAACTGGCAGTAAGAGGAATAAAGATTACCGATGATGCCATGGTGGCGGAAACATTGTTGGGGCATTCCGTTAAATTGGTAAAAGGTTCTTATGAAAATATAAAAATTACTACCCCTGAGGATTTGTACATAGCTGAGGCATTTTTAAACCGTGGATAAGTCATTTTTCATTTTTCATTTTTAGAAAAAAGATGTTGACACTGAATCCCTTTTTTGCTAGAATTATCCTTGCGCTGATTGAGAGAGCAAGCGCAAAGCGAACATGGAGAGGTATCGAAGTGGTCATAACGAGGCGGTCTTGAAAACCGTTTGTCC
>CAZPSD010000158.1:0-4169 GCA_964589055.1 uncultured Bacteroides sp.
CAATGATATGATGGAAGAAATTAGTGGTTGACAAAAGACTGGATTTCATATAAATTAAAAACAGTAAACATTATATTGGCGTTGATAAGAACAAGTAGTAGATTATGAAATGTACAGAAAGCAGCCGGTTGATGAGAGGCGCACGGGAAATTTTCTATGAATACATCTTGGAGCTTTATGACAGAATGGATATCCTAGTAGGTTATGACGTGGGCTGCACGTTACAGCAGATGAGTATCATTTTGAAGATATCACATGAATCTTTACTATCTTTCAGAATTGTACTTAGTGAGGCAGATAATGTGAATTGTCTGTGAATTTAGGTGGTAACACGAGATTGAACCTCGTCCTATGTGAATAGGATGAGGTTTTTTGCATGTATGGAAAATGCGAAAAACAATAAGCAGGAAAGGAAAGAACAAAATGGGAATTTACGAAGAACTTCAGGCAAGAGGGCTTCTTGCACAGTTAACTGATGCAGATGAAATCCGTGATTTGATCAATAATGGAAAGGCAACTTTTTATATTGGCTTTGATCCGACCGCTGACAGTCTGCATGTAGGGCATTTTATGGCGCTGTGCCTGATGAAGAGATTACAGGAGGCAGGAAACAAACCGATCGCATTGATCGGCGGCGGTACGGCAATGATCGGCGATCCTTCCGGCAGAAGCGACATGCGTACCATGATGACAAAGGAAACGATTGAACATAACTGCGAGTGTTTTAAAAAACAGATGAGCAGATTTATCGATTTCTCTGAAGGCAAGGCACTGATGGTCAATAATGCAGACTGGCTGTTAGACCTTAATTATGTAGAATTTATCCGCGATATCGGTGCATGCTTCAGCGTTAATAATATGCTTCGCGCAGAGTGTTACAAGCAGAGAATGGAGAAGGGTTTAAGCTTTTTAGAGTTTAATTACATGATCATGCAGAGTTACGATTTTATGCAGTTGTATGAAAGATACGGCTGTAACATGCAGTTCGGCGGAGATGACCAGTGGAGTAATATGCTGGGCGGTACGGATCTGATTCGCCGTAAACTTGGCAAGGATGCTTATGCCATGACAATTACCCTTCTGATGAATTCCGAAGGCAAGAAGATGGGTAAGACCCAGAAAGGCGCAGTGTGGCTTGATCCGAATAAGACTTCACCCTTTGAATTTTATCAATATTGGAGAAATGTAGATGATGCCGATGTTTTAAAATGTCTGAGAATGCTTACTTTCCTGCCGCTTGAACAGATCGACGAGATGGATCAGTGGGAAGGAAGCCAGTTAAACCGGGCGAAGGAGATTTTGGCTTACGAACTTACCAATCTGGTACACGGAGAAGAAGAGGCGAAGAAAGCGCAAGAAGCAGCCAAGGCACTTTTTGCAGGCGGCGGAAGCTCGGAAAATATGCCGACAGTGACACTTGCCGATGAACAGTTTATGGATGGAAGGATTGATATATTAGGTATATTGGTGGCAGGCGGACTCGCATCTTCACGTTCCGATGCCCGCCGTGCGGTAGAGCAGGGCGGTGTCTCTGTGAAAGGAGAGAAAGTTGCAGACATCAAGACTGTTTATACGAAAGAGGAAATTGCCGCGGAAGAGTTTATTCTGAAGAAAGGCAAGAAAAACTTTAAGAAGATTGTTGTAGGATAGTGCAGGAAAAATTCTAAAGCTTGCACCGATTATGAAAATAAATACAAGAAAGAAGGAGCAATACTATGAGAGCAGAAGGAAGAACATTGATGTCTTACGCACCGGATATTATGGTGCTCGACTGTACATTACGTGATGGCGGTTTGGTAAATGACTTTTTCTTTACCGATGAGTTTGTCAAAGCGTTATACCATGCAAATATCAAGGCAGGGGTAGATTATATGGAATTTGGCTACAAGGCATCGAAGGAAATGTTTGATGTCAATAAATTCGGCAAATGGAAATTCTGTAACGATAAAGACATCAGGGAAATCGTAGGTGATAATAAGACAGACATGAAGATTTCTGTTATGGCAGATGTAGGTCGCTGTGATTATAAGAAAGATATCCTGAATAAAAAGGATAGTCCCATTGATCTGATCAGGGTGGCAACTTACATTCACACGATTCCGGCGGCGATTGAGATGATAGAAGACTGTACGAAGAAAGGATATGAAACAACAGTCAACATCATGGCTATTTCCAAATCAAATGAAGAGGATATCAATGCTGCGCTGGAACTTTTATGCAAGAGCAGCGTCGGAACAATTTATCTGGTGGACAGCTATGGTTCTCTTTATCCGGAGCAGGTCGGTTCACTTGCACAGAGATATCTGGAGATAGCAGGCAAATATGGCAAAAAAGTCGGAATTCATGCACACAACAACCAGCAGCTGGCATTTGCCAATACAATAGAGGCGGTTATCGGCGGCGTTTGTTATCTGGATGCAACGGTCAGCGGCATGGGAAGAGGCTGTGGCAACTGCCCGAGCGAGATATTGCTTGGTTTTTTGAAAAACCCGAAATACAACATCAATCCGTTGCTGCAGTTTATTGAGAGTTATATGGTTCCGCTGCGTGAGTCCGGTGTTGTATGGGGATATGATATTCCGTATTTGTTGACAGGTATTTTAAACCAGCATCCTAAGACTGCGATTCAGTTTGAAAAAGAACATAGAAAAGATTACCATAATTTCTATTTGGAACTTTTGGATAATTTCTAAAAGAAAAGTCTCTGGGGAAAATATTTATGAAGCATTACAAAAGAAGACCCAGACGCTTCCTGTTTTGAAGGAAACGCCTGGAATCCAGCCGTATGGGGTGCGGGAATAAAATTACACGCCATAGATTTTCTTTAGATTATCTAGTTTTGCCGTCGCATTCATAAGCAACGCATCCAGAATGGTGAGTGCCGCCATGGATTCCACGACAACCACGGCTCTGGGTACAATAATAGGATCGTGGCGTCCTTTAATGGCGATATCAATATTTTCTCCGGCTTTATTGACGGTCTGCTGGGTGGAGAAGATAGAAGGGGTAGGTTTGATATAAGCCCGCAGTATAATCTGAGAGCCGTCGCTAATACCGCCCAAGATGCCGCCGGCATGATTGGTAGCTTTGGTTACCTTTCCGTCTTTCATACGGAAAGGATCATTGTTTTCGGAACCGTGCCGCGTGGCAACTTCGATACCATCGCCGATTTCCACAGCCTTAACGGCGCCGATAGACATAATCGCTTTAGAAAGATTAGCATCCAGCTTCCCGAATACGGGATCGCCCAGCCCGGCAGGCACACCGTCTATTACACATTCAACTGTACCACCTACGGAATCATATTCCCGCATCCGGTCGGCAAGATATTGCTCGGCATAAACAGATGCCTCACGATCCGGCATGCAGGTAGGAGTTTCCAAAATGGCGCTCTTGTCGAAATGCTCCATATCAATACTGATCGGTCCTATCGATAAAGTATAAGCAGTAAGCTTGATACCGAATTCGGACAGCAGTTTAGACGCTATGGCGCCTGCAGCCACCCGGCCAATAGTTTCCCTGCCGGAGGAACGACCTCCACCACGGTAGTCGCGGAAACCGAACTTCGCGTCGAAGGAATAATCGGCATGTCCGGGGCGGTAGTAGTTTGCAATTTCGCTGTAGTCCGCAGAGCGCTGGGAAGTATTGCGCACCAGCATGGAGATGGGCGTGCCGGTCGTCCTGCCTTCGAAAGTGCCGGAGAGAATCTCCACTTCATCGGCTTCCTTGCGGGGAGTGGAAATTCTGGTTTGTCCTGGTTTGCGCCTGTTTAAATAAGGCTGAATATCGTCAGGACTTAAAGCAAGTCCTGCGGGACAGCCGTCTACTACGACACCAAGTGCGGCACCGTGGGATTCGCCCCATGTAGTAATCTGAAAAATGTTTCCGAATGTTGAGCCAGCCATTTGTTTGTTCCTTTCTCACAAATCATGAAATATTCTGAAAATTCTGCGCAGGATAACTTGCAAATTTAAATAACAGTTGAAATATAAAATTTGAATTTAATAATTTTAAAGCGTATCCTATATCACTAGTAGTATAACATATCAACGAAAAGAAATAAATATAGCAGAAAAAAACGTAACAGTTCAGCCATCCATTCATAAGTTGGCGGAATATACATTTTCATTCATCAATTTAAGTATAAGTCCGCCAACTTATTTCATGTC
>CAZPSD010000159.1:0-4007 GCA_964589055.1 uncultured Bacteroides sp.
GAGGAAACAGAAGAAGGAGATTTAGAAGAAGCTGAGGAAGAGATTCAGGAAAAGATCGATGAAAACGAGGACGAGTTACTGGGGTTCACGGGAATGCCGGATACATATTGTCTGACTTCTGCACAGAAAGCAGAAAAAACAGTATTGGCAAGTAATGCAGGAGATGTCAGTGAAGAGGATGAGGGAGTAGCATACGTAGAAAAACAAATTATGACAGTTGTTGACTCCCGTGAAGAAGCAGAATTAATTGCGGAAGCATATGATGCAGAAATTGTCAGCTACGAGAATGAGCTTCTTGTAATGGAATTGGATGAAGATACAAGCGTTTGTGACGCTGTGGAGGCGGCAGCGTCTGCTGAGACAAATCTGCCGGCGGTATGGCCTAACTATTATCGATATGCCTTTGTAGAAGACATTAGTGAGATTGAGATTGAAGAGACAGAGTATGAAATGGAAGAAAATGATTCTGCGTTGGATGCCTATGCGCAGGCGGCAGCGCCGGATCCTTACTTAAATCCGACATATGGTACAAATTACCAATGGCATCATGTAACGGTAGGCTCTCCCTATGCATGGGAGGAAGGCTATACCGGCAGCGGGGTGAAGGTTGCCGTGCTGGATAGCGGCGTGTTGGATACTCATGAAGATTTAAATATTGCAAAAAGTATTGATAAGACGAACAGCAGTTCGGCGACAGACCAAAATGGACATGGTACCCATGTAGCAGGTATTATCGGAGCCAAAAGAAATAATGGAAAAGGCGGAGCAGGTATTGCGCCTGATGCAACGCTTTATAATATTAGAGTTTTAGATCAAAACGGCAGCGGTACTGATGATCAAATTTATCAGGGAATTAAGGCGGCGATTGACGAAAACGTAGATCTTATCAATATGAGTCTTGGCGGTCCGGGATACAATCAGACTATGCAGGATATTATAACAGAGGCATACAATAAGGGGATAGCTGTCTTTGTTGCTGCAGGTAACGATGGAATATCCACAGTGGAATATCCTGCATGCTATGATCATATCATCTGCGTTGCTGCTACGGACAATGGAAATGGCAGAGCGTCCTTTTCTACTTACGGTTCCTGGGTAGATTTAAGTGCGCCGGGCGTAGATATAAAGTCTACCTATAACGCCAGTACATCAAGTTATGCATTGCTTTCCGGTACATCTATGGCATGTCCGGTTGCGACAGGCGAGGCGGCAGTCATTCTCTCTTCCGGTATGATTACAGCTGCCGGCTCTGACAGAGTGGATGCTCTGGAAATCCTGATGAAAAAGAACGCGGTTAAAGTGTCCGGATCAGGGATGGGTTCCGGTATCACAAGTTTGACAAAAGTATTTAATTTATCCACAGCAGCAACAAAGCCTAATGCACCAACGATAAGCATCGGACTATCGGAGGATAAGCAGTCGGTAGAGGTAACGATTAAAGCGCAGGGAGGCATGAAATTATGTTATACCACAAACGGTAAGAATCCTGTATATCAGGATGGAGAGCCGGATACAAATACAACATTTGTGGGTGATAATACGACGACATTCACATTGGATTGTTCCCAGACGGCCAAAGGCACCGTGAAAGCGTTTGCGGTTAATGAAAGCGGTGTGGTCAGTGCCGTAAAATCCCAGACCTATACTTTATCTCCGTATGTGACAGATATCACAATTTCGGGTCCGGTGAAGGTTGAGAAGGGCAAAACGATTTCTCTTGCTGCGGCGGTCACGCCGACCTATGCGAGCAATAAAAAGGTTACCTGGGATATACAGACTCAGGCAGACGGGGCTGTTGACACTGCAAAGATAAAGATTGATCAGAAAGGTAAAGTTACTGCAACGGCAAATGCGGATGCCGGGACTTATCAAGTAATTGTTACGGCACAGGACGGCGGTGGAAAATCAGTTACGTATCCGATTGAGGTTGTAGAAGCGGGTACCGCGATTCAGAGTCTTGTGTTCGATAAAAACGCAACGAAAGAATTATGGATTACAAAGGAAGCTGCCGAACCTACATTATCATTGGCGCAATTCCTGACCGCTAAAGCAAAGAATGCAGAAGGGCAGCAGGCAGAAATCGACAAAACTAAACTGGCAGATTACGTAGTATGGACGAGCAGTAAACCGGCAGTTGCCGAGGTAAATGCACAGACCGGTGTGGTTACCGCGAAAACAGCCGGAACGGCTACGATTACGGCGAAAGCTAATGACAACGGCAATAAGAAGGCGGCCATCAATATCACCGTAAAGCAGGGGGTTACGGGGCTTACCATAACCGATAGTCAGGGAAGAAATACGGATCTTACATTGGCGGCGGGAAAGAGCATGGCGCTCAAAGCAGCAATTACGCCTGCGAAACCGGCAAATAAAAATATTAAGTGGAGTATCAGCCCGAATGATAACAGCGTAAGCATTGACCCCAAGAAACCTGCTGTGAGCATCAATTCGTCTAACGGCAAGATAACAACCAAGGCAGATGCACCTGCGGGAACCTATACGGTAACAGCGACAGCAGCCGATGGAAAAGGCGCTGCGGCAACTCAGACAGTGAAAATATGCAGCGGAGCTATTGGTGAGATTAAGTTGGATACAACAAAGACTACGCTGTATACAAAATCTATTGATTCGCAGAGAAGCAATACAGCGACAATTAAGGCGACTCTCAATGGAGTCAAGGGATCAACAGACTTTGATCCGAATGCATATACGGTAACGAGCAGTAATGAGTCTATTGTAAAAGCAGCCGTTCAAAGCAGTGAGAATGGCGTGGTTACGATTCAGCTTACTGCCACGGGCGAGATGTATGGTAAAGCAAATGTAGTAATAGCGTCAACTGATGGCAGCAATAAGAAAGCAACCTGTGCCGTAACAGTCAGCGGCGGTATTACGAAAACAGAAATTAAAGAAAATCTTGATTCAAAAACAAATATAAGTAAATTAACATTATTCAGATCAGGTACAGCAATTACTACAGCGCCTTCAATGGCGACCTTGTATGCTGTAATTACCGGATCAGATGGTGCTAATAAGACAGCGTATGAGGTGACGAGCAGTAATCCTGCATTGGTTAGTGCTTCTGTGAATAAGACCACAGGGGCGGTAACATTGACTGCGGGCAGTAAATCAACCGGTAAAGCAACCATTACATTATCGGCGACTGATGGTAGTAAGAAGAAGGCAATTTGTACGGTAACAGTTGTTAATCCGGTGTCGAAGGTTAATATTTCCTCTAAAACGATTACCGCTTCCGGAGGAACATACTATAATATGGCTGTTGTATCAGGGAAGAGTATACAGTTGTGTGCAACTTTGGAGACAGAATACGGTGCTGTATCCAATAAGGGAGTAACATGGAGTATCAATGCAGATAAGGACAGCGGAGTATCCATTAGTTCCTCGGGTAAGGTGACTGCGCAAAAAGACAAGAGTCTATATACGATCTTTACCGTAACCGCAACAGCAAAAGATGGAAGCGGTACGAGTGCAACTTATAAAGTGGAGGTTGTGCCCGCGGCAACTTATGTGTATTTAGTTTATAAGACCAGTAATGGTGATACGGCTCCGCTTCTTCCTTATGTGACGATAGGTAAGAAAAAATATCAACAGGTATATGATTTTCCTGTGTTGGAAGACAGTGATGATGGTGTACAAAGGATGTATGCCTATGGTATTGCTACTGATATATACGGCGGATATATTTCGGCAACGTCTTCTAACAGTAAGGTTTTGGAAGTGACAGCCACTAATAGAACCTTCTATTTTACGCCGCGGAAACCCGGAACTGTGACAGTTACCTTGGCAGCGACGGATGGCAGTGGTGTGAAAATAGCATATAAGTTTAAAGTGATGACTCAAGAAGAATATAATACATTGTATTAAGTAGTGATTTGAACTAATTCCTTAAGCATAGAATCAGATAGGAGCGGCTTGTGAAAGCTGCTCCTTTTGGCAATACCCGTAAACTTTAATTTTTCCATTATCTGAGTGTACAGGATTCTTGTTTT
>CAZPSD010000160.1:0-3958 GCA_964589055.1 uncultured Bacteroides sp.
CCTCACATTGATACAGGTGATTATGTAATCGTTATCAATGCTGAAAAGGTAAAAGTAACAGGTAAGAAGTTAGAACAGAAGATTTATTATCATCACTCTGATTATGTAGGCGGTATGAAAGAGACTACCTTAAAAGAGATGATGCAGAAACATCCTGAGAGAGTTGTAGAGTATGCAGTAAAAGGCATGCTTCCAAAAGGACCTTTGGGAAGACAAATGTACACAAAACTTCATGTGTATGCAGGACCGGAACATCAGCATGCAGCACAGAAACCGGAAGTATTAACATTTTAATTCACAAGGACTGAAAGGAGAAAATAGAAATGGCTAAAGCAGCTACAGCAAAATATTACGGAACCGGCAGAAGAAAAAAATCTATCGCCAGAGTTTATTTAGTACCCGGTAAGGGCGAAATCACAATCAATAAGAGAAGTATTGATGATTATTTTGGATTAGAGACATTAAAAGTTATCGTTCGTCAGCCTTTGGCAGCTACAGAAACAGTTGACAAGTTCGATGTTATCGTTACGGTAAAGGGCGGCGGATATACAGGTCAGGCAGGCGCCGTAAGACACGGTATCGCGAGAGCGCTTCTTCAGGCAGATCCTGATTACAGACCGACTTTAAAGAAGGCTGGCTACTTAACAAGAGATCCACGTATGAAAGAAAGAAAGAAATACGGCCTCAAAGCAGCCCGTCGTGCTCCGCAGTTTTCGAAGAGATAACATTATTGCGAATCAAGCTCCAAGAATTGGATATTCTTGGGGCTTTTTTTATTGATCCGGTCCGCTTCAGAGGCTGTGCTTGCAATCATCGGATGGTCGAAGCGGTATTTTGATCGGGATGATTATGACCTTTGTATTGTATGAGGGAATCAGGAGAATACAGGTGGTGCGCTTTTTCGTTCAGAGAATAAAAGGCGGAAATGATGTGGCGAATACATAGGATGAAAATATAAAAATAGTGTGATATAATCCCAATATATGAACGGGTTAGTTTGGCGAGAGAAAAAGCAAGAAGGATAACGTATGAACAAGAAATGGGAAATCAAAGGCAGTACAATATTGATGGGAATGATATATCTGCTGTTGTTTGTTGTGGCCTGCTTTGCTGTTATATACAGTATGCTGTCCGAAGAAAATTATAAAATCGGTGCGGGGACACAGTGTGATTACATAGAGGGCTGGAAAGTGGAAGCGGCGGATGGAAGCCGTAAAGAAATCAGTCTGCCCGCAGACATTGAAACAGATGAGCAGGGATATGTGACGATCGTCAAAACCATGCCTTCCTCTATGCAGGAGGCGGAGTCTGTTTTAATTTACGGATATCGTACTGCCATTGACGTCTATGTAGACGGTAAAGAGCGGGCCGTTTTAGATACAGCGGATTTCAGGGCGTTCGGCAGGACGACGCCGGAGGCGATGCTGCTTGTCAATCTGTTCAGCAGTGATGCCGGCAAAGAAGTTATGATTCGTTACCACGGTGCAGGAAATGAAAAAACACTAAAGATAAGAAGTATTCTTTACGGAACGCAGGAAAGCATTTACAGTTATCTGAATCTGAAATATATGCCAAGTTTTATTTTTGTGACATTGATTGCTGCATTAGGACTGCTGTTTGTACTGATAGATTTTGTGTTTCATATCATGCGCGGCTGGCATAGCAATCTGGGCTATTTGGGTCTGTCTGCCCTTTTGCTGGCGGGACTTCAGATTTCGGGCAATGAGGTCAGACAACTTTTTTTTAAGAATCTGACGGCATTGGAGTTCCTGACCAGAGTGAGCATCTTGCTGCTGCCGGTTCCGATGGCGCTCCTAAACAATGCTATCCAGAAGAAAAGGTATAATAAATATTATGTGGGTATCTGCATTTTATTTGTAGCTAATACGGTGGTCAGTATAGTATTGCAGATACTTGATATTGTTGATCTGAACGATATGACAGGTATATTTTACACTCTGGTAATCATTCATTTTACTGCTGTTATCATGACGATCATCAGAGACGTGAAGGATGGCTATGGCAAAGAATTGAAATTCTTCTTTATAGCGGTCACATTGTTAATTTTAAGCGGCATTTTAAGTTTTGTTTGTATGAACATGTCGCGGCTGTCCAATATGGCGTCACCGTCATTTCTGTATAACACAGGTTTCCTCTTCTATGTGGCGGTGATCACATATGCAGATATCAGCGAACTGATCAAGCAAAACCGGGAAAGAGAACAGGCAATCTATGCCAACCGTGCCAAGAGTACCTTCCTTGCCAATATGTCCCATGAGATCAGAACGCCGATCAATGGCGTCCTTGGCATGGATGAACTGATCATCCGCGAATGTCAGGATGAGAAGATCAAGGGCTATGCTTACCAGATTCAGGATTCCGGACAGGTTTTGCTCTCATTGGTAAATGATATTCTGGATTTCTCCAAAATTGAAAGCGGCAAAATGGAGATCATTCCGGTGCAATACCGCATGTGCACGCTGCTCAACGACTTAGTGAATATGGTGAAGGTAAGGGCGGAGAAGAAGAATCTGACCCTGAAGTTAAAAATACAAGAGGATATTCCGGATGGTCTGTATGGTGATGAGGTGAGATTGCGTCAGGTTATCACGAACTTATTGACCAATTCAGTCAAATACACAAGCAAAGGGCAGATTACACTGGAAATGTCTGGGGAGCGTATGGGGAAAGATGAAATTGAACTGCGGGTCCGCGTATCAGACACCGGAAAGGGTATTAAAGAAGAAGATAAGCAGAAGCTGTTTACGGCGTTTCAGCGGTTGGAGGAAAAAGAAAACCGTAACATTGAAGGAACCGGACTGGGACTGGCGCTCAGCCAGAGGATCCTGCACCGGATGGGAAGTGAACTGAAATTCGAAAGTGTTTACGGAGAAGGTTCTGCCTTTTTCTTTTCCATAAGACAGATGGTAAAAGATGATACGCCGGTTGGGGATTTCCAGAAGAAATATAAACAGAGTCTGGGCAAACGAAAGGCGCATCACGCTGCCTTCAAGGCACCTGAAGCATGTATTCTTGCAGTAGATGATAATAGTGTGAATCTGAAAGTGCTGACAGGACTGCTGCGCAGTACGCAGATGCAGATAGATACGGCATCAAGCGGCGCCCAATGTTTGGAAATGGTGCAGAAGAAGGATTATCATCTGGTCTTGTTAGATCATCTGATGCCGGATATGGACGGCATAGAGACGCTGCAGAAAATGCGGGAGGCGGGACTGGAGGTTCCGGTTATTGCGCTGACGGCGAATGCCATTGCCGGAGCGAAAGAAACTTATATACAGGCAGGATTTCAGGATTATCTTTCCAAACCTCTGAACGTCAACGATCTGGAAGAAATGGTGAGAAAATATCTGCCGGAAGAATTGATACGGCAGGATTGATAAAGCAGCAGAAGTTATCGCTATGGCAATAGATGTTGATATATACGTGGCTGAAATTGTTCTTCACTTCTTTGCTATCTTCTTATTCAGATGGACAAAGAATAACAGGTTCAGCAAAAAGCAACATGATTGGTGCAAGCGCCACGCACAGAACCGCAAAAAAGCAGATGGCCCCACCCGCCACATCGGAGAACTTTTCCGGCTCTGCTGCAATAGTGAGCGCTATGGCTGTCATATGTTTTTCAGCTTTTTTACAAAACTACGGTAAAGGAAAACCGAAATCATTAATGTGATCCCGTCCGCTACGATCTGCGTCCAGGCAACGCCATACATCCCAAAACAGGCGTTCATCAAAAAGAGTACGGGAATGTTGAATATCCCCTCGCGGCAAAGCGTCACAAGCAGGGATTTTCCGCCGTTGCCCATCGCCTGGAAAGTGTAGCATATCTTTTTGTTATAAAACAGAATCGGAGTTATTAAAAATCCGATCCGTACAAAATTCGCAGCCAGTTTGACGGTTTCCGGTTCGTCAATAAACAGACCGGCGATCTGATTGGCAA
>CAZPSD010000161.1:0-3909 GCA_964589055.1 uncultured Bacteroides sp.
CTCCAGGTTCCGGTACATGTACAGTACAAGTTCTGTGAACATCCCATCCAGTTCTTCCTGGCAGACCGTCCGGAACTGTTTATTCCTGCGCAGTTCCCGCAAAAGGCTTTCCACAGTTCCATCTGTGGTATAATGTTCATAATACAAAAGGACACGATATGTTCCAAAACATACCGTGTCCTTATATTCTGACATAAAGTAAATATATAATTGAAACAGCTGCCTTTCAGACCTTGAATTTGCTACACAAATACTCTGGAGGAACTGCCCCTCTAGACTGGGAAGAATCTCCGATTCTTCCGGCTCTGCCACGGAGAAATTGCCTTTGCAATTTCTCCAAGCCCAACTTGTTGGGCTTTTTTACATCATTCCGCCCATGCCGCCGCCAGCCGGCATTGCCGGTTCAGCCTCTTTAATATTGGCTACTACAGACTCTGTTGTCAACAAGGTAGAAGCTACGCTGGTAGCATTCTGTAATGCACTTCTTGTCACCTTGGCAGGATCAAGAATACCTGCATCTACCATATTGACATACTGCTCTTTCAAAGCATCGAAGCCAACACCAACTTCGGACTCTCTAACCTTATTGATGATTACGGAGCCTTCCAGACCTGCATTGGCTGCGATGTGGAACAGAGGTGCGTCCAATGCTTTTAATACGATCTGTGCTCCGGTCTTCTCGTCACCCTCTAAAGTATCTGCCAGTTTGGCAACCTCTTTGGATGCATGGATATATGCGGAGCCACCGCCGGAGATAATACCTTCTTCTACGGCTGCTCTTGTTGCTGCAAGGGCATCTTCAAGACGAAGCTTAGCTTCTTTCATCTCGGTCTCTGTGGCAGCGCCTACGCGG
The DNA here is from genome assembly GCA_964589055.1 of uncultured Bacteroides sp. Taxonomy (GTDB): domain Bacteria; phylum Bacillota; class Clostridia; order Lachnospirales; family Lachnospiraceae; genus UBA3282. Next base: position 854 of record CAZPSD010000161.1, read on the forward strand.
ATGACTGCAACACCGCCTGCTAATTTAGCAAGACGCTCCTGTAATTTTTCTCTGTCGAAATCGGATGTTGTCTCTTCAATCTGCTTCTTGATCTGACTGATTCTTGCCTGAATAGCTTCCTTATCGCCTTCACCGTCTACGATAACAGTATTTTCTTTCTGAACCTTAACAGATTTTGCGCGTCCCAACTGATCCATGGTAGCATCTTTTAATTCCAGACCAAGTTCAGAGCTGATTACCTGACCGCCCGTAAGAATCGCGATATCTTCAAGCATTGCTTTTCTTCTGTCGCCATAACCCGGGGCCTTAACAGCTACCACATTGAAAGTACCGCGAAGTTTATTTACAATCAAGGTTGTAAGCGCTTCACCCTCTACATCCTCGGCAATGATCAACAACTTGGCGCCGGACTGTACGATCTGCTCTAAGATCGGAAGGATCTCCTGAATATTGGAAATCTTCTTGTCTGTGATCAAGATATATGGATTGTCTAAGGTTGCTTCCATCTTATCCATATCGGTTGCCATATATGCGGAGATGTAACCTCTGTCGAACTGCATACCTTCTACCAGATCAAGTTCTGTCAGCATGGTCTTGCTCTCTTCAATCGTGATAACACCGTCACCGGAGACTTTCTCCATAGCATCCGCTAATAACTGTCCTACTTCTTCGTCACCGGCAGAAATAGCAGCCACTCTTGCAATATGCTCTTTGCCGTTTACCTTAGAACTCATCTTGGCAATTGCTTCTACTGCTGTATCAGTTGCCTTCTTCATACCTTTTCTTAAGATAATCGGATTAGCGCCTGCTGCCAGATTCTTCATTCCCGCATTTACCATTGCCTGTGCCAAAGCAGTAGCTGTTGTCGTACCGTCACCGGCTACATCATTAGTCTTAGTTGCCACTTCTTTTACAAGCTGTGCACCCATGTTCTCGAATGCATCCTCTAACTCGATCTCTTTTGCGATCGTAACACCATCATTGGTAATAAGAGGAACACCGTAGGACTTATCCAATACTACGTTTCTTCCTTTCGGACCAAGTGTTACTCTTACCGTATCTGCCAACTGATTTACACCGGACTCTAAAGCTGCTCTGGCTTCTGCGCCATATTTAATTTCCTTTGCCATGATAATTTGCCTCCTATATTCAGATTTCATATTTTTTTAATTCATTTAAACACATTTGTCTCTGTTCTGACCGTCCCGGCACAATGACTCATGCCTTTTGTATTCCGGTTATTCTACAATGGCAAGAATGTCGTTCTGTCTTACGATGATGTACTCGTCTTCCTCGATCTTAACCTCTGTCCCGGAATATTTGGAGTAGATTACCTGATCTCCAACCTTTACTTCCATCTTCACTTCCTTACCGTCAACAACACCGCCGGGGCCAACTGCGATAACCTCTGCCTGCTGTGGTTTTTCCTTGCTCTGTCCGGGTAATACAATACCGGATTTGGTAGTCTCTTCTGCAACTAACTGCTTCAATACGACTCTGTCGCCAAGTGGTGTTAACTTCATGATAATTGCCTCCTTATATGAAATATATATTGCTTTCGCCTTGTTTTGTTAGCACTCAATCCTTTTGAGTGCTAATTGCTAAAACATATATTAGCTTTATATGCAAGTGTTTGCAAATTGGTTTATCTCTTTATATTGCAAAATATCAATCATTTTCTCTTTATATCTCTTTTTTACTCTCATTTTCTCGTTTTCATCCAGAATAAGGGATTTAATATTTATTTTATAATTGATTTATTTTTCCACATTTTTTCTGATACTGTTTAAAAGCGGAAAGTTAAAAATATGAAAAATCACAAAAAAAGAAAGCCATGTCGTTAAACATCACTTTCTTCCACTCTCTTTCCTTTTGCAATTCTTATAACGCTCTCATTTCATGCCAAAGACTAAAGAATTCCCCGGTGCGCTGACAGTCATATCTCACGAAAAATTACGCCTTTACCCCGTGCTCCAGTCTCTCACGATATCCGGCTGCATTTTTCACTTCGAATTTATTATTGAACATCTCATACTCTGCATCCGGCAGTTTGTCTTCCAACACTTCTTCCACGTTGGTCTTATATACCACACCACATGCTACAGAGGGTGCCAGGACCGGATCTTCATAATAAAGGCAGGCATTTTGTACCTTATCGCAATATTCCTCCGCCTCACCATCCTCTGCTGCAGGAATCAGGATAATAAATACGTCTCCATCTACACGTCCAATCACGTAATCAGGCTTTGCTTCCTGCTTCAGAATATCTGCAATGGTCTTGATCAGTCTGTCACTTTCTTCATCGCCGAAATTATCGTTGACAAATTTCCAGTCATTGATATTTACATTGATTATCGCCACAGGAACTACCTCTGCCTGATCCATGACTTTCATGCGCTCTTCAAAATACAATTTATGATACACACCGGTAAGCGCATCCTCATTTTCGCCTCTTGCCGTCTGCACGTGCTGTACGCCCAGTTTCTCTTCCAGTTCATCCAGATAAATAGAAGATTCCGTATGTAAATAGGCTTCCTCGCCCCAATGGGACAATGTGGCTGCCAGCTTATCCAAAAGCTTCTCAACCGTCTGGCGTTTCTGCTCCGGAACCTTATCGGTTTTAGCATACAAATGGGCAATGGTTCTGCCATAGACTCTTATCTTCCGTCCCGGCTCTGACACCACATCCGGCTTAAATCCCGCAAAGCTGCCAATAGATACAACCTTCTCACCGTGTCTCTCCGTCAGCAAAATCTCAAGACCCACCACCTCGCACAACGCCCTGCAATACTCTGTCAGGGTATCAATGTGGTATAGATTATCCAGCGCGTAATTTCTGATATTTTCTTTGATTCTTTTCTCAAATGGAATTGCCTTGTAATCCATCTTGCGTAACCTCTCTTATCCCCAAATAAATAATAATAAAAATCATATTAAGTATACCTTTTTTATGAATATTTGTCTAGGGCAGGTTACAGTCCGATATATAATTATGTAACAGTTCAGCCATCCATTCATAAGTTGGCGGGATATACATTTTCACTCATCAATTTAAG
>CAZPSD010000162.1:0-3825 GCA_964589055.1 uncultured Bacteroides sp.
ATATGTTAGGCAGAAAAAATTAAGGAAACGCTGTAAATATCAACGTTTCCTCAACTTTTAAACACTGCCGGCGACCGGAATCGAACCGGTACGGGGGGTTAGCCCCGCAGGATTTTAAGTCCTGTGCGTCTGCCAGTTCCGCCACGCCGGCATAAAAATATGCTTGAAGCAATTCGCGATTTACCATCGGCAAATTAAATGGATGGAGGTGGATTCGAACCACCGAAGCAATTTGCAGCAGATTTACAGTCTGTCCCCTTTGGCCACTCGGGAATCCATCCATAGTGAGTACACATACATATCTCACAAGTAACATTTATATCATATCACTCCATAAAATGCAAGAAATTTTTAAACGCCCGGTCTTCATAGTGGAGAATAATTGCCGATGTCGCAGGAAGTGTTACCGTAACCTTACCGGCGATGACCGGATATTCTCTCTCTTCCGTCGTATAGCCTTCTGCTGTTGTAAGAAACAGTCTCTTTATCATACACTTCTTCGGCGTTCCCAGGTACCATACAGATAATTCCTTCGTTATCTCATAATCATTATTATTGATCAGGATAACGGACTGCGCCTGCCTGGTAAATCTGCCATATCCGATGACATTATATTCCGCCTCCATATATTTTAGGGAACCGGTCAAAAATTCTTTATGCGCCTTATGGATCTTAATGATATCTCTATGGAAATCGATCAATTCCTGATCTTCATGTCCCCACGGATAGGTACGGCGGTTATCCGGATCGGTAAACCCGCAGACCCCCGCTTCGTCACCGTAATAAATCGTTGGCGCTCCCGGCCATGTCATCTGGATGACTACCGCTTCCCGCATGACCGCTTTATTGACCCCTTCATTTGCTGCCTCCGGTCCTAAAGTATTTGTTCTTCCTACCTTACGGTTTGTTCTCGTCAGGAAACGGGAATGGTCATGGTTGGACAACTCATTCATTGCCACCAACAAGGACGGCATTGCAAAGCTCGCGCTGTGATGTCTCATGGCGCCCCAGAAACTATCCGCATTGCCGCGTAAATCTTCCCTGTAATCGTCACTATGCTTCTGCATACCGGTCAAAAACCATGTAACCGGTTCCATAAAAGCGTCATAGTTCATGACAGTATCCCATTCATCACCCTGCAGCCAGTCTTTCGGACAGCCATAATGTTCTGCCAGTATAATAGCATTGGGATTTGCCGTTTTTACTGCCTTACGAAATTCTTTCCAGAAATTATGGTTAAACTCCGGGCTATGACCTAAATCTGCCGCCACATCCAGTCTCCAGCCGTCCGCATTATATGGCGGGGAAACCCACTTTTTGCCAATATATAATATATAGTCGTACAATTCTCTGGAATTCTCATAGTTAAGCTTCGGCAGCGTATCATGTCCCCACCAGCCGTCATAAGAGCCGTTATAAGGGAAACTGTTATTATCAAAAAATTGAAAGTAATTATGATAAGGGCTGTCCTGTGTGATATAGGCGCCCTTTTCATATCCAGGCGCATTCTCATAAATACGCTCCCTGTCCAGCCATTTGTTGAAGGAACCGCAATGGTTAAACACACCGTCCAGAATAACTTTCATTCCTCTTCTGTGAGCTTCTTTTACAACCTCCGCAAAAAGAGCGTTGCTGGCTTCCAGATTTTCCTTGTTAGAAACACGATCTATATATCTGGTTGCAAAACGGTTCTCATTCTGATCAGGACGAAGCAGCTCGCCTTCATCATGCACGATCTTCCCAAAATGGGGATCTATATAATCATAGTCCTGAATATCGTATTTATGGTTGGACGGAGACACAAACAGCGGATTAAAATAAATAACATCAACACCCAGCTCCTGCAGATAATCCATCTTATCCAGCACACCCTGTAAGTCACCGCCATAAAATTCCCGGACTCCCATTGCAGCAGGATACTTATTCCAATCCTCTACTTTTACGGTCTTATCTCCAATATACTGGTATTCATTTGACAATACGTCATTGGAGGGATCCCCGTTATAAAAGCGGTCTACATAGACTTGATAAAAGACTGCCCCTTTAGCCCAGTCAGGCGTCTTAAATCCCGGAATCAACTGGAAATGATAATATTCGTTGATATCCTTACAGACTCCTCTTGTGTCATAATAACAGGAGATCTTACCTACCTGCACTTGGAAATAATAAACCAATTTTTCATTTTCCAACTGAACAGAATGAGAATAATAGTCAAAGTATTCATCTGATTCCGTCTTAATCATGACATACTTTTCACCTTTACAGACAAAAAACACTCTGTCAATATTATTCCTGGCAGTTCGGAAATGAATCACTACTTCCCCGTAAGCGCTAGGTTCCGGCGGACATACGTAATCCTCTGTCGTATCCGAAAACAGTGCTTTCCGGTTAAATACCGGCCGCATACCGGCTAAATATTGCTGATTTTTCTCTGTTTTCTGAAATTGATTGATATCCATGTTCGTACCGGCCTTCCTCTAAAAAATACAAAAAATATACGGTATTATTTTATACTATATATGGTAGAGATTCAAGAACTTAAACGATTTCGAATACCATTTTTGTTATAGTTTTACAATTTTTAGACTGATAGACAGTAAAAAAGACAGCTTTTCGAAGGCTGTCCTTTTTAGAGAAGGTATTTCTTTCTTATGGGGTATAGCAAAAAAACTATATTGTATTGGGGGGTTACAAGTAGTATAATAGCATAGCCTCTACCCGTCCACAATACCAAGGATTCACAAATATTACAATTTCAAGTATCTATTTTTGTGCATTTTGCACAATTACTCTTCTGTTCCAAGCCCTGCACCCGGCTCTTCAGGCTGTGGATAATACGTATCAAACAATGCCTCAAACTCTGTACGATTGATTTTTTCTTTCTCTAACAGAAGCTTTGCGCACTTATGCAGCACATCCTCATGCTCCACAATGATTTCTTTTGCTTTCTTATAACACTCGTCAATAATCGCCTTAACTTCCTTATCGATCTCACCGGAAATCAATTCACTGTGATTCTTGGCATGAGCCAGATCCCTGCCGATGAATACTTCATCATCATCGTCATCATAATTTATGACGCCGATATGACTGGACATACCATAGCGGGTTACCATGGCTCTGGCTTGCTTGGTCGCTTTCTTAATATCACTGGAAGCGCCTGTCGTAATATCATCAAAGATGATCTCCTCGGCGATACGCCCTCCAAGGGATACCATAATGTCCTGAAGCATCCTGCCTTTGGTCATGAACATTTCATCTTTTTCCGGAAGCGGCATTGTATAACCTGCTGCGCCCAGTCCTGTAGGAATGATGGAAACCGTATAAACCGGTCCCACATCAGGCAGTACGTGGAACAGGATCGCATGACCGGCTTCATGATATGCCGTAATCCTTTTCTCTTTATCAGAGATGATACGGCTCTTCTTCTCCGCTCCGATTCCAACCTTGATAAAGGCTTTCTTAATATCTTCCTGCTTCACAAATACACGTTTATCCATCGCTGCATTGATAGCCGCCTCGTTTAAGAGATTCTCCAGATCCGCACCTGTAAAGCCGGCGGTCGTCTGCGCAATCTGCCCTAAATCCACATCATCACCAAGAGGCTTATTTCTTGCATGTACCTTGAGAATATCCTCTCTTCCCCTGACATCGGGAGACGCCACAGTAATCTTCCTGTCGAAACGTCCCGGGCGGAGGATCGCCGGATCTAATATATCTACGCGGTTTGTAGCCGCCATAACAATAATTCCCTCGTTTACGCCGAAACCATCCATCTCTACCAACAACTGATTCAGCGTCTGCTCACGTTCATCATGTCCGCCC
>CAZPSD010000163.1:0-3675 GCA_964589055.1 uncultured Bacteroides sp.
AACCTCCTGTTGTGTTATAATCTCCGTCGGCATCCATATATGAAAGTCCGATTATTCCATACGGCGATGTTTTTGTCTTTATGTGTATCATATCAGATAAAATGTATAACAACAGTGGTAATTCTTCCATGCACTTCCTATCTCTTCCACATTATCATAGCATCTTCCGTGGGTTTTTCATAGAAATTCGGACGAATTCCTTCGGATACGAATCCTAATTTCTCATATAAATGGATCGCCGGGGCATTGCTTACTCTGACTTCCAGCGTATATGCGGTCAGTCCCTCGCGTTCCCCTTCTTCCATCATGTATTGTAAAAGTCCGGTTCCTACGCCCCTGTTTCGGGCTTCCGTTGTGATCACCACATTGGTGATATTGCCCTCCCCAACGATCATCAGTACCCCGCAGCCGCCAAGGAGCCGGCCGTCTTCCTCCGCCACATAGTATCTGGCATCTTCTTTCCCGATCATTTCCAAGAAAGCCTCTGCCGGCCATGGCATGGAAAAGGTTTCTTCTTCCAGTTTACTGATAAAGGGCACATCTGCGGGAACCATCCGTCTGTATGTGATCATCCCTGTGCCTCTGCGCGCTCCCGCTCTGCCTGCGAAAGCCTTAAATATTCCGGTGCGTGTTCCACACCGCTCTCCAGCTTACCCTGTGCATAGTATACACTTCCAAGCGCTGCGATACAAGCGGCTGACTGTCTGTTACGGTGTGCCGGCGCAAGCGTATATGGTATTTTCATCACTTCTGCCATCCGCTCTTGGAAAACCGGTACGCCGTCTCCTAAGAAGATCACTTTCCGGTTCAGTTCATTTAAACACTCTGCAATTTCGTCGAAGGCTGCTGCGCACTGTTCCTTAATGACACGCATGTCATAATGGTCTTTTTCAAATGTAAACTCGTATATTCCGGTATATACCTGGCTTCTTCTGGCATCCATGACCGGACAGACAACGGCGTCCGTACCGTACATCTGATATGCCAGGCCATCCACGGTTGGCACCGGTACAATGGGCTTCTCCAACGCAAGAGCCAGTCCTTTGGCTGTAGCAGAGCCAATCCGCAGTCCCGTAAAGGAACCCGGTCCTGCCGCCACTGCGACGGCATCCACGGCAGACAGATCCAGCTCCACCATTTTCCTAATCTCATCCAGCATTGGGAGCAGTGTCTGGGAATGGGTCTTCTTATATTGGATGGTGTATTCCGCAATTAAGTTATCATCTTCCACCAGCGCCACAGACGCCACCAGCCCGGAGCTGTCTAATGCAAGTAATTTCAATCTTTTACTCCTCTCAATTCCGCATTCCCTGCGATCAAAATCCTGCGATAATCAAACCCTTTCGTAAGATCCTTCTCTATCGTGATCTGTATGTAGTGATCCGGCAGAATTTCTTCGATCAGGTTCGCCCACTCGATCAGGCAGATGCCTTCACCGTAGAAATAATCCTCATAGCCGATCTCTTCCATCTCTTCCACATCACCGATGCGGTATACATCGAAATGATAAAAGGGCATTCTGCCTTCTTCATATATCTGAACAATGGTAAAGGTCGGGCTGTTAACGGGTTCCTCTATACCGAGTCCTGCTGCCACGCCCTGGGTAAAAACGGTTTTGCCTGCGCCCAAATCTCCGATCAGCGTATAAACCTGTCCCGGCTGCGCCTGCCGCCCAAGCTCTTTACCAAATGTATATGTCTCTTCTGCGCTAAATGTTTCTATTATTTTACTCATTTCCATAGCTATGTCTTTCCTGTCAGAGTCATTTGCTGCGATGTTGTGCAGCGCAACGGGCAATCTGCAGTTTTGCCGCTGTTATCCGGCATTATACAGATACTGTCAGCCGCGGATCTTTACTTTCTTCGGCGGCATATGGGTGGAAATAATCTCGATCACTTTATATTTGCTGTCGCCCAAATCTTTCTTCGGAAAAATGCAGGCATTGACTGGTGTCGTGTAAACTACAATGCTGTGGAGGGTGGAAACCGCTTTGACCATGCCGTCCCATCCCATTTGCTCTGTGGTGTCGTCCTGAGACACCTGAATACCCTCTCCATTCAATTTATAGTGCAGCGGTTTCTTGAACGCCGGGGTATTAAGCATCTGCTGTCTGGATTTTAAAAAAAGAGTCCAAGGCAGGTACAACAGAATTACCAGTCCGACGATCAGCGAGATGGGCTGCCTGTTTGATACAAATAAAATTATCATCAGAACGCCAACCAAAGATCCCATCAGTCCAGCCAGATGACTGTAAGTGTGATGCAGCATGTAATCATATAAAATTCCCGGTGTGATCCTGACATCAAACTCTATCTCCATGAACTACCAAACCTTTCCGTCTGCGGTTTCATATAAAATCTTTCAACTCTGTATAAAACTTTCGTTTCTTAAATCATATTAACAATGATTTTGTCTGCTTGTCATATCTTGAAAAAAAGCGCCTGCAACGTAGGCGCTCTGCACGCACGTGAAGGTGCTTTCTCTACCTATTCTATTATACTGACTTTTGCATAAAGTGCAAGTGAAACCTATTTCCGTCCAAACGCTTCGGTAAAGCTTCGCCGGACTGTGTTTTTCGCATAGAAAAGCGCGAAAACGTTACTGCGGTTCATGCCGCATCCTGCATTACCGTGTCTGCTCTACACGCTTTTTTTCCACAATATGCGCACTTTTCAAAATAGGGCTGAGGGGCTTATAAACCAGCATGGATACCAAAGACGCTGCAAAGCCTTTTAACAAATTTAACGGCGCTACACAGAAACATACAAAGGACACGATACCGGTAATGCTTCCGTTAATCTCCGTACCCATAGCAAGGATTGCTTCAAGGGGCATACCGTACAGTTTGGAAAATGCCGGAAGCAGATACAATGCATTGAATGCCGTACCGAAGGCCGTGATGATCAGGGTTCCTGTAACACAGGATACAATAGCTCTTTTCTTCGTTTTACGAAACGTATAAATGATAGAAGCCGGTAAAATCAGACTGCAGCCGATCACGAAATTCGCCAGATCTCCTACGAAAGCCGTGCTTGTACCTTTAAACAAAAGTTTTAATAAGATCTTACAGAATTCAATCATCACACCTGCCACCGGTCCGAAGGCAAAAGCGCCTAATAATGCCGGGATCTCGCTGAAATCCAGCTTATAGAAAGGCGGTGCAAAGGGAACCGGGAAATCCAGTACATGTAAGATCACTGCCAGCGCAGAAAACAGACCGATCATGGCGATCTTTCTTGTGTTCAGGATACGCTCAGTAATACCGTCCCTCTTATACACATACTTCTCCGCTGCATATGCCACCATAAACAGCGCCACCGCAATGACGATGCAGACCAACACGAAAATCACGTTGTCCGCAATGCTTTGTAATAAACCGTTACTCATGTTTCTTTTCCTCTCTTTCCGGAGCTATGGCTCCATGGATTTTCGGGAAAAAGTTCTTGCTCTCATTCAGAAAAAGAGTTCGCATAGGAAAAATATTCTCTCAAATAAAAAAACCGGAACGATTTGTTCCGGGGTATTGTGCAAACTCAGGAGTCCCTTGTGATCTGTCTCAGACAAACCGTTTCTATCCATGTCTGTCAGTATACAGTCATTCGCACAAGTGCCTCTCTGTTTTTCTTCTCTCATCCAGACTTTACTGTCGGTTTTGGAATTTCACCAAATCAGCCA
>CAZPSD010000164.1:0-3609 GCA_964589055.1 uncultured Bacteroides sp.
GATTATACTTGATCGGGTCAATGTTGGTAATTTTCAGACAATAGGAAACGATGCTGCCCGCCGCAGAACCACGTCCCGGTCCTACTGCAATACCGTTCTCCCTGCAATAATTGATATAATCCCACACGATCAGGAAATAATCCACAAATCCCATGGTTTTGATGATGTCTAATTCATATTCCAGCCGCTTCTGCAATGTGCCGTCATCATCGGGATAACGTTCTGCCATACCGTCCCGGCACAATTTATTCAGATAAGTCCAGGAATCGTAGCCCTCCGGCACTTCATAGTGAGGAACCTTATAATTACCGAACTCAATTTCCACATGGCAGCGGTCCGCGATGCGCTGGGTATTCTCCACAGCCTCCCACGCATAAGGGAAAAGTCCCTTCATCTCCTCTTCGCTTTTCACATAATATTGACCGCCTTCGTAGCGCATACGGTCTTCATCCGCCAGCTTCTTGCCGGTCTGTAAGCAGAGCAGAATATCATGAGGCTGGGCATCCTCCGCATAGGTGTAGTGTACATCATTGGTAGCCACTAACGGAATATCCAGCTCTTTGCTCATGCTAAGCAGTGTGGAATTCACCATCTGCTGCGCCGGGATGCCGTGATCCTGTAATTCCAGAAAATAGTTCCCTTTTCCGAAACATGCTTCAAATTTCTTCGCAGTTTTCTTCGCTTCGTCAATCAACCCCTTCTGGATCAGCCGCGGCACTTCGCCCGCAAGACATGCCGACAGCGCAATAACGCCTTCATGGTATTCCTGCAATATCTCAAAATCCACACGGGGTCTGTAATAATAGCCTTCCGTAAAACCTTTACTGACGATCTTCATCAGATTCGCATAACCGGTATTGTTTTCAGCCAAAAGAACCAGATGATAGTATCTGTCCTCTCCTCCGGTTAATTCCCTGTCAAACCGGGAGTGGGGCGCTACATAAACCTCACAGCCGATAATAGGGTTGATGCCTGCTTCCCTGGCTGCCTTATAGAAATCAATGGCGCCGTACATGACACCGTGATCGGTGATCGCCGCACTGTCCATCCCTAATTCTTTGACGCGCTTCACATATTCTTTTATCTTGTTGGAACCGTCCAGAAGACTGTATTCTGTATGGACGTGGAGATGTACAAATGCCATAAAAAGACCTCATTTCTTATTTTCTTATGTATATATTGTCCAATGTAAGCAGGATACTCCGATACAATTAACTTAAATCTTATTATAGCTTATCTTATCAAAAAAGGATATGCCTTTCGACATATCCTTTTTCTAAAACTCCTTTTCTAAAAAATTATTAAATCTTAAGCTCCTTAAAGAGCTGTTCCTGATACTCAGCATCCTTTGCCGCTCTCACCAGATCCTCCACTCTTGACTGTGCTGTCAGCAGGACAATTAACTGGTTCATTCGTTCGCGTTCTTCCGTTCTGCCCTCTGCTTTGCCTTCATTTCTCTCATCTTCTATCCATTCTCTTAATCCCTGACACATATCTATCTTCCCGCCTTTCTTATGTTTATCCTTGATTCTGAACATCTCTTCCTCTCCCGTGTATCCGGCTGCCATATCATAGGCATCTTCCTCCAGAAAGGCATATGCCGGGTCATGCTCAATCAATTCCTTCAGTTTCCTTTTATCCTTCGAGAAACGGATAAAATCAAAAACCTGCTTCACATCCGTCTGAAACCTGTCCGTATCTGCCAGCTTTCTTACCTCTGTGACATGAATGTGGTAATTGGATACCTTTTCCCTCAGGCTGTCCGGTATATCCGTAAAGTCTATCAGCCCGTGCAGGTCTTTTGCGCCGTCCCATTCCTTTTCCCCGTAATACAGAACCAGCGTCACGGTGGGATATAGCCTGCCGGTCTTGGGAAATCCGTACAGGTATTCCCCGGCGGAAAGTCCTTTGCTATTTCTTCTTACCTGCCTGCGTATTCCGGCAGCCTGCCTTTCATAGGTTCCCGCATCATAACACATGGTGCGCAGGGGCAGCGCATAATCAATTTCTTCCTGATTCTCTATGCCCACAATCGCAAAGTTAATGCCAAAGGGCGTCTTCCGTACCAAGTCCCGGTACAGCGTCTTCTTACGCCCGTGCTTTCGTCCCAAGATTCTCATTCCCTTGTGATAGACGCTGTTGTGCCAGACTCTGGTGTCAAGTTCCTGCAGATCCTTTCCTTTCACAAACGGAATGCCGTCACAGCCGATGCCGTTGATGATATCCGCATACCGCTCATTGTCAGAAAAGAAAAGGCTGCTGTAAAAATCCTTCTCCATCTTCTTCCTCCTGTCGTTTCGCAGGAGGTCTTCGTGTTAAAGTCTCCTGCTTTTATAATTTCTGGGTAAATAAAAGCATAGACTTCCAAAGATTCTCTGATATGCCGTGACCTCAGTGATCCCGGCATTAAGAAGGCCGAACGCCTGAAAAATCAGAATATTTATATGCTTTGATATGATAATAGCACACTGAATAACGTTTTACAAGGTATCTATTAAAATATAGCAAACTTACTCCTCAATACTCTCCGCAAACCCTTCCGCAAACTGCGGTTCCACATAGCTTCCATTCCGGCTGACTGCAAAATGAAGATGTGCTCCTGTGCTTGTCCCGGTACTGCCTACCGTAGCGATTTGTTCCCCTCTTGTGACTTCGTCCCCCTCACTGGCAATGATTGTTTCACACTGTGTATAATATGTCATATCCCCATTGATATGCTGTATAATGATATAGTTGCCGCAGTATGCATCAAATCCGGTTTCTATCACTTTGCCGTCTGCTGCGGCCGTTACCGCCGTTCCTTCCTCAGCAACGAAATCGATTCCGCTGTGCAGCTTTTCTTCCTGTGTGACCGGATGAGTCCTTGTACCGTATGTATCTGAAATACGTGTATAAATTACCGGGTAGTCATACTTGATTTCCACCAATTCCACAATACCGTCTGCTTTCAGCAGAATATTTTCAAAATGATCTCTGGAAGGCACATAATTGGTTATTTGGTTTCCGCCGCCTTCTTTGTATATCTCTTCGTATATCTCTTCATGGGGTAAGTATTCTTCTGCTTCCAACTCTTCCGGCAAGGTAACGGGCTCTGCCGTCTCCTGATTATTCTGACTATCCGGTTTGTTCATCAGAAGCAGACTTTCCGAATCATCCTGTCTGTCAGGTCTGTTCACCAGAAGCAGAATGACCGCCACAACCGTAACAACAGCTCCTGCCACTACTACTATGGGATTTGTCTTCTTCAGCTTTACAGCCCTTTTAATCCTGCTCTTAATACTATTCTCTCCGAACGCAATCGGATGCCCCGGTTTCCATACCCGCGTTTCAGCAATACTTAAGAGTGTATTGGCATATTCCTTCTTTCTGTCATAGCCGATCTTGCGAAGCACTGCCTCGTCGCAGGAACTTTCCATGTCACGCTCCATCAGGTAAAAGGCAAGCCATACAAAGGGATTGAACCAATGAATACAGCAGATAAGCCCCGCGGCCGGCTTCGCCAGATAGTCCAAACGTTTCATATGTACCTTTTCGTGCTCCAGAATCAATTCTCTTTGGGGTTTCCCAAGCGTCTCCGGCAGGTATATTACCGGACAGAATACTCCCGCC
>CAZPSD010000165.1:0-3584 GCA_964589055.1 uncultured Bacteroides sp.
TACCACACGGTTTTCCACGATATCAACAATGCCGATACCGTGTTTGCCGCCTAACTCATTCAGCGTAGTGATGATCTCGGAAACCTTCATCTTTTTACCGTTAACGGAAGTAGGAACACCTTTTTCAAAAGTCATGGTAACATATTCACCCTCTTCAGGCGCTTTCTCAGGAGTCGTACCAAGTACTAATAAATGCTCATAGTTAGGCTCGTTAGCGGGATCTTCCAACTCAAGTCCTTCGTGGCTGATGTGCCATAAGTTACGGTCACGGCTGTAGCTGTTGTCTGCGGAGAATGGTAAGTTGATACCATGCTGACGGCAGTATTCAATCTCCTCTTCACGGGAGTTAAGATTCCATTTTTCATTTCTCCATGCAGCGATGATCTTAAGATCAGGAGCCAGTGCCTTGATACCAAGCTCGAAACGGATCTGATCATTGCCTTTACCCGTAGCGCCGTGGCAGATAGCAGCAGCGCCCTCTTTACGGGCAATCTCTACCAGCTTCTTAGCGATGACAGGTCTTGCCATGGAAGTACCCAGTAAATATTTGTTCTCATAAACTGCGTGTGCCTGTACACAAGGAACGATGAAGTCATCGCAGAATTCGTCTGTCAGGTCTTCAACATAAAGTTTGGAAGCGCCGCTTGATAAAGCTCTCTCCTCAAGACCGTCAAGCTCCTCTGCCTGACCGCAGTTACCGCATACGCAGATAACCTCATAATCAAAATTTTCTTTTAACCAGGGAATGATAACTGTGGTATCGAGTCCGCCGGAATAAGCAAGAATAACTTTTTCTTTCATGATTGATTCCTCCATCTTATTATGTAATGTATTCATGCACAGCCGCTAAAAGGTTATGCAGCTGCGTAAGCTTGCTCTTAGAACAATATACAACAAGATTATGTATATTGCAAGTGCAAATTTATGCATATTTTAATGAATATTCCCGTTTTTATTGCATAAAATAAGAAAACAGTTGAATATTATGCACAATGAGCGTATCATTATACAATGATATATGGCAGCCTGTGTGAAGACCTTATGGTAGGATTGTCAGGTCTGTATCGGGTAAAATTGATTTGAGAAAAAAAGCGGCGCCAAGAAGATTTAAAGGGTACGCCGATTGTCAAGTTGACGGTTGCGTGATATAGTAGGGAATGACCCTTGAGAGCCGTTCTTCCCCACTGATTGAGGACAGTGTGTGAAGAATGAGGAAATTAAGTTTTAAAATGAGAAAGGCGGAAAGTACAATGATTAAAGCGGGGATTATAGGAGCAACGGGCTATGCGGGAGGAGAATTGGCCAGAATCCTGATGGCACATAAAGAAGTAGAGATCAAGTGGTATGGCTCCAGAAGTTATATAGATAAAAAGTATGCGCAAGTGTATCAGAACATGTTTGAGATTGTGGATGACGTATGTCTGGATGACAATATGGAAGAACTGGCTAAGCAGGTGGATGTGATTTTTACGGCAACGCCCCAGGGATTCTGCGCATCCATGATGAATGACGATATTTTATCTAAGGTTAAAATAGTAGATTTAAGCGCAGACTACCGGATGAAAGATGTGGCAGTCTATGAAAAGTGGTACGGCATCGAGCACAAGTCTCCCCAGTACATAGAAGAGGCAGTTTACGGACTTTGCGAGATTAACAGGAAAGAGGTAAAGAAGGCAAGACTGGTGGCGAATCCGGGATGTTACACGACTTGTTCCATCCTGACCGCATATCCGTTAGTCAAAGAGGGATTGATTGATCCTGATACGCTGATCATTGATGCCAAGAGCGGTACCTCCGGTGCGGGGCGCGGCGCCAAAGTGCCGAACCTGTACTGCGAGGTGAATGAGAACATCAAAGCTTACGGCGTGGCAAGCCACAGACATACGCCGGAGATTGAAGAACAGCTTGGCTATGCGGCAGGCAGAGAAATTGTACTGAACTTCACACCTCATCTGGTGCCGATGAACCGCGGTATTCTGGTAACAGAGTATGCCACGCTAAATCCGGTAAAGAAAGCAGACGGAAGTATGGGGCTTCCTGCGTATGAGGATATCAAGGCGGTGTATGACAAATATTATAAGGAAGAAAAGTTCGTCCGGGTTCTAGAAAAAGGGGTCTGTCCTGAGACCAAGTGGGTAGAGGGCAGTAATTATGTGGATGTGAACTTTGTGATTGATGAGAGAACCGGACGCATCATTATGATGGGTGCCCTTGATAATCTGGTCAAAGGCGCTGCGGGACAGGCGGTACAGAATATGAACCTGTTGTTTGGCTTCAAGGAAAGTGAGGGACTGGAATTAGTTCCGATGTTCCCGTAAAGATAAAGATCAGATTGGTAATTGATGAACTTACTCTCATATATGGTTTTGCAGACATTTTAGATGAAAAGAAAGGCAGGGTCAATAAATTGGAAAGACGGGATAAAATCAATTATTACTTAGATTTAGCTAAAATGGTATCACAGCGGTCTACTTGTCTGAGACGGCATTACGGCGCTGTGATCGTGAAAAATGACGAAGTGATTTCCACAGGATATGTGGGAGCGCCCCGCGACAGGAAGAACTGTACCGACATGGGGGAATGTATCCGTATTAAGATGGCAATTCCGCGGGGAGAGAGATATGAGCTGTGCCGCAGCGTTCATGCCGAGGCGAATGCCATTATCAGTGCTTCCAGAGATAAGATGATAGGAAGCGCCCTGTATCTGGTGGGCGTGGAGGCAGACAATGGGGAATACGTTAAGAATTCCTGCAGCTGCTCCATGTGTAAGCGCATGATTATCAATGCCGGAATTGAGACTGTGTATATCAGAGATACAGAGGATGAGTACAGAGTCATTTCTGTGCAGGACTGGATTGATAATGACGAATCCATACAGGGGACGCTGGGATATTGAGGGAAGAACTATTGAGGGAAGAATTATTAACGGCAGGAAGAAAGGCACAGAAGGCATAAGAAATGGAACAAGAACGGGAAATGGCGAATACGCCGGTAGATACAAAACCATCTGCCAAGGGCAGGCTCCCAAAGGAAATGGCAGTATATGAACTGCTTGAGAAATTGGAAATACCATATTTAAGATTGGATCATGAGGTGACCGCATCTATCGAGGACTGTCATAATGTGGATCAATTATTAGGCATCCATATTTGCAAGAATTTGTTTCTGTGTAATACCCAAAAGACAGATTTTTATATGCTTATGATGCCGGGTGAGAAGAAATTCAAGACCAAAGAGCTGTCTGCACAGATCGGCAGCGCCAGACTCTCTTTTGCGGGACCGGAGTTTATGGAAGAATTTTTGGATATTACTCCCGGCTCTGTCAGTGTGCTGGGTCTGATGAATGACCATAACTGCCGGGTAAGGCTTCTAATTGATCGGGATGTGCTGCAGGAGGAATATGTGGGCTGCCATCCCTGCATCAATACTTCCAGTTTGAAAATCAAGACAAAGGATATCCTTGATAAGTTTCTTCCTTACGTGAAGCATGATTATACGGCGGTGGAGCTGCATGGGGAATAGATGAATGCTGAGCGCAGTATTCAATGAAAGAAAGGTAACAAAGAATATGATACGTACAATGA
>CAZPSD010000166.1:0-3404 GCA_964589055.1 uncultured Bacteroides sp.
TTATGAAGCTGAATACCGCAGATGTATGAATGCTGTTTTTCAACAGCTTTTGGAAATATCAAATCAAAACGCAGTCTTGGGAGATGACAGAATCGATAAAATGCTGCAGTATATTTCCAAAAATTATCAGGAAGATTTGAAATTAGAGAATTTGGCGGAAGAGTTTAATTTTAACTACCATTATTTGTCCGCCTATTTTAACCAGCAGATGAAGGAAGGCTTCAGCGATTATCTGAACCGGCTTAGAATTGAAAAGGCTTGTCAGTTGTTGGAGGAGACCAATCTCTCCATCTCCCAGGTCAGCAGTGAGGTGGGATATTCGGAGCACAGCTATTTTTGCAGGGTATTTAAGAAGGTAACAGGAAAAACCCCTTCTGTTTGGAGAAGAAGCCGTTATTATGAAGAAAAATTTTAAATTTTATTACAACAGCTTTTCCGGTCGCATTATATTGATGGTCATGCTGGGAATCGGGCTGATTGCAGTAACAGTCAGTATCGTGGTGCTTGCCATGTCAAAGAATGCTTTTACAGAGACATACAGTAAATCGCAGGAAAAGGTATTTGACCAGATCGAGAAGGAATTAAATGATTTCCATGATAATTTGCAGAATGTCATGAATGCAATCGATGCAAGCTGGGCATTCCGGCTGTATTTAGATGGGGAAACGGAGCTTGACAATATACAGACCTTCCAGAATATTTATCAGATGGAAAAGGATTTGGAGCAGAGCAAATCCTCGGATATGGACAGGCTGAATATTTTGGTAATGGGTATGAACGGCAAGCATTACCTGTCCAGAACCGAAACGATCTGTGTAAGTGACGAAGAAATTATGCACAGTGATCCGGTCAAACTGGCGCTTGAAGGGCCTGAAATTGTGCATTATTCGTTCTCCCACGGCGCTTATACGACGACGGCGATAGATACGGATGTTATCATTGTTTCCAAAGCGCTTTATTTTCAAGAGAGCAGAGAAATATATGCGGTAGTCCTGATTACGCTGACCATGGATGATATGCGTAAATTTTATGAGTATTTTGTGACCGATAATACGGCGTTATATCTGGTGGGAAAGGATGATATTGTCCTGTGCTCCAGTGAAAAAGCGGCGTTGGGCATTAAGTTAGATACAAACTGGTATGATCAGGCAAAACAAAACGGAGAAGAACGGTTTGTTTTAAAAACAGGCAATGAGAACTGTACTGTAATGCAGCGGGAATTAACCTATTTAAACTGCTGCATCTATGGAATCATAGACAACAAACTGGCGCTTGATAATCTGTATGACATGCCGCTGCTTGTTATGATTTGTGCCTGCATCGGAATCTTTATTTTGACCGTATGTCTGATTTTTATCCGGCAGACAGTAAGGCCGCTGTCAAAGCTGGTACAGAAAATGTCCATGATCCGTGAAGGCAACTTTATGGAATATATGACGGTGGAAGGAACCATAGAGGTGCAGGAATTGGCGGCTACCTATAATTATATGCTGGATGATATCCAAAACTACATAGAAGAACTTCTGGAAACGCAGAAAGAGCAGAGAAAGTCAGAGATTAAAGCGCTGCAGATGCAGATCAATCCCCATTATATCTATAATACACTGGCAAGTATTAAATGGCTGGTATACCAGAACGATTCAGACAACACGATACGAATGATCAATGCTTTTATCAGCCTTCTTCGTAATACAATCAGCAATGTAGATGAATTTATTACGATTACGCAGGAGGTTGAAAATCTTGAGAATTATATTTTAATCAATCACACCAGATACGGTGATGCCGTTAAGGTAGAATTTTATGTATCTCAGAATTGTTATGATTGTCTGATCCCCAAAATGATTTTGCAGCCTTTTATTGAGAATGCTTTTTTCCATGCTTTCCCGTCAGGAAAGACAGGGACGATACAGATCCTTATGAAACAAAAGGAGGAGGATTTAGAGATTAAAATTATTGATGACGGCATTGGAATGCACCAGAGTAAGGCGGAGCAGATCGTGCGTCAGGAGACGAAGAAAGAGCACTTTTCAGGGATCGGAATACACAATGTACAGGACAGGTTAAAGCTCTTGTACGGCGGTAATTACGGAATCAAGATTGAAAGTGTGGAGCAGGTCGGAACGACGGTGGTTGTTACCCTTCCGGTCAGAAAGAAAAAGAGCGGGGACGAGGATGAAAAAGAAACATAACTATATGGTATTTCTTATACTTCTATGTCTTGTATTGCCCGGATGCAGTGCAAAGGTTCTGCCGGAGCAGGAAACAAGTGATACATACAAAGAAATCGTCATATGGACATGGGATGATACATTTAACGTTAAGGCTGCTAAAATAGCGGCGGAAGAGTATCAGAAGGAGCATGAAGAGATTCGTATTGTAATTGAGACGAAGGAGAGAGAAGAGATTCTGTCAGATACTAAGAATATGCTGGCTGCCAGATTATATGGGACCCTGCCTGATATCATCATGATAGAGGATTATGATGTGCAGGCGGTGCTTTCTTTATACGAAGATGAATTTGTGGAGCTGACAGACAGAATTGATTACGGTAAGTTTGTTGATTACAAGACCCAGTTGTGTTCCCATGACGGGCATATGTACGGGATTCCTTTTGACAGCGGAACGGCGGCTCTTTTCTACCGTATTGACATTATTGAGGAGGCAGGATATACGGAGAAAGACATGCAGAATCTGACATGGGAGGAATATATTGAGATCGGGAAAACAGTTTACAATAAAACCGGTATTCCGATGCTGACCTTAGATCCTACCGATATGCCGTTAGTACGTCTGATTATGCAGAGCAACGGCAGGTGGTATGTGAAACAGGACGGATATACTGTCGATATTGCGGACAATGAAGCGTTGAGGCAGTCTCTGGAGATATACGAAGGCCTGTTGGCGGAGAATGTAGGGCGCAGTGTCAACGGATGGAATGAATTTATAAGCGCTTTTCAAAAAGGAGAAGTGGCTACGGTGTTAAGCGGGGGATGGATTATCTCCAGCATTAAGGCAAGCGAGGATCAGACAGGCTTATGGAGGGTAGCGTCCATTCCCATTGTGGAAGAAAATGGAAATGCGGTGGCGGCATCTAACGTAGGAGGCAGCTCGTGGTATGTGTTAAAGAATGCGGCGAACACAAAGGAAGCAACGGAATTTCTGGTAGCCATGTTCGGAGAAAATGATGCATTGACTGACCGGCTGATCAATGAAATCGGAATTGTCCCGGCGGTTAAAAATCCTGAGGTATATACTAACTATGAGGCGCATGACCCTTTCTTTGGGGGACAGCAGGTTACGAAACTTCTGACCGGCATGGCGGATCAGATCCCCACAGTCAATTACGGCAGTAAGACTTATGAAATAGAGAGTATATTAGAAGAAGTATTTCAAGACGTGTT
>CAZPSD010000167.1:0-3335 GCA_964589055.1 uncultured Bacteroides sp.
GTTTCCGGCGTAACGGACACTAGGCTCGACAGAACCTCGCCAAGTGCCGACGCCTTCAAAGGGTCTGCTTGTGGTTATGCAATTTGCACAATTAACGAGAGGTTGTGTAAAGTTTCGCAATTATTTATGAAAACAGAAAAGGGAAGGGCATGAAAATATATGGCAGATGAGAACAGGAAACAGGAGGAAAATAAACGGCAAGAGAGCAGTCGCAAGGGGGATATGCCGGAAGAAAAAGCGTACATGCACTGGCTCTGTCAGGCAGTGGGTATGGGGAACCACAGATTTTTAAAGGAGCTGGAAAAGACCGGCTCCCCCAAAACGATCTATGAATTGGCGCGGACAGGGCGGTTAGGAGATAATTTGGGAAAAGCATACCGGAACAAAGCAGGGCGGATCGAGCAGTTTACGCAAGGGTATGATGTGACCGGGGAATATGAAAAAATGCTGGAGCGGGGGATAAAGTTCATGACTGTGAAAGATAATGAATACCCTCATAAACTGACGGAAATTCCCGGCAGCCCCTATTGCATTTACTATATAGGACAAATGCCCGAACCGGACCGTAAGAGCGTAGCCGTTATCGGCGCAAGAAACTGTTCCGAGTATGGCAGGCATATGGCGAAGCTGTTTGGGAGCGGGCTGGCAAAGGCCGGTATCCAGGTAATCAGCGGCATGGCAAGGGGGATAGACGGCATCAGCCAGCAGGCCGCGCTGGACGCGGAGGGATATTCTCTCGGCGTGCTGGGCTGTGGCGTGGACATTTGTTATCCAAAGGAAAACAGACGATTATATGAAGATTTGGCCGCGCGGGGCGGCGTCTGTTCGGAATATCCGCCGGGGATTACGCCAAGAGCCCTGCTTTTCCCGCCCAGGAACCGTATCATCAGTGCGTTGTCTGATGCGGTGCTGGTCGTTGAGGCAAGGGAAAAAAGCGGCACACTGATTACCGTGGACACGGCGCTGGAACAGGGCAGGGAAGTCTATGCCCTGCCGGGGAGAGCCACAGATCCGGTGAGCGATGGCTGCAACCGCCTGATCAAGCAGGGAGCCGGGTTGATTACTTCGCCGCAGGAGCTTGTGGCGGAATTGTCGGGAACATGCTGTAAAGGACAGATATATTGGCAGCAGGAACTGATCTTCCCGGAGGGACAACAGGGAGAACTGCTGCAGCTGTTGGACTATCAGCCCAGGTCCGCCCAGACGCTGCAGACCGAATACGAGGAGCGGTTTTGCAGGCACCTGACCATTCCGGAGCTTCTGCATGAACTGCTGCAGCTGTGCGTAAACGGTTATGCCAGGCAGGTGAGCGGCAGTTATTTTATGAAAAATGGAGACAACATGAACTGTTACGAAATGAAAGGGAAATCGACATGAAAACAAAATAGAATCGAATCTTGCGTACAAAGGGAAATAATAGTAAAATATCCATAAAGTATTGGACGCGGAAGCGTATCAAATTTCCGGAATGGCAGTGTGTAATTTGAACTTCCGCCGTATGGCTGCGGCGGAAACGCTTTGGGATGGAGGAAAGATGGATTTTAACAGGAAAAAGCTGCGTCTGGGCGACGTACTTGTTAATAGCGGAATTATAACCGCAGAGGATCTGCAGAAAGGTCTGGAACTGCAGAAGGGCAGCGGGCGTAAGCTTGGCGAGACGCTTGTGGACGAAGGGCTTGCTACGGAAGAAAATATTGCGAAGGCATTGAGCAGCCAGCTGCATTATGATATGGTGGATCTTCAGAATGTGGAAGTACCGGAAGAGATCCTGAATCTTGTGCCTGCCGGCGTACTGAAGAAGTATAAGATGCTTCCCTTTGAATATTCGCCGGATAACATGAATGTTCTGCGCGTGGCGATGTCCGATCCGATGGATATGGCAGCTATGGATGATGTCAGCATTATCACCAATCTGCAGGTGGAGCCTGTAGTGGCGACTACAAGAAGCGTTATGCTGGCGATCGACAGATATTACGGACAGGCGGAGGTTAACTCCGCGCTGGAGGAGTATGCCAGGGAAAAAGAAAGCCTGTTCGTGGAACAGGAGGATATCTACAGTGAGGATGTCAATAATTCTCCCATTGTACAGCTGGTCAAAGGCATGATTGAACAGGCGGTCAGACAGCGCGCTTCCGATATCCATATCGAGCCTATGGAGCGGCAGGTGAGGATCCGCTATCGTATTGACGGCGCGCTCTACGAGAAAGCTGTCTATAACATCCGGCTTCTTCCGGCGATGGTGGCGCGTATTAAGATCATCGGCGGCATGGACATTTCAGAGAAAAGAAAACCCCAGGACGGGCGTATCACACAGGTGGTGGACAGAAGGGAATTTGATATCCGTGTGTCGATTCTGCCTACCGTGTATGGAGAGAAGATCGTTATGCGTCTTACCTCTAAGAATGCATTGACGAGAGAAAAGAGCCAGCTCGGCCTAAGACCGGAAGAATTGAAGAAATTTGATCATATTCTGCAGAATCCCCATGGTATTTTACTGGTAACGGGACCTACCGGAAGCGGCAAGTCCACTACTCTGTATACGGCGTTGAGCGAACTGAACAAAGAAGACGTCAACATCATTACTGTAGAGGATCCGGTAGAGGCAAATATTGACGGTATCAATCAGGTACAGGTTAATAATAAGGCGAATCTGACTTTTGCATCTGCACTCCGCTCGATCCTGCGTCAGGATCCGGATATTATCATGATCGGTGAGATCCGGGATCAGGAGACCGCGTCCATCGCAGTACAGGCATCTATCACGGGACATTTGGTGGTATCTACCCTGCACACAAACTCTGCAGCCAGCACGATTACCCGTCTGGCGGACATGGGGATTGAACCGTATCTGATTGCGGATTCCACCGTAGGCGTTATAGCCCAGCGGCTGGTGCGCCGCCTGTGCCCGGATTGCAAGAAAGCGAAGAAAGCCGATGCGGATGAATTGGAGATGCTGATGATGAAGCCGGGCGCGGATGTAACGATCTATGAGCCGTGCGGCTGCCCCAAATGCGACGGCACGGGTTTCAGAGGACGTATCGGTGTGTATGAGATCATGGAAGTGACCCAGTCTCTTAAGACGATAATCAGTAAGAAAGGCTCCGCCGAAGAGATCAAAGAGAAAGCGCTGGAAGAGGGAATGAATACCCTGCGTATGAGCGCTACCCGGTATGTGCTGGACGGTATCACCTCAGTGCCGGAAATGATGCGGGTTTCTTTTGATATTTAATACGGTTTAGAGTGTCTGTTGCGGTGACATTAGATGGGCTAACGATATTTCGTTTATTTATTTTTAAAATTTGATTGACAAATAAAGCTTGAAAGCGTATTCTATA
>CAZPSD010000168.1:0-3278 GCA_964589055.1 uncultured Bacteroides sp.
TTTTACTACAAATGGGAAGAAGATTCCTTATATTTTGGACATTTTTTGAAAGTTGTTCATAGAGATACTGATGAAAACAGACTTCTGTGGATAAAACTGCTGCGGAAACTCAAGTAAGGATGATGTTGCGCTGACAGACATTCTCTGATATACTTGTCTTATCTGAAGAAATGGAATCTGTTATACATATCCGGCATCTCGCCACGATTTCCATTATTTCATATTTTTAATAGGAAGGGAGGGCAGAGTGTCATTTATTGGACATATAAAATGATAGAATAAAGTTAACAAAAGGATGTTGACAAAATCGAACATTTGTTTTAATCTATTAGCAGAACGAATGTTCTATGAGAAAAGGAGAACAGAACATGGAAAAAGATGAAAAATTAAAAGCATTGGATGCGGCTTTAGGTCAGATAGAGAGACAGTTTGGTAAGGGAGCCGTCATGAAACTGGGTGATCCTTCCGTACAGATGAATGTGGAGACGATACCGACCGGTTCACTGAGTCTGGATATCGCGTTGGGATTAGGCGGTATTCCGAAAGGAAGAATCGTAGAGATATACGGACCGGAATCCAGCGGTAAAACGACCGTTACGTTACATATGATCGCTGAAGTACAGAAGCGCGGCGGTATTGCGGGATTTATTGATGCGGAACATGCACTTGATCCCGTTTATGCCAAGAATATCGGAGTGGATATTGACAATTTATATATTTCCCAGCCGGACTGCGGAGAACAGGCACTGGAGATTACCGAAATGATGGTGCGTTCCGGTGCGATTGATATTATCGTAGTTGACTCTGTTGCGGCTCTGGTGCCGAAAGCGGAAATAGACGGCGATATGGGAGACGCTCATGTGGGATTGCAGGCGAGACTGATGTCTCAGGCGCTTCGTAAGCTTACGGCGGTCATCAGCAAATCAAATTGTACGGTTATCTTTATCAATCAGTTACGTGAAAAGGTAGGTATCCTGTTTGGCAATCCGGAGACTACAACAGGCGGACGTGCATTAAAATTCTATTCCTCCGTGCGTCTTGATGTCAGAAGAATAGAATCTTTGAAGCAGGGCGGTGAAGTGATTGGCAACAGAACAAGAGTGAAGGTGGTTAAGAATAAAATTGCGCCGCCTTTTAAAGAAGCGGAATTTGATATTATGTTCGGCGAAGGAATATCCACTGTGGGCGATATTTTGGATATTGCGGCAGAGAATAATATTATCAATAAAAGCGGTGCATGGTATGCCTATGAAGGAAATAAGATCGGTCAGGGCAGAGAGAATGCGAAGCAGTATTTGAAGGACAATCCGGCAGTATGTGCAGAAGTGGATAGAAAGATCAGGGAATTGTTCAATCTGGAAGTAGATAAAGTAGAAACAGATGCTCCTTCAACGGGTAAGGCATCTAAAGAAACGGCTAAGGAAGAAAAACAGGCATGATCGTAACGCAGATAACCGGAGTATCTAAATCACGCTATCGGATTTTTTTGGATGGTCAGTTCGCTTTCATTTTATATAAAGGCGAACTGAGCCGGTTTCACATCAGGGAGGGAGAAGAACTCTCCATGGATCATTATCAGCACATCATGACGGAAATTCTGCCTAAAAGGGCGAAACTTCGCAGTATGAATCTGCTGCAGTCTAAAGCCTACACGCGTAAACAGTTAGAAGACAAACTCAAGCAGGGGGAGTACCCGCCTGCTTGTATTGAGGAGACGCTGGCTTATGTGGAGTCCTATGGATATATCGACGACCTAAGGTATGCCAAAGATTTTATTGAATGTCATATTGAGCATAAGAGCAGAAACCGCATCGAAACGGATCTTATAAGAAAAGGAATCTGCAAAGAGGTTGTGCGGGATGCTTTTGAGAAGCTGGAAGAATTGGGCGTGGAACAGAATGAAATGGAACTGGTTGTGAAACTTTTGGAAAAGAAAAAATACTGTGCAAAAACGGCAACAAAACAGGAACAGCAGAAAATGTACGGTTTTCTTTACCGGAAAGGATTTCATTCGGATATAATCGGTAGAGCACTTTTACTTGACATAACATCAATTTCAGTATAGAATTTAAGTGTTGTAATTTTGCTAGATATAGAATGTTGGCATTTCAGGATGGCGTCATTCTAGAATAGATTATGTACAATGAAAATTAAATAAGGAGGTGCTCCTGTAATGTGGCAAGTTGTGGTAGCAGTAGTCATCACACTGGTAATCGCCATTCCGGTCTCCGCGTTAGTTGCAATCAACTATCGTAAGAAGGTTGTTGAAGCTAAGCTGGGTAATGCGGATGAGAAAGCCAGAGAAATTATTGACGAAGCTCTGAAAACTGCTGAGGCGAAGAAGCGCGAATCTTTACTTGAGGTCAAAGAAGAGTCCATTCGTACCAAGAATGAACTTGACAAAGAAATCAAAGAACGTCGTGCAGAAGCGCAGCGATATGAACGCCGTGTTCAGCAGAAGGAAGAGAACATTGATAAGAAAGCGGATGCTATTGAGAAGAAAGAAGCAGGTTTGGCACAGAGAGAAGAAGCTCTTGCTAAACAGCGTGAAGAAATCTCCAAACTGAACGAGCAAAGGTTACAGGAACTAGAACGAATCTCAGGTTTAACCTCCGAACAAGCAAAAGATTATTTGTTGAAAATTGTTGAAGATGAAGTAAAACATGAAACTGCTGTCATGATCAAAGAGATGGAGAGCAGGGCAAAGGAAGAAGCAGATAAGAAAGCGAAGGAATATGTTGTAACAGCAATTCAGAAATGTGCTGCAGATCATGTATCCGAGACGACGATATCTGTTGTACAGCTTCCCAATGATGAGATGAAAGGCAGAATCATTGGTAGAGAGGGACGTAATATCAGAACTCTTGAAACAATGACAGGTGTTGACCTGATCATAGATGATACACCGGAAGCAGTCATCTTATCTGGATTTGACCCAATTCGCAGGGAAGTAGCAAGGATTGCGCTTGAAAAGTTGATTGTGGACGGACGAATTCATCCTGCCAGAATCGAAGAAATGGTAGAGAAGGCGCAGAAAGAAGTAGAAGTAATGATTAAAGAGGAAGGTGAGGCGGCTACACTGGAAGTAGGTGTACATGGCATTCATCCGGAACTCGTAAGATTACTTGGTAAGATGAAGTTCAGAACCAGTTATGGTCAGAACGCGTTGAAGCATTCGATTGAGGTTGCTCAATTATCCGGTTTGTTAGCAGCAGAGATGGGGCTGGATGTCAGAATGGCGAAACGTGCGGGCTTATTACATGATATCGGCAAGGCTG
>CAZPSD010000169.1:0-3180 GCA_964589055.1 uncultured Bacteroides sp.
CTCAATATCAGTTTATCATAAAAAGATCATTTTGTATGTGTATTTCAAAAAAATCAAAGAAAAAACGAGGAAAGTATCTTGTATACAGACAGCTTATTTTGTAAAATAAGAGCAGAGTATTTTTAAGAATATAATGTATGAAAATAAAGGGAGGTAAAATATGTCTTACATTGATCTGATGAAGGAAAAGGCAAGAGCGGATAAAAAGACTATTGTTCTGCCGGAGACAAACGATAAGAGAACGCTTATCGCTGCTGCGAATATTCTCAAGGAAGACATTGCTGATATCATCATGGTAGGCAATGAAGAAAAGATTATGGATGGTGCAGGCTGGCTGGAAGTAGAGCTGGATGGTGTGACGATTATTGATCCGGAGACAACGGATAAACTGGATGAATATGTGAACCTGTTATATGAAACCAGAAAAAATAAAGGGATGACCCCGGAAAAGGCAAGGGAAATTCTGCTGACGGATTATCTCACATTTGGCGTTATCATGGTTAAAGCAAACGATGCCGACGGCATGGTGGCAGGAGCCTGTCATGCTACGGCAGATACTTTAAGACCTGCGCTGCAGATTTTAAAGACGGCGCCGGGTGTGAAACTGGTATCCGGTTTCTTTATTTTAGATGTGCCGGATTGTGAATATGGGGAGAACGGAACTTTCCTGTTTGCAGACTGCGGTCTGAATCAGGATCCTACCGCAGAAGAACTGGCGGCAATCGCAGATACTTCTGCCAAGAGTTTTAAGAGTCTGGTAGGTGCGAAGCCGATCATAGCCATGTTATCCCATTCTACAAAGGGCAGTGCCAAGCATCCGCTTGTAGATAAAATGGTAGAAGCAACCAGAATTGCTCATGAGCAGTATCCGAATCTGTGTATTGACGGTGAATTGCAGTCTGATGCCGCTCTTGTGCCGTCGGTAGCGAAATCCAAAGCACCGGGCAGTGAGGTTGCCGGTAAGGCAAATGTGTTGATCTTTCCGAACCTTGACTGTGGCAATATCGGCTATAAACTTGTACAAAGACTGGGTAAGGCGGAAGCCTACGGACCGATGCTGCAAGGAATAGCAAAGCCCGTTAACGATCTGTCCCGCGGATGCTCATGGGAAGATATCGTGGGTGTAGTAGCCCTTACCGCTGTGCAGGCACAGCTTGCATGATAAGCATTTTGTAAAGGTTAAGTTGATGAAAGAATAAAGTTTTTGCGTGTGTGAATGCTATCATGTTATTTAGATTGGAAAAAAGGACATAATCATGAACATTTTAGTAATCAACTGCGGCATTTCATCAGACCATGCTTTAAAAATCATCGTATGCCATTTGGGCAATGGCGCAAGCGTCTCTGCGGTACAGAATGGCAGATGCGTAGATACATCCATGGGGCTGACACCGTTCGAGGGCTTGATTATGGGAACCCGTTCCGGGGATATTGATCCGGCGATTATGGAGTTTATTTCTCATAAAGAAAATAAGACCATCGATGAAGTGATGGGTGTTCTGAATAAGAAGTCAGGCGTGCTTGGACTGTCCGGCAATTTTTCTTCCGATTTCAAAGATGTGGATTCCGGGACTAAAGTATTAGTGATTCCGATCAATGAAGAACTTGTCATTGCCAGGGAAACCTATGCACTTGTCAGGCAGAGAGACTGCTAACAGGATCAATTAAGCAGTCATGCACATCAAAAGGGGAGAGGTTAATGAGTATTTATAAGTCACAACTGAGTAAAGAATTAGTGATCAATCTGTATCATGCACAGCTTGCCAAGCTGGATGTGCCGTACCATGATATTTACGTGGAAACCAGCTTTGGCAAAACACATGTGGTTGAGATCGGCAGGATGGAAGGAAAACCGTTGTTGGTTTTTCATGGAGAAAACAGTACGACAGCTTATAACCTGTTGGCGTGCAGATTCTTGTTAGACACTTTTCATGTATATGCCGTAGACACCATCGGGCAGCCGGGTAAGAGCGCGGAGAATGTGTTGGCTCCGATCGGATATCATTACGGAAGATGGGCGGGGGAAGTAATCTCGGCTCTTGGATATGATAAGATGTGTTGCCTCGGCGGTTCCTTTGGCGGAGGTATTTTGGCGAAACTCATGTGCATTGCACCGCAGAAGGTTGAGAAAGCTGTGTTGCTGGTCCCGGCAGGGATTGAGAATGCGTTTCCTAAGGAAACGGTCAAAATGCTGGTTCCCATGTTAAAGTACGGCATGTCTAAGGACACAAGATATGTGGTGGAAACGGCTATGCATATGGCGTGTTCCAACAAGGCGCTCAACAAGGATTTGCTGGATCTGATGAAAAATATCTTTGATCATGTAAAGATTCAGCCTATGATGCCGACCAATGTAGAGCCCAAGTGTCTGCATAGATGCAAGGCGCCGACTCTTGTCATGGCGGCGGAGAAGGATTGTCTGTTCCCCGGTAAGAAAGTGCTGATCAAAGCCAAGCATGTGCTTCCGGACTGCAAGGTGCATTTGCTGAAAGGGTGCGGGCATATTCATGTCCTGCAGAAACGGGAGCAGAAGATCATTGTGGATTTCCTGGAGCAGTGATGATGAACTGCATAAGCCGCAGACTTTGACGCACAGATCTGCCGGAGAATGGCTTTCCCGTTGCAATAGGCAATTTTGGGGATAAATATTTTGTTGAAAACAGACAATAGTTAGGAGATCGGATAATATATATGAGACGTTCAGACAGAGAAATTACGGATTTTCAAGAAATTGTGGAAGTAATAGAGAAATGTGAAGTATGCAGGCTTGCGATGCATGACAAAGAATATCCTTATATCGTGCCGGTTAATTATGGCATGCAGTTAGAGGAGAATAAGATTGTACTCTATTTCCATGGTGCAACGGAAGGTAAGAAGTATCAGTTGATGGAGAAGAATCCTAAGGTCTGCTTTGAAGTGGATTGCAATCACGGACTCTATATCAGCCAAGAGAAGGGCAACTGTACCATGGCATATGAAAGCGTTATCGGTTTTGGTACGATACATATGATCCCGGATGAGGAGAAGTATGACGCGTTATGCATTCTCATGAAGCATTATCATAAGGAAGATTTTGCTTTTAATCAGGCTGTGATGCCCCAGACAAGAGTTTGGAAGCTTGTGGTGGGTTCCTGTACGGGAAAGCGGAGAGTTGTAAAGTAATTTCCCTGTTTTATTTTT
>CAZPSD010000170.1:0-2953 GCA_964589055.1 uncultured Bacteroides sp.
TTTTGAACCCGTCTATCCAGATATCGCCGGAAAGGTCATAAACCTCATTGTCATCGGGCGCTATGACATGCACATTGACAGCAGCCGTCATGTCGCCGCATTTCGCGGTGATTTGTGCGGTTCCTTCCGCCACGGCTTGGATTGTGCCGTTGTCATCCACAGCAGCTATATCCGTGTTATTGCTTTTCCAGGAGATTGTTGCCGAACTATCTGCCGGAACGATAGTTGCGCTGACTGGGAATGTGTCATTGCAATGAAGTGTCACGTTTTCCGCGCTTACTGTCAGCACACCGACAATGTCCTTTGTCTGCTGCTGTATATCAGTACTTTCGGAAATCGCAGTAGCGGCTGCCGTTGTTTCAGCTGCTGTGGTATTCTCGATATCAGCAGTAGTTTCCGGCGTTGGATCGATATTATGTTCTTCTTCAGTCGTCTCAATTTCAATCGGTTCAGTCTCCGGGGAGGCTTCCTGATCGGAAGCTTCTGTAACTGCAATGTCGTCCTGCATGATATCTGTACAGTCTTCTTCAGTGTCAGGCATAGTATCCTGTATTTCATCTATATTTGTATCATCAGCCGCATCATCTTGGGGCAGAAAAGGTATTGTCGCCGCAGTATAAAATGCTTCGTCTCTATTACTTCCTGTTCCGCGATAATAAGCCGCACGAATATAGTAGTCGTAAGTATCATTATCTGCAACATCTTTGGAAATAAGTTCTGCCATTTTGTAAGAATCATTTTCTTCATTTTCATACTCTGTCATTATAAAATACGGAGAGTCAGAAACCGTTTCAAAGCCTGTCCAGTTGTCCTCTTCATTGATAAGGACGGTATTACCCGCTGCCATTCCTTTTTCTCCGCGGAGAATACTCCAGACGAGAGTGCCGTTTTCTTCTTGTTTGTGTATCGAATCCAGATTGTAATTAACAAATAATATTATGCAGTCTGATTCCTCGAAGGAAACAGGCAGATCATATACAAAGTCTGGATCTTCCGAAGCAGGAAGTTCTTTTCCTTTTGGTATATATCCGATATGTAAAGCGGGTAATTCCGATTCCGCAGCTGTTTCGGAAATTGAGGTTTCATTCAGTATGGAATTTACTTCTTCCGTTTCGCTTTCCGGGGCAGGCGTACTGTCAGAAGGCATCTGATCGGAAACATCTGCTTTGTTTTCGTCGACCGGCAGGTTTACTCCATTATTTTCTGAAACTGATTTTTTAACATCCTCCGCTGCCTTCTCTGCTGCAAATACTGTAATATTGCCGCAGCTGCTATGCGTTATCGATATCGACAGTGTTATGGCAAGCATAGCGGCAAGCAGGCGTTTCATTGTGTGCATCACGTTTTTCTCCTTGTTATTTGAATATAGTTTAGGCAATTGCCTATTGAATATAGTCCATGCATATGGAATGGACCTATATATTATAGCATAAAAGAGTAATTGAGAAAATAATATTTAAGCCAACCACGCAGCCAACCACGCAGGGGTAACCACGCAGGCAAGAAAACAGTTGACAAATCCTGTAAGTATAATAAAATTAGAAAGGTATGAATAAAAAGCCTAAACTGCGGCGGCATATGATTTTGGGCGCTGCGGATTATGATAATATATGGCGCCGGGAGCGTCAGGGAAAGGTGTGTTTTAAAAGATGGCGGAAGTTTACAATCACAGAGAAGTGGAACAAAAATGGCAGAAAATATGGGATGATGAGAAGGCATTTAAGACCTCAGATGATTATTCCAAACCGAAATATTATGCATTGGTAGAATTTCCCTATCCGTCAGGACAGGGACTTCATGTAGGTCACCCCAGACCGTATACAGCGCTGGATATTGTAGCCAGAAAGAGAAGAATGCAGGGATATAACGTTCTGTATCCGATGGGCTGGGACGCATTCGGGCTTCCGACAGAGAATTATGCGATCCAGAACCATATTCATCCGAAGATTGTAACAGAAAATAATGTGGTACGTTTCAGGAATCAGTTACATTCACTCGGTTACTCCTTCGACTGGGACAGAGAGATCAATACGACAGATCCTGCCTACTATAAATGGACACAGTGGATTTTCTTAAAATTATTCAAAGCAGGTCTTGCCTATAAATCGGAGATGCCGATTAACTGGTGTACCTCCTGTAAGGTTGGTCTTGCAAATGAGGAAGTGGTAAACGGTGTCTGCGAACGCTGCGGTTCCGAGGTGGTCCGTAAAGTTAAAAGCCAGTGGATGTTGAAAATAACGGAGTATGCAGATAAGCTGATTCAGGGGCTTGATACTGTAGATTATGTAGAAAAGGTAAAAGTATCCCAGAAGAACTGGATCGGTAAATCTACCGGCGCCGAGGTTGATTTCTCCATAAAAGATAAAGAAGATAAACTTCGTATCTATACGACCAGATGCGACACTTTGTTCGGCGTTACCTATATGGTAGTATCTCCGGAGCATCCGATTATTGACAAATACCAGAAAGAATTGAAGAACTGGGATGAAATCGCGGCTTACCGCGAGCAGGCGGCAAGAAAATCCGATTTCGAGCGTGCCGAGCTTGCCAAGGATAAGACCGGCGTCAGGATTGACGGCATGACCGCCATCAATCCGGTTAACGGTAAGGAAATTCCGATCTTTATATC
This sequence comes from uncultured Bacteroides sp., assembly GCA_964589055.1. Classification (GTDB taxonomy): domain Bacteria; phylum Bacillota; class Clostridia; order Lachnospirales; family Lachnospiraceae; genus UBA3282. Next base: position 2,630 of record CAZPSD010000170.1, read on the forward strand.
CGATTATGTACTGATGAGCTACGGTACCGGCGCCATTATGGCAGTACCGGCACATGATGAGAGAGACTGGGATTTCGCTAAGAAATTTGACCTGCCGATCATTGAAGTGGTGGCAGGCGGCAGGAATGTACAGGAAGAAGTATACACAGATGTAGCTGCAGGTACGCTTGTAAATTCCGGTTTCTTAAATGGAATGAATGTGGCTGATGCCAAGAAGAAAATGATCGGGTTCTTAGAGGAGAAAGGCATCGGAACCGCTAAGACAAACTTTAAATTAAGAGACTGGGTATTTTCCAGACAGCGTTACTGGGGCGAGCCGATCCC
>CAZPSD010000171.1:0-2928 GCA_964589055.1 uncultured Bacteroides sp.
TTATCTCTTTCATCTTACGCCCCCTAATCCTTCATCATTCAGATGGTATTAGCGTTCGCAGATTTGTCTTTTTCTATTCGGGATCCTTCGGATTATATCCGAAATTTTTCAACAGATAATCACTGTCTCTCCAATCCTTTTTCACCTTGACCCAAAGCTTTAAATTTACTTGGGATTCCACCAAATCCTCAATCTCCGGTCTTGCCATGGAACCGATCTTTTTGAGCATACTGCCCTGTCTGCCGATAATAATACCCTTGTGCGATTCTCTTTCACAGATAATGGTCGCTTCAATGTCCACAATGCGTTTTCTGAACTTCATCATCTCTATGGTAACTGCAATGCCATGGGGTATTTCATCCTCTAAGCATTTCAGCGCCTTTTCCCGGATCAATTCCGCCACGATCTGCCGCATAGGCTGGTCAGTGACTGTATCTTCATCATAAAAGGGTTCTCCGTAAGGCAGATACTTCATGATATTCCCAATCAGTTCCTCCATGCCGTCTTTCTTGAGTGCAGACACCGGGATGATCTCCGCAAAGTCAAGCTGTCTGCTGTACTGATCAATCACGGACAGCAGCAATTCTTTTTTCACGGTATCAATCTTATTGATGACTAAGATGATCGGCGTTTTCGTTTTCTTAAGCTGTTCAATGATATGCCGCTCTCCCGCTCCGATATAATCTGTCGGCTCTACCAGCCACAGGATCACATCCACTTCGGACATGGTGCGCTCCGCCACATTTACCATATAGTTTCCCAGCTTATTTTTTGCCTTGTGTATTCCCGGCGTATCCAGGAACACTATCTGTCCTTCTTCGGAAGTATATACTGTCTGGATCCGGTTTCTGGTGGTCTGGGGTCTGTTAGACGTAATGGCTATCTTCTGTCCGATCAGCGCATTCATCAAGGTTGATTTTCCTACGTTCGGTCTGCCGATCAAAGTGGCAAAGCCTGATTTAAACTTTTTGTTCTCCATAAATTCTCTTATTCTTTCCTGTTTTTATCTGTTACCTTGTTCTATCTTACTCATAGCTTCCTTCTGTTTCCCTGTTTCCGGCTGTTTTTCCTCCGGCAGATTACATGCAGTCTCCCTTCTGTTTCCGGTGATCCGCCTGCCTACTGATGATTCAATCCTTCATCAGACTGTCCGCCATCTTCTGTCCGGTTCTCCTGTACCGGACTTTGCTGCGATATCTGATCGCATGGATTCCCCGACTGTACATAAGCGGTGTTAACACGCACCGCTATTTTTTGTGCTCTGCGTTTCAGGATACGCTTACGCAGCTTACAGAGAATAAACACTGCCGCCGCAATCACAACCGCCCACACAATCAGATAGGGGATATGAATAACAAACCAAATCGCAAATTCTGCGATGCCATTTCCCACTCCCCACAGGCTGTCTTTAAATCCATTCCGAATCCGCTCTCCTACGGTTATTTTCTCTGTCGGTGTGTACTTCTCCACTTCGTCAATAGACAGATACACGGTGCTGTAATCGATCTTATTATCATAAGTCCTAAGCTGTGATTCCATGCTTTCAAGCTGGTAACGCACCTCCGACAAACGGCTTTCGATACTGATTAAATCCTCCACAGTCTCTGCCTGCTTCATCAATTCCATCAGTCTTTCCTGCTCTGTCAAAAGGGCATTTTTATGACTTTCCAGATCAACATACTGTAAGGTTACATCCTCCACGCTTTCCGAACGGTTTATGATATTAGACTGTTCTCCTACATCATCCAGAAAGGTATCCAGATTCTCCTTCGGCATACGGACAACCATATAGGTATATCTGAGATACTCTGTCTCGTAATCTGAAGAATAACCATACACTCTTTTGGTCGTATTCAGATTCTCTATGTAGCCGCCAAGCGCCGTAACCTGCGCTTCTATGTGCGGCACCAGCGTATCATAATCCTCGGTCTCCAAAGAGATATCCACGGTTTTAATCAGCTTTCTGTCAGCCAGCGCCGCTTCCGAAATCTCCACATCCTCTTCCGACGCCGCCGTACCATCATAGCCATATTCCGTCTCCGCTTCAGTATTTTCCGCCACGGTATCTGCATAATAAGCGGTGCCGTCAGCTAATACACTGTACGAAGCTCCGGTATCATAGGCTGCCGCTTCTGTGGCTGTCGTAGATTTCATACTGTCCGTGCTGCCGCAGGCGGTAAGTACCGCCGCCTGTAAACAGGCTGCAAGCAGCACAAACCTTTTTTTCTTTCCGGAAAATACTTTTCCTCCACCCTTATGCTTCATATATTCTCTCTCCTCATATTCAAAAAATCATGTTAATGCTTATGAAACGCATCACAATACGGAACTAATTGCATCCCCTTATTTAATGGAACAGATAATCCGTACTCATAAACATTGCTTTCTGTTCCTTAATTTTCTCTTCGTTCCCCACTACGCACAGGCATTCATCTTCCATAAAAGCTTTAATATATGCTGCCAGACTTCTGATTTTATCTACATCCGTGGCAAGCAGTTCGTCTCTGTCCTGCTGTACCCTTTCATAAGGATAATGGGTCATATAACCGCTCAGGGAATAATTACCCTTGGCAGCCGGCGTCATCGGCATATCCATCTCGCTGACTGCACCGATAATATACTGTGTTATCGTCCGTTCGTCTGCTTCAAAATTCGCAATGTAATCGGCTGCTTTCTCATAGACATCAATGGTTTTCTCCAGATTAGGATCTCTGTATGATACGAAATAACTCTCTCCGGACTTACCGAAATTACACATACAGCCGTAAGCGCCGCCCTTCACCCGCACCTGTGTCCATAGATAATCGTATCCCATCATGACGCGCAGCGCTCTTAACGCACCTGTATAGGGCAGACCTTTCTTCGTAAAATCACCGGCACGGCATACATACTGAATCTGCGCCGAGGACATAAATCCTTCATTCTTCT
>CAZPSD010000172.1:0-2854 GCA_964589055.1 uncultured Bacteroides sp.
TGTAACTGTTCTATCTGCATATTTCCTCCATTCCGAAGCGTCTTAAATTCCAGAAGGAACACTTCTCATACTTTCACGTATTTTATCGCTTAGAGTATAGTATACCACTCCTGCCGTTTTTTAGTAAAGGCGAAATACCTTTGAGTTTCCCCATTCCCCATTTTTTCAGATAATTAAAAAATGCAAAAACACAGAACCCATGCAGGTCAAGCAATTTGACGCAATAAAAGAACAGGCAAAAACTACTTGTTTCGTCTCTACCTGTCCAGTGTAAAAGGGGAATTTTACCGTATATTGAAATCAATTCGACAAATCCGTGCAGCAATTTGTCATTCATCGCTGTTCTTTTGTTTAATAATGTCAGTTTAACAGAAAAAAACGTCATAAGCAAGTCTTAAATGTCTTTCTTAGCTGTAATCTATCGCGCAATTCGACTTCCGTCATTTTCACGCTTACACGCTGAACGTCATCAGGGCAAGCTTAGAAATGATAAGTTCCTGAATGAAGATGCCTTTCTTTTTCTTCTGCGCCAAATTCCAGTCCGCAAGTTCATCCAAAGACACCACCTTAGTACAATACCCGGTCTTTACCTTGCCGAACATATTCTTCTTTTCTTCCAGCACGCTGATCTTCACCTTTGCTTTCAGCTGCTTGTAGGTCCGGTAAGAAAACTGTTCCGGTGTTATATAATACAGATGGCTTTCCAACGCAGTAGACAGATCCGTGTCTTTCGAAATATAGTGCTCTATGATCGATTTAAACTTAAAGTTAGCCGTTTCATCTCCCATAATTTCCAGATAACTGTATTTGGCGCCGAAATAAAGGGAGCCCGCATCCTGCATAAAGTATTTATAATCCTTATCCTGATATTCCACGTATCCTACCACCTTTATCTATGATGCAGTACCGGCGGCCAATGCTTCGATCTTGTTTCCGCTCATACGGGCAGCATCTTCTATCGCCTTACGGCTCATTCCGGTTTCATTCATCAACTCTTCAATGGTCACCTTACGGTGAAGCTCCTCATATAGTTCATTGGCGGCATCTGCCACTTTGTTGACCTTGTCCGCAATGCGCTTATCTTTCTTAGACTCTTCTGCATTCTCTGCAATATACTCTTCCATAGCATCCATGATCAATTTGGCGAGCATCCCCCGGACCTCCGACGCATGCTCCAAAGCGCCCAGCATAGTGACACCCATGGCAACAGCCACATTACCTTCACCGATCAGATCCTCAAGGTAAACGCCCTGTCCGGCATAAAGCTTGGCGATTTCCGCCACCTCCGGAAGAAATACCTCCGTCAATCTTTTCTGGGCATCCGCATCGCCTGCCATAGCCGATAACGTAATGGCTTCTCTCTCTCCTTCGGACGCGTCCGGCAGCGCTCTTAACTCTTCCAAATAGTTTTCCAGATAATCTTTCTCTTCCTCCTGCAAATATTCATCTAAATCAATCTGCTCCCCGACACTGATCTTGTGCTGGTGAAGATACTGATACACCATTTCCATCTGTTCCCCGGTAAGCTCAAGGGGTGCAAAGGCTTCTTCCACCTGCTCCTTTGAGATGCTGTGATTCTGCTCTTTTGCCTTCTCCTTGACCGCCTCTAATGCTTTCGCAAAACGAACTTCTCTGTCCATCTGATTTCTCTCCATATTCTATAATCCGCAGACAATATCCTGACTTGTAAACCGGCGTCCCGCAAACCATGCGTCCCTTTCCCAGACAACGCGCTGCAGACCGGCTCTAACTTCTCTTAACATGTGTATGGGTATACAAATGTTCTTCACAGTATTCATAATTACCGTCACACTTGGAACAAAACCTGAATTGCATATTCGGGCTGTCAACCTCAGTTCTTCCGCAAATAGCGCATTTATGCTTCGTGATTCCCGTACTTCTGCGTATATCACGTTTAAATTCCTGCCGCCGGTGTATCTGTTTCGGATTTAAGTGCATCATATTCCTGGATCTGATGAAGAACACGATAAAATTCAGCAAAGACGCCACGATAGCAAATTTATTATATACATTGTACGCCAAAAATTCATACACAAGCATAATACCGTATATAATACCCAGCCATTTGATCCTGATCGGGATAATGAACATCAAAAGCACCTGGGCATCCGGGAATGTTGCCGCAAATCCCAGAAAGATCGACATGTTAATATAATACGTGCTGAATACGGTGGATACAGCCGCAAAATACAGTTCCGGCGTGCAGACAGCTATCTCCTGCGCCTGAAACAGGTAGCAGTATCCCATCAATAAGAAGCTGCCTGCTATCGTAAACAGCATACCGCCGAATATATATACATTATACCGATAGGTGCCCCATGTCCGCTCCAATGTGGTACCGATGGAGCAATAAAAATACAGCATAATTAAGGTAAAGAAAATTCCTCCGCTGCTGGGCGGGATCAATATCCATGTAAAGAGTCTCCAAATCTGCCCGTGCAGAATTGCATACGGATTCAGAGTCAAATAATAGATTAACGTATTACTGCGGTCCAATAACTGGAATAAGTATCCGACCGCATAACAGAGTACCAATACAAAGGACAGATTTTTTATTGCGTATTTACCGAATCTGCGTTCAAAAGAACTCATACCATTACCCACGCCTTTCTCTTAAAGTCTGCCGACTTTTATACGCTTATGGCACATGCCGTACCTTATACGGACCTGGCATGTATTTTCATAAGCAAAACTGAATACATTTTATCATTACTCTTTTTAAAAGTAAACGGCACGTACTTCAAAATTCCAGAAGTCATAAAAATTTTATAATTGCTTTCCAATAACTTCATAATTTCTAATAAATTAGAAGATTGCTTTTTAAATATCAGTG
>CAZPSD010000173.1:0-2850 GCA_964589055.1 uncultured Bacteroides sp.
TGTCATCGAACTCGCAGTTGTATTTCTTGGACAACTCTGTGAAAATCTTCTCTGCCCCTTCATTCAATTTCTTGGATAAAGGAAGCACACCAATCTTGACCGGTGCCAGCGCCGGGTGGAAATGCAGTACAGTACGCACATCCCCTTCTCCGATCTCCTCTTCATCATAAGCACCGCAAAGTACGGCAAGGAATAATCTTTCCACACCGAGAGACGGCTCTATGACATACGGAATATATTTCTCATTCTTCGTATCGTCGAAATAGGACATATCCTCTCCGGATACCGTCTGATGCTGTGTCAGATCATAATTGGTTCTGTCCGCGATGCCCCAAAGCTCACCCCAGCCGAAGGGGAACAGGAATTCAATATCCGTAGTTGCCTTAGAGTAGGAGGATAACTCCTCCTGATCGTGATCACGGACACGCATCTCCTCTTCTTTCATGCCAAGGCTCTTTAAGAAATCAATGCAATACTGCTTCCAGTATGCAAACCACTCTAAGTCTGTATCCGGCTCACAGAAGAACTCCATCTCCATCTGTTCGAATTCTCTTACACGGAAAATAAAGTTACCCGGTGTAATCTCATTACGGAAGGATTTACCCACCTGACAAATGCCGAACGGGATCTTCTTACGGGAAGTCCTCTGTACATTTTTGAAATTTACGAAAATTCCCTGTGCGGTCTCAGGTCTTAAATATACCGTATTCTTTGCATCCTCGGTTACACCCTGAAAAGTCTTAAACATCAGGTTAAACTGTCTGATATCGGTAAAATTATGTTTACCGCATGCAGGGCACGGGATATTATATTCTTCAATGAAATCCTTCATCTGCTGCTGGCTCCAGCCATCCACTGAACTATCCAGCGTCAAACCTTTTTCAGCTACATAGTCTTCGATAATTTTATCGGCGCGGAACCGCTCATGACACTCCCTGCAATCCATCAGCGGATCAGAGAAGCTGCCTAAATGTCCTGAAGCCACCCATGTCTGCGGATTCATTAAAATTGCGCAGTCCACTCCTACATTGTAAGGGCTTTCCATCACAAATTTCTGCCACCATGCTCTCTTAATGTTATTTTTCAGTTCCACACCCAGATTACCAAAATCCCATGTATTCGCCAGACCTCCGTAGATTTCAGAGCCGGGATATACAAATCCTCTCGCCTTTGATAATGCCACGATTTTTTCCATTGTTTTGTCCATGATTTATACGCCTTTCTATCTTTTCTCCCGCCCTCAGACAGGTTATTTTATTCCTACTGTAATCAGGGCATATTTGCGTTTATGTCCCAAAGTGTTAATAAAAACAGCACGCTAATATAACTTATATCTATTCAAATATAATGTAGGAAAGCGTTTCCTCTTCGCCTGTATCGTCTTCCTGCACCGGATTATCAATAAGAACACTCTTCTTATCTGCAAAAGATACATCCATACCGCTGTCAGCGCTTTGATTGATATACAATACTTTGCCACTAGCGGTGATCTGCATCTCTTCTCCCGGCTTAGTTGCAATAATAATAACCTGTTTGGTATCCGGATCATCGATATACCCCAGCTCCACCGGTTCTCCCTTGGCAGAGACAAAGGCCACTTTCTCCAGCGCGTATCCCCGGTTGTCCGCCTCCTCTAATGTTCCCACATATAGTTCTCTGTTATTGAAACCACTGTAGTCTTCCGGCGAATTGTACTTCAGATTGACTAAAATCTTATTGTTCTGCTGTTCCACGGACTCAAGCAAAACACAACCGTCTCCATTTTCGTTACAATATTCCGCTACTCTTTCAGCCGCCAAAGCTTCCAGACCATCAATCTCATAATAATTCTGCTCAAACTGCCCTACAATCTGATGGGTTATCGTACCGTCCTTTTCAATCGATAGGGAACATCCATCCTGTGTTTTCGGCGAACCACAGCCAACAAGCCCTAAAATTACTATGAATAAGAGCAGAACTAATCTCCCTCTTCCCATACTTATAGTCATGCTCCTTTCTCTGTCTATCCTCAACTGTCAACATACTGCATTACATTATATTAAAGATTATCCACAATTTCAAGACTTTTAAACTTTCGGTCCATGAATCGGTTACGGTAATCATCCGCAATTTTTTTCAACTCCTCCAGCACCGAGGGCGTTACGGTAAATGTATACAGCTTCTCAATACTGGAATTCATAATGTAAGAAACCGCGTATCTCGTTGAGTCCTCCCATACTCCCTCTGCCGGCATTCCGGGAAACTCACCGTTCAGCGCCATTGCCTTCATTTCAAATATGTATCTCACAAGCGGATCGGCAAGACTCTCATGCATCAAAGCCCTCAATGACTGATATAAAAGCTTAAGCATCTCCTTCTCATCATTGTTTTCCCTCGTATAATAATCCATAATTTCCAAAAAGTACATACCATAACAGGCGCCTTCGTAATCTTTTCTGAACCCTTCAAAGTAATTGCTGATGGAAACATCCACAATATTGTAGGAACTTCTCCCCGCATATAGCTTAAACATTCCGAAAGAGAAAGGATTGGTAGCTGCCAGCAGCTTGCTGTTGGGGCGTCTCGACCCTTTTGCAAAAGCAGATATCTTGCCTTTCTCTTTCGTCAGTATCACAACTCTTCTATCATATTCGCCGATTGGTTCAGCCTTTAAAATCATTCCCGTAATCTCTGTAAATTCCTGCATGAGAATGTTCTCCCGACTTTTTTCTACTCTCATAATCTCCGGACTGTGTATCCCGTGCTGCGTTTTTATATGCCAGAAAGTCCTCAATCTTTCCGGTGGCCATAAATTGCTCCCAGTAATTTATCTCTTTCATCTTACGCCCCCTAGTACTCTGTCCTAAACCA
>CAZPSD010000174.1:0-2805 GCA_964589055.1 uncultured Bacteroides sp.
TTTTACATCTGCTTCGCATTTAACTGGCTCAGTCTTTCTTCCACCTGCGCCTTCATTTGGGTATACTTCTCCAGTTTAGCCCGTTCCTCAGCTATTTTGGCTTCCGGCGCTTTGGAAATAAATTTATCATTATTCAACATTCCGTTGACACGGGCAAGCTCGCCTTCCAGACGTTTCTGCTCCTTCATGAGACGCTCAATCTCCTGCTTGATATCCACAAGCTCCGCAAAAGGAATATAAAGCGCAGCATCCGGAATCACTACGGATACCGCATCATCAGCAATGCCTGCCTTATCTGACTGCACCGTTACCCCGGAAGCCCCTGCCAGGGATGCAAAGAACAGCTTACCCTCCGTGAAAATCGTTCTGACCTCTTCCTTGTCACTGACTACGAAAACAGCCGCCTTCCTGCCGGGTGCAACGTTCATCTGGGTACGGACATTACGGATACCGCGGACAGCTTCTTTGATTAACTCAATGGCAGTCTCCTCTGCGGCAAAATTTCTGTCCTCTGTGTACACAGGCCACTTGGAGATCATAATGGACTCTTCCTCGGACTGCATCGTACAGAAAATTTCTTCTGTGATAAAAGGCATATACGGATGCAGCAGCTTCAGGGCGTTAAGCAGCACATTTTTAAGTGTCCAAAGGGCTGCATTCCTGCTCTTTTCATCAGCGTCCTCTTTGTTGTAAAGACGGGGTTTTACCATCTCAATATACCAGTCGCAGAACTCATCCCAGATAAAGTCATATACCTTCTGAACCGCAATCCCCAGTTCGAAATGATCCATGTTATCCGTTACTTCCTGTACCAGTGTATTTAATTTGGAAAGAATCCATTTATCTACCGGCTCCAAGTCTGCCTTGATCGTATCATATGCGGTTTCCCAGCCCCGGGAACCTGTCTTTTCTTCCGCCTGCTCCGATTCCAGCTTGCTGGATATATTCATCATAATGAAACGGGCAGCATTCCATACCTTGTTGGCAAAGTTACGGCTTGCCTCCACTTTTTCATAATAGAAACGCATATCGTTGCCCGGCGCATTTCCGGTAATCAATGTCAGACGAAGCGCATCCGCGCCATACTGGTCGATGATTTCCAGCGGGTCGATACCGTTGCCGAGAGACTTACTCATCTTACGTCCCTGGGAATCTCTTACCAGACCGTGGAACAATACGGTTTTAAAAGGCTTCTCACCCATCTGTTCATATCCTGAGAAGATCATACGGATTACCCAGAAGAAAATGATATCATATCCCGTTACCAATACGTCTGTGGGATAGAAATATTTCAAATCCTCTGTCATTTCCGGCCAGCCAAGGGTAGAGAAAGGCCAGAGCGCGGAAGAAAACCAGGTATCCAAGGTATCCGGATCCTGAGTAAAATGGGTTGCGCCGCATTTCGGACATACGGCGGGCGCTTCTTTGGCAACTACCACTTCTCCGCACTGATCACAGTAATATGCCGGGATTCTGTGTCCCCACCACAACTGACGGCTGATGCACCAGTCACGGATATTGTCTGTCCAGTTGAAATAGGTCTTCTCCATACGTTCCGGAATCAGCTTGATGTCTCCGTTCTTCACTGCTTCCACGGCAGGTTTAATCAGTTCATCCATCTTGACAAACCACTGTTTCTTGATGAGCGGCTCGATGGTTGTCTTACAACGGTCATGGGTGCCTACATTGTGAGAGTAATCCTCAATGCGTACCAGCAGACCTTCCTTTTCCAGTTCCGCAACAATCTGCTTTCTCGCCTCATAACGGTCTAAGCCTTCGTACCTGCCGCCGTTTGCATTGATGGTGGCATCGTCGTTCATGATATTGATTTCCGGCAGATTGTGTCTCTTACCAACCTCAAAGTCGTTGGGGTCATGGGCAGGAGTAATCTTAACCACACCGGTACCGAATTCCATATCAACATACTCGTCTTCCACTACCGGAATCGGTTTGTTGACGATAGGGAGCCATACCTGTCTGCCCTTTAAATAAGTATATCTTTCATCCTTCGGGTTAACTGCTACCGCGGTATCGCCAAGCATCGTCTCCGGACGGGTTGTGGCAAATTCCAGAAACTCCGTCTTGCTGGGCTGTCCGTTCTCATCTACCAACGGATATTTGATATGCCAGAAATGACCTGCCTGTTCTTCGTACTCTACCTCCGCATCGGAAATGGAAGTATTGCAGACCGGACACCAGTTGATAATCCTGCTGCCCTTGTATATCCAGCCCTTTTCATGCATCTTACAGAACACTTCCGTAACCGCCTTGTTGCAGCCTTCATCCATGGTAAAACGCTCTCTGTCCCAGTCGCAGGAAGAGCCTAATTTCTTAAGCTGGCTGATGATACGTCCGCCGTACTCCTTCTTCCAGTCCCATGCGCGCTCCAGGAAGCCTTCACGCCCTAAATCTTCTTTGCTGATGCCTTCTTCCTTTAATTTCTCAATGATCTTAACTTCCGTGGCGATAGACGCATGGTCTGTACCCGGCTGCCAAAGCGCATTATAGCCCTGCATTCTCTTGTAACGGATCAAAATATCCTGCATGGTGTTATCCAGGGCATGGCCCATGTGAAGCTGCCCCGTGATGTTCGGCGGCGGAATCACAATGGTAAAGGGTTTCTTCGTCTTATCTACCTCGGCATGGAAATATTTCTTATCAAGCCACTTCTGATACAGTCTGTCTTCTATGCCCTTGGGGTCATAGGTTTTTGCTAATTCTTTGCTCATGTTGATCCTCCATTCCTTATACTGGATTGCGTATAAGCAGACTCAGGACACCTTGTGTCCTTCGTTCGCGTTGCTC
>CAZPSD010000175.1:0-2765 GCA_964589055.1 uncultured Bacteroides sp.
ATTTACATCAAAACTTAAACAAAATAGTTTAAGATATAGATTTGCTGAGCCGAGTTCGAATAACGGACAGAACGCCGGAGATGTTGATAAAATGGGAATTTTCGGCGTTGTTTTATGCCGTTTGGCTCTAAAATGGCTCTATTTAATTAATGAATACTGGATTTTGAGTGGGTATCATGATACCTGTAGGTAATCTAAAGAACTGATTGCCATTCATATATCTTCGTGTTACAATACATCTACGGAAAGTACCCATGACAGGGTGGTAGCCTCCCGAGTTTATGAAAACCGGCGTGCCGGAATACATAGGAAGGGAGGTGGCGCCGATGACAGCTTTTGAAATCATTTCGATTTTCATTGGAATCTTAGCATTGCTGATGTCCTTTGGTAGCTTAATTGTTGCGTTGCTTGCCTTTCTCGATAAGAGAAACAAGCGAAAATAAAAATGCCTATCCTGTCTGCCAACAGGATAGGCGGTGTCCGTAAGGACATTTCTTAGCCTAAACTCGGAGCATCCACTTTGGAGTGGGTGTTTTCCTTTTGTATTGTTATAATACCATTGTATTTGAAATGTTTCAAGAGGTTTAAGCACAAAATTTGCGGATAACTCTAAAATGGCTCTAATTGTTTTCGGGAGCGTTATTCTCCGAGTAATAATGGAACGCTTTTACGATATAATCAGAAGCCCCTTTTCCATACTTGCTATCAGTTATGCTTTTTATATAATCGTTTGAATAAGTGTCGATAAGCACATTTACATAGGGCTTATCGAGGGATACGCGGGTACTGTTTTTCTGTATAAACTGCAATAGCTCGTGTACAATGGATTGTATTTTATGGGAAGAAACATCTTCTGACAAATCGGCGGTTAGTTTTCCATACAGCATATCAGATTGTTTCCCGATTTCTTTTGCTTCTTCCGATAATTGTGTTTCCATAATTTCGGAAAAGTGTTCCAGATTATACTTCATGGCTTCCGTATACTTTTCAACACTTCCAAATTGTTTAATGGCAAGTTTGGCTACTTCGGCTTCATCATCTTTGATTTTTTGGATAAACAGATCAATCAGTTACTCCGTATGGAAGTAGATGCTGAGGAAGAACGCGCCAGGGAGCGCAAAATCAAAGCAGCAAAATTTCCATACCGAAAATATATCGAAGATCTGGAAATGGATCTTCTGCCGGAAGGAATGCGTAAGCGATTACCGGAGCTTTGCTCTCTGGACTTTATTCGAGAGGGCAAGAACATCATTATGACCGGTAATCCAGGAACCGGGAAAACACACACTGCTATCGGTCTTGGAATAAAAGCTTGTGAGCAGGGATACCGTGTTCTATATACAACCATTCCTTATCTGGTAACGGAACTGAAAGAAAGCAACAGTAATCAAAAACTTCGTACCTATCAAAAGAGATTTGAAAAGTATGATTTAATCATTGCAGATGAACTTGGATATATCTCTTTTGACCGGGAAGCCGCGGATTTGCTGTTTACAGTTCTGTCGTTAAGGGCATCTCAGAAATCAACGATTATTACATCAAATCTTACCTTCGAAAGATGGGATGAGATTTTCGGAGATGCAGCCATCACAAGTGCAATCGTGGATAGGCTTACATACAAAGCTTACCTGATTGATATGGAGGGCGATTCCTATCGGCTTCGTGAAACACTCAGAAGCAACGGAACCGACTTCGAAACAGTAGTTAAGTAGTCACTGCACCTGTGGCAGCAATGCTACAGGTGCCAAACTTGGTCAAAAGTGACCTGGTTTTCGATGAGCGGTTGACCGATTTTTCGGTTGACATATACAAAAACCATGATAACATTATACAGCTTAACGAGGATTTAATAAAGCACGATTTACGTAATTTAGTCCGTTCCAGTGTTGAGGCAATATATGTCATTTCTGACGTATTGGTTGAGGATGATTGGAAATTAGGTTGGGGAGAGATATCATTAGAAAAATCGATTAATGCATTGATAGATATGATCATAGATTCATTGTAATGATATGATTCAGTTAAGAAATTATTTGAAATACCAATTATGTGATTTACTATTGTGGAGTACATATTCTTTATCGCCTAAGGAAAGTACCCATGACAGGGCGTTACGCGTCCGGGGACGCTTGCTTAGCAACGACCGAAGCGGAGCGTAGACGGTTGCGCCGATGACAGCTTGTGAATTCTCTTCGTACTCATCCTTCTGCGGCAGATCAATCTCAGGAATATTCCCGTCATCGTAGTCATTTCTTGTTTTCTCATCCGGCATAACACAGCCCTCCATTCGCTTTTTGACATATTATGTGGAGTTTGGGTAAATCTATTCGGCGGCTATTTGCGTCCTCTGTTTATAAAAAGTTCACAAATCCTTTCCGCGATTATGTATTGTGAATCAATTCGGATAGTGGTACAATAATCCATAGTTGCGTGAGCAAAATAATGGATAGGAGCGTTATATGAAGGCTGTAGAAAAACTTTTCGGAACGCATAGCGAGAGAGAGTTGAAGAGGATTTACCCATTGGTGGATAAGATCGAGTCCTACCGACCGGCTCTGATGGAGTTGTCCGATGGGGAACTGAAAGATAAGACGAAGGAATTCAAGAAGAGGCTGGAAGAGGGAGAGACGCTGGATGACCTGCTTCCGGAGGCATATGCGGTGGTCCGTGAGGCGGCGAGGCGTGTGCTGGGCATGGAGCATTACCGGGTACAGCTTATCGGCGGCATTATCCTGCATCAGGGGCGCATCGCCGAGATGAAGACC
>CAZPSD010000176.1:0-2634 GCA_964589055.1 uncultured Bacteroides sp.
TCATCCAAAATCAGAACCTTCGGTTTTTTAAGCAGCGCTCTGGCGATACACAGACGCTGCTTCTGTCCGCCGGATACATTGGTTCCGCCCTGTTCGATATAGGTCTGATACCCCTGCGGCATCTTCTCAATAAATTCGTTGGCGCAGGCAAGACGGCATGCCCTCTTGCATTCCTCCTCCGAAGCGTTTTCATCGCCCCACCTTAAGTTCTCTAAAATAGTGCCGGAAAACAATACGTTTTTCTGCAATACTACCGCCACCTGATTACGCAGGCTGTCCATATCATATTCCCGCACGTCATGACCGCCCACCTTTACAGAGCCGCCTGTCACGTCATATAAACGGCTGATCAGATTAACCAGACTTGTTTTGGAACTGCCGGTGCCGCCGATAATGCCGATCGTCTCACCCGCTTTGATATGCAGGTTTATATCTTTCAGGATCGGTTTACTGCCATCTTTATGATAGGAAAAATCCACGTTTTCAAAAATAATATCACCGCTCGGCACCTCATAAACAGGATTCTCCGGATTGGTCAGATCGCTTTTCTCATTCAGCACTGCCACAACACGTTCTGCGGATGCCTCACTCATAGTCAGCATAACAAATACCATGGAAAGCATCATCAGACTCATCAGGATATTCATACAGTATGTAAGCAGACTCATCAGTTCACCGGTGGTCAGCGTACTGTTCACAATCTGCTTCGCACCCAGCCAGCTGATCAGCATGATACAGGTGTAAACCGTAAACTGCATAACCGGCATATTCAATACTACTTTTGATTCCGCCTTTGTAAAAATATCATAGATACCCTGACTGGCCTTTTTCAGTTTCTTAGTCTCATAATCCTCTCTTACGTATGCTTTCACTACACGGATCGCACTGACATTTTCCTGCACGGAAGCGTTCAGTTCATCATATTTAGGAAACGCCTGCTGGAAATATTTCATGGCCCCTCTGATAATAAAGACTAAGACACAGGCAAGCAGGCACACAGCAATCAAATAGACACCGGCAAGCTGTGCATTAATCATAAAAGCCATCGCCATCGCACAAATCATGCTGACAGGCGCTCTGAAACACATACGCAGAATCATCTGATAGGCGTTCTGCAAATTGGTAACATCCGTCGTCAGACGGGTCACCAGCCCTGCCGTGCTGAATTTATCCAGATTGGAAAAAGAAAATGTCTGGATATTCTCAAACATCGCCTGCCTTAAATTTCTTGCAAATCCGGTAGATGCCCTGGCGCCGAACTTGCCGCCCATCACGCCGCAGAACAATCCGCACAGAGCCGCTATAATCATAAAAGCGCCTACCACATAAATGTGATGCATATCACCGGTATCCACACCCTTATCAATAATGGACGCCATCAGATACGGGATCAGTGTCTCAAATATAACCTCAAAAATCATAAAAATCGGTGTTAAAATGGACGCCGTCTTAAATTCTTTAATATGCGCCGCTAATGTTTTGATCATCTTATTCTCCTTTCCAGCACTTACACTCTCTAATTGCTTTTCTGTCTATTTTCTTCCAAATGATAAAATATGTCAACGGCTTCCAAATGATTTCACAAAATTTCATAAAAATTTTATAACCCAAAAAGGAACTGCCCTATGAGAGCAGTTCCATCTTTGTCTAACCGGCTTTTGCCTATCCCGTTTAGAATTATTCCTTTGTTTTATCTTTATTGTTCAGAATTTCAAATACGACCGCTGCCAGCAGTACGACGCCTTTGATAACCTTCTGCCAGTTGGCATCGATACCCATAAGGCTCATACCTAAGTTGATCACACCGATCAGCGTCGCGCCGACTACCATACCGAATACGGTACCGGAACCGCCGTAAGCGGATACGCCGCCGACTACGCAGGCGGAAATAGCATCCATTTCGTAGTTAGTACCTGCCGTTGAATTGGCTGCCTGAAATCTGGCAATAACAGTATATGCACTGATAACCGTCAATACAGCCATATTCAGATAGGCAAGAAACATAATTCTCTTGGTATCTACGCCGGAAAGCCTTGTTGCCTCCGCATTACCGCCGATTGTATAGAAATAACGTCCGATTGTGGTCTTGGATGTAATAAATTCATAGATCAATACGATAGCCACAACCCAGATCAATACGGTGGGAATACCGCCGGCATATGCCAGCTTATAAGCAAACAGCATAATGACCGCAGCAGAAACTATCGTTTTAACTGCCAGCGAAAGAACGGAACTTACTTCATATCCTTTCTTAATTCTGTTCTTTCTTGCCGTGATGTTCAGAATGATTACAAGTATACTGACAATCACGCCGACAATCAGGCACGGGACATTCAGAACCCCGATTGCAGTCTCCAAAAGCTTACCGGAAAAGATCTTCAAATAAGACTGTGGGAACGGTGCAATACTTCCTGTAGAACTGTTAGCGCTCAGCAGCGCAGTGCCCCATCCTCTGAAAGCAAGATAACCTGCAAGGGTAGCAATCCACGGCGGAATATTCAGATAAGCAATCACATATCCTAAAATTGCACCGTAAATAATACCTACTATAAGCATAATCAATATGGAA
The DNA here is from genome assembly GCA_964589055.1 of uncultured Bacteroides sp. Classification (GTDB taxonomy): domain Bacteria; phylum Bacillota; class Clostridia; order Lachnospirales; family Lachnospiraceae; genus UBA3282. The sequence continues at coordinate 2,570 of CAZPSD010000176.1, forward strand.
ACGCCTGTACCCATTTCCTTCGTTACCATGCAGATACCGCCGATGGCGCCGATAAAGCAGACAAA
>CAZPSD010000177.1:0-2567 GCA_964589055.1 uncultured Bacteroides sp.
TTTCTAAAATACTTGTAAAATGAACTTGCAAATATTAAAAAAGGGTGCTAGTATAGTATATGTAATACAAATAGTTACCAAGATAAAGAGTGGACTTGCGAGTCCACTCTTTTCTGTGAAAGAAAGGAACTTAAGCAGGCATGTCAAAAAGAGAGACATATGAAAACAGAACGGAGCAGCTGCTTGAACCCATCGTAGAAAAATTCGGGATAGAAATTTATGATGTGGAGTATGTCAAAGAAGGCAGCGACTGGTATCTGCGGGCTTACATCGATAAGCCGGAGGGGGTCAATATTATCGACTGTGAAAATGTCAGCCGTGCTTTGTCCGATGCGCTGGATGCGGAAGATTATATTGCAGATGCCTATATTTTGGAGGTGAGCAGCCCGGGACTTGGAAGAACGCTCAAGAAAGACAGACATTTGGAGAAAAGTCTGGGAGCGGAAGTGGAGATCAGGACTTATAAGCCTATTGAGAAACAAAAGGAATTCTCCGGTGTTTTAAAAGCGTATGACAAGGATACGGTTACGATAGAAGAAGAGAATTCTGCAGAGCGCGTATTTGCAAGAGCGGATATTGCGCTGATACGACTGGCATTAGATTTTTAAATATAGAATGGTCAAAAAAGGGAAACATAGGAGGATGACGGAAAATGAATAAGGAATTGATGGAAGCGCTGGATATCTTGGAGAAAGAGAAAGAGATCAGCAAGGATACTCTCTTCGAAGCAATTGAAAACTCTTTGATCACAGCCTGCAAGAACCATTTCGGAAAGGCTGACAATATTAAGGTTGAGATTGACAGGGATACCTGTGATTTCCTGTGCTATGCGGAAAAAGAAGTGGTAGAAGAGGTAGAGGATGACGTGCTCCAGATTTCTTTGGATGACGCGCAGCAGATTTCCAAGAAAGCGAAATTGGGAGATATGATCCATGTGGAGATCAAATCCAAAGAGTTCGGTCGTATCGCAACACAGAATGCGAAGAATGTGATCCTGCAGAAGATCCGTGAGGAAGAGAGAAGCGTAATTTACAATCAGTATTTTGAGAAAGAGAAGGATGTGGTAACCGGTATCGTGCAGAGATATGTGGGCAGAAACATCTCGATCAATTTGGGAAAAGCGGATGCGATTTTAAATGAGAGCGAACAGGTAAAAGGTGAAAACTTCAGACCTACGGAGAGAATCAAGGTATATATTCTGGAAGTAAAGAATACACCTAAAGGACCGAGAATTCTCGTAAGCCGTACCCATCCGGAGCTGGTAAAGAGATTATTTGAATCAGAAGTAACGGAGATCAAGGATGGTACCGTAGAGATTATGAGCATTGCCAGAGAGGCAGGCAGCAGAACGAAGATTGCCGTTCGCTCCAATAATCCTAACGTAGATGCGGTAGGCGCTTGCGTAGGTATCAACGGCGCAAGGGTAAACTCTATTGTAGATGAACTGTGCGGCGAGAAGATTGATATTGTAAACTGGGATGAAAACCCCGGGAACCTGATTCAGAACGCACTGTCTCCGGCGAAGATCGTTGCGGTATTTGCAGATCCGGACGAGAAGACGGCAAAGGTAGTTGTACCGGATTACCAGTTATCCCTTGCCATCGGTAAGGAAGGTCAGAATGCCAGACTGGCAGCCCGCCTGACAGGGTATAAGATCGATATTAAGAGCGAAACTCAGGCGAAGGATGCGCCGGGCTTCCGTTATGAGGATTACCTCTATGATGACGAAGACTATGACGAAGAAGGTTATGACGAAGAGAGCTATGGCGAAGAGTATGAAGAAGAGAGCTATGACGGAGAGTATGCAGAAGAAGGCTATGATGCAGAAGATGCAGATGAGAGCGCTGAGGCTGCACCGGAGCAGGAATAGACAGTAGCGAAGAAACGGAAGCAAAGATCGGCAGGTTTGTAGAAAGGCATAGAGAAGTATGGCAAAAAAAATACCCATGCGCCAATGCGTAGGGTGCGGTGAAATGAAAAATAAAAAGGATATGATGCGCGTGTTAAAGAGCGCGGAAGGGCCGATCGTCCTGGATATGACCGGCAAGAAGAACGGCAGAGGCGCTTATTTGTGCATGAATAAGGAATGTCTGGTCAAGGCTGGAAAAAATAAGGGACTGGAACGTTCTTTGAAGATGAGTATTCCCGGTGAAATATATGAGAATCTGGGAAAGGAGTTCGAGGAGGGCGAGTATGAGTAACCAACCTGTGAAAGATAAGGTATTATCCATGCTTGGGCTTGCCACCCGTTCCCGAAATGTTGTCAGTGGCGGATTTGCGACGGAAAACGCTGTCAAGAGCGGCAAAGCATATCTGGTTATCATAGCAGAGGATGCTTCGGATAACACCAGAAAAAAATATAGTAATATGTGTGAATTCTATGAAGTGCCTTGCGTGTATTACAGTACGAAGGAAAGATTGGGGCACGCAATGGGGAAGGAAGAAAGAACCACTCTTGCGGTGACTGATGAAGGATTTGCAGATTCGATACAGAAGCATTTAGTAGATTCGAAATAGTTGGAGGTAGTGAGCATGGTGAAAATGAAAGTACATGAGCTGGCAAAAGA
>CAZPSD010000178.1:0-2433 GCA_964589055.1 uncultured Bacteroides sp.
CGGGGCATTTGCCGTCCACCAGCTGGGATTCTGTCCAAAAAGATTCACAAGGCGTACAGTACAAGCCTTCATAAGCTCCCTTATAGATATCTCCCTGCTTATATAATCTTTTAAAGATCTTCTGTACCTGTTTCTCATGGTAATCATCTGTAGTCCGAATAAATTTATCATAAGACGTATTCAGGGAATCACAGATTCTTCTGATCTCCTGCGCCACACCATCAACGAATTCCTTCGGTGTGATACCCGCATCCTGTGCTTTTAATTCGATTTTCTGACCATGCTCGTCCGTTCCGGTCTGGAAGAAGACATCATAGCCATCCTTTCTTTTAAATCTGGCAATACTGTCCGCAAGCACAATCTCGTAGCTGTTACCGATATGGGGTGTGCCTGAGGTATAGGCGATTGCCGTTGTAATATAATACTTCCCTTTGTTCATGATAAGCTCCCTTCTCATTCTTCCTAATGATGAAAAATAAAAACCGCCCTCTATGAGTACAATCATACTCTCTTCGTCACTGCTTTCACTATTCCCATCCACTTGTAAGTCTATTATAAAGAAATTAGATTGTCAATTCCTGCGCGTTTTTCAAAATGTTTAAAAAATTGGTACAATCATCCGTCTTATTTCGGCACTACCAGACCCGCGACAATCACTTCCGCATCGGCCGACCTGATATCTATATCCGCGTTTGCCGCATTGATACAACACTTATAAATTCCGGGAGCATTTACGGAAAATGTCGAACCGGTCCCTGAAAGATTACCTTCTGCATCAGCCCACAGCAATTCATTTCCCTCCTGCCATGCAAACTGTTCATACCCCTCCCGCGGCTCCAGTTCCGCCTCCAGCAAAATTTCCCTGTCGTAATAATCCGTATCCGTTCCCCGGATATGCAGCACGGCATATACTACATCCGTCAAGCCGCAGATAATATCATGGTGCCATACTGTGGTTGTGACCGTACTCTTATGGGTACAGGTGCCCGGCGAACTGTATACACCTCCGTGATTTGCACAGGTGTAATAACCGCCGTGCCATGTACCGCCTTCGGGATTATTTTCGTCAGGATACCATGTAACATCTGTTTTGTAGAGCGTATTACTGCATTTTTTCTCCTCCACCTTTACTTCGGAATAATTATGATAGCAGCCGCTCGTCCCTTCCTGCTGCTCTATCTGCCCTATGTGTGCATGTCTGATTTCCGCCGTTACTTCTCCCACTGTATAAATCGGGAATAACGGATCCGGTATAAAAGTCTGTTCTCCATCTGTCAAACCCTGCCCGTAAGCTTTCTTATTATCCGCGCCATTGCCAAGCAGGAGAACGCCGTCCGCCCATGCTGCCTTTCCTTCGGAAATATTGTCCGCCACGGCAGTTTCATAATAGTCCGTCCTTTCCTCCACGCCTTCTATATGCATGGCATAATCCGGGCGCAATACGGCAAGCCCTTCAGGAACCGTCTGGGATTGTGCCGCAGCTTCACACAGCATATCCCAGTCAAGCAGCCGCCTGTCAATCTCGCTTTGGGCATTGTCCGGATTCCTGTCTGTACAGACGATGTCCCCATCCTGCCTGAACTTCGTCCCAAGCTGCAGCAGAATGTCCTTGACTGCATCCTGTTTCTCTGTAATATAGGCGCAGATACTTTCTAAATCAGCGGCATCCAGAATGATGCCGTCATACTCTATTCTGCCTGTACTGTGAAGCAGATCCGGCTGATATTTTTTCTCCGCCGCCATCGACGGCAGTTTGTACTGGCAGCTTGTTACAAGTCCTGACAGCAGCAATAAAACCGTCCAAACTCCGGGATGAAAATTAAGCTTCTTTTCCACGATAACCAATCCACCTGCCTTCCCCGTCATACACGGCTTCATATTCTTTATAACCGTTTCCCTCAAGCCATCCTCTCAGATAACTCTCCATCAGATCCCGATTGTTCCCCCGAAGCAGACTGCCGTCCGCCCATGCGGCTCTGCCCAATGTCAGATTGTCCGATGAGGCAAGTATGTATTCTTCCGCATACTCTATTGGTATTTTCTGGGATTCTGTCAACGCCTGCAGCAGAAAATCAAAAGAAATTTCCTGCATCTGCTCCTGCGTATCCACCGAATTAATCGTCCCTTCTGTCTGCGGATTCCTTGTATACTGCCACTCCGTTTCCTTGCGTACCAGCTTCGTTCCTATGCCGCCAAGCGCCCCGGACAAGCCTGCTTTGCCCTCAGCGGCATATTGAAAAAGCACATTCAGATCTTCGGCATCCCAGATGATTTCCTGTCCGCTGCCGTCCTGATAGTGTATGGCTCCTTTGCTTCGGAACCGTTCCGGCTCCTCCGCCGCTGCCGTTGCCGCTCCTGCTGCCAAAATGAGAATAGCAGCCGATAATGCTATGCATAGCTTCTTTTTTCTATTCATTCTAAATTTCTCCTTAT
>CAZPSD010000179.1:0-2431 GCA_964589055.1 uncultured Bacteroides sp.
CCGGCACGGCATACATACTGAATCTGCGCCGAGGACATAAATCCTTCATTCTTCTTAACCGGCTTTGGTACATAGCCTGCAAAATCTATGGGCTCCGTATATAATCTACTCTTCAAGCCTTCTACCAGCGTCTCGATTCCTGCAAGCCCTTCCTTCTGTGCCGTATAGTCAACCATAAGATTCTCCGGGCGGAAAATGCAGCGTACCAGCATCTGTATTTTCTCCATCAGTTCTTCTTTTCTTGACTCAAATTCACTTTCCAGACACTCTAACAGACGGTAAAAAGGAATTCCGTTCATATGCTCTAACACACATGCCGGTTTCGACAGATAAGATAGGGCTCTGCCTGCTGCCAGCGTATGTCCCGCCGTCATCATATGCGCCTGTTTCTCCGATCTCGCCTCGGCAATCAGTTCGAAAAGTCTCTTAGTGTCTGTATAGACTGATTCGGTCAATATTTCTTCCGCCAAAGCAAATGCCTGCGGCAGATTTTCATACAGCACTTTCACTTTCAAATCAAAGGTTGCTGTATACTTGGACAAGTCTCTGGCATCCGTATAAGTGTTTACTGCAGGATCGATACCGCCGGTCTGTAAGTTAATCTCATTATACAATTCGCTGTAGCTGTGCTTCTTCGTATCCACCAGTCCGATCAGCAGCTTCAAAATTCCCACATATGGGAACAGTTCTTCCGGCACCTGTTTCAGATCAAACATAAATCTCAAATACCCAATGCCGTTGGTGTAAATGTCATGATAAAGCAGCGTAGTATCGCCTACTTTCTTCTCTTCGTTGCAGTAAGGCGCCGCTTCCTTCTTCATATCCGCTCTGGTAAGCAGCGGAATCTTCTCCAAGTCTTCCTTTAAACTGGGGGATTCCTGATATTCCTTGAGTTCCCTCGTCTCCCTGACGATCCGTTCCACCTCTTCTTGGTTCATGGCTGCTTTTCTGTCTGCAAGCAGTTTCGCCAGTTCTTTATCCTTCTTTCCGGTCAAGCCTTTAACGGGTTTAACCACTACAATACTCTTGTGTGTATTATCGATCAGATATTCTCTGATTACATCCTCATAATAGGAAGTCGCTACCGCATCCTTTAACTCCTTATAAGTATCCAGAAGTTCTACATAATAGAAAGGCTTGCTGTCATCATAGAGCCATGACTCCAGCATATTCAATCCATACATAAGTCCCTTCGGATAAGAGCCGAAATCTGCTTCCCGGTATTTAAATTCGTCCCGGTTAACCGTTGCCTGTAATGCCTTCTTATCCAGTCCCTTGTCTGCCAGTTCTTTTAATTTCCCTTCAATCGTCTGCACAAACGCATCTTTCTGTCCGGCATTGGCATTTTTGGCAATAATAGAAAAATATGGCTGCTTTACTCCGGTATCAAAGGCGCACTGCACATCCGTACCGATACCGGCATCTAGGAGTGCCTGCTTCACCGGTGCTCCGGGCACCATACACAGTACATCTGCCAGCGTACCGACGCCAAAGCAGAGCTTTCTGTCAGAAGCCTCTCCCAAAGAAATGTTATAGGATAAATAGGTATTATTCTCCTCTGACTCACTCTCCATAATGGGATACTCTTTCTCAATGGTCACAGCAGCATCAAAAGCAGCTTCCGTTTCCAAAGCAGAATCCACTAAAAGCGCATCGTAATGGGACAAGTATTGCTCATCAATAAAGGTAAGCTTCTGCACCATATCCATATTGCCGTAAAGATAGATATAACTGTTAGACGGATGATAATATTTCTGATGAAACGCAAGAAAATCCTCATATGTCAGCTCCGGGATCACATCCGGATCACCGCCTGACTCTACCGCATAAGCAGTGTGGGGATATAAGGAATTCATGATTTCTCTCCACAGCACATCATCAGGAGAAGAATATGCCCCCTTCATCTCATTATATACAACGCCATTGATGGTCAGGTCATCTTCCTCGTTCTCCATTTCATAGTGCCAGCCCTCCTGCCTGAAGATCTTCTCTTCATGGTAGATATTGGGATGGAACACTGCATCCAGATAGACATCCATCAGATTCTGAAAATCTTTCTCATTGCAGCTGGCAACCGGATAAACCGTCTTATCCGGATAAGTCATCGCATTTAAAAAGGTATTCAGGGAGCCTTTCGCCAGTTCTATAAAAGGATCTTTCACCGGAAACTTATCCGAGCCGCAAAGCACGCTGTGCTCAATAATATGCGCCACGCCGGTGCTGTCCTTGGGTGGTGTGCGGAATCCGATATAGAATACCTTATTATCGTCATCATTGGATAAAAGCGCCACTCTGGCGCCTGTCTTATTATGTTTCAGCAGGTAGCTGACCGAATTCAAATCTTTGATTTCCCGTTTTTCTATCACGGTATATGCCTGTAACTGTTCTATCTGCATATTTCCTCCATTCCGAAGCGTCTTAAATTCCAGAA
>CAZPSD010000180.1:0-2416 GCA_964589055.1 uncultured Bacteroides sp.
GTCTGCTTACCCTTGATGAGATTGAAGCAGATAGGGCGGATCGTTTTCCAGGTGGAAAAATCATAAGGACGAATCTGCCTGTCTTCCCATTCTTCTGTACTATAGAAATCCTGATTCTGATGTCCGTCTATCATAAAAGTATTGTAGGTACGGATCGAAGCTTCTTCCAAAAGGAAAGAATCAAAATCTTCTCCGGCCAGTAATTTTCCCATAAATTGTTTCACATTTGTTATTTTCAGTGCGATCATATAGTTTACCATGGCTTTCCTGATTTGTTTTCTCATTTGCTTTTATTATATCATGATTTTTCAAATCATGATCGTCATTCGCCGTTCGTCGAACATGCAAGCATGCTCTCCTCACTAACGCTCATTATATCATATTATCGTATTGATTCGGTTATTTTTTACGGATTTTGAAAAGATTCTTTCAGGCGGAGCTGCCGGTTTGCCGGAAACAATAATTGCCTCTGTTTTATTCCTAAGAAAATACGGAAATACTATTTGCAATATATAACAACCTATGTTATCATAAGTAGTAATGAAAACTATGTTGAATGGTTGTGGAGGCTTTATGAGTTATAAAATAGTTGTTGACAGTTGTTGTGAGCTGCCGGAAAAATATAAAAATGACAGTAGATTTCAGATTATTCCGCTCGCTTTGGAAGTGGGCGATTATGAAGTATTAGATGATGAAAACTTTAACCAGAAAGAATTTTTAGAGAAAGTGGCGGCATGTCCTGCCTGTCCGAAGTCCAGTTGTCCGTCTCCGGAGAGATTCAGGGAGGCATACCATGATGAGGCGGAGGAAGTTTATGCTGTTACTTTGTCTTCTCATCTGAGCGGAAGCTATAACAGTGCCGAATTAGGGAAGGATCTTTACGAAGAAAAATACGGTGCCAAGAAGATTCACGTGATAGATTCGGAGTCAGCAAGCTGCGGGGAAACACAGATTGCCATGAAGATCATGGAGTATAAAGAGGCGGGACTTAGTTTTGAGGAAACCGTAGCTAAAGTGGAGGAGTTCAAACGCCGGATGCGTACGTATTTCGTTTTGGATAATCTGGAGACACTTCGCAAAAACGGGAGGCTGAGCGGTGTGAAGGCATTGGTGGCATCCACGTTGAATATTAAACCTGTTATGGTAGGTAATTTTGGGGTGATCGAGCAGAAAGGCCAGGCGATCGGTATTAACAAAGCGCTTGCCAAGATGGCAGATAACATCGTGGCGGATGTGGCAGATCCGCAGAAGAGAACGTTGATGATCACGCATTGCAACTGTCCGGAGCGTGCAGCGTTTATGAGCAAACTGATGGAAAAGAGAGCATCTTATCAAAACATAGTCATTATGGATACTGCGGGAATCAGCAGTATGTATGCCAACGACGGCGGCGTAATTGTGACATTATAGCTATTGGGCGTCTTGATATTTTTCAAGCGCCTTTTTTAGTGATGGAACGATAGCAGGCGATACGATAAAGCTGTGGCGGTCTTTCATCACAAGCTTTAATAAAGAGAGCTTTGTCACATATGCGATATTGATGAATGCCTGCTCCGAGAGGAGGAAGAAGTGTTCAAAGTTCTCCATCTGGGAGTAGAGGTTAGGAATAGTCCCCAAAATGTCAATGGAACGGGATTCCGTAAGTATGACGCGGGCATAGTTCCCTTCTTTTACCGCGTATAAGATTTCATCCTCATAGACGTACAGAGTATCCTTCTCTCCGCGAAGCTCGATCGTCGGGATTGCCTTGGACTTTATATCAATGGCGTAATCCAGGATCTCTTCCAAATCGGCAACTTTAATCGCCTTATGTAAGAACCGGATCTGTGTTTTTAACTGCCTGCGCAGAATTTCGTGGTTGGAATTCTCAATCCCGTCATCAGGAACCTCGGCGATAGCAGCCTCTATGATCGCGGGGTAGTCAATGGTGGAGATACACAGGATGATAGGAGCTGTCACGCCCGTGTCAATAAGCTTGCGCGCAAGCTGGAAGCCGTTCACGGGACCGGCGGTCATATCAATGAAAAAAGCATCGTACAGCATAGGAGAGCGCATGACAGCTTCTACATTGCCATAGGAATCAATATAAAAAACGCCGGTCGTATGTATTCTCCGGTCTGAGGCGCGCTGTAACAGGCGCTCCATCTGCTTTCTGTCGGCTATGTTATCATCACATACTGCGATATGCATAGGGGTCACTCCTTCTTAATCCATGATTACATAACTAAAAATTCGATCGGTGAGAACACAAGCGCCAGCACAAGAATTACCTGCACAATCAGGATGGCGGGCATTCCATATACAAAGTACCAGTGCCTTGTTTTGTGACGGAAAAAATACATTCCGGCGATAGACCCAATACTGCCGCCGATGATAGCAAGTACAAAAAGAGTGGATTCGGGAATCCGCCAGAGAT
>CAZPSD010000181.1:0-2298 GCA_964589055.1 uncultured Bacteroides sp.
GTATTTTTGCTTTGATGTCAGCCGACACTATTATCCATAAATCCAATTTTGCTCACAAGCCTCTATGACTGAGAAATTTAGAAAAGTGGCAGCGATTACCCGTCATAACCTTTTCAACGATTCCTGCATGACTGCCTGTTTTACATCCTGCGGTGTCTTACCCGCCCTCGGTATGTCCGGCACTCCTGCATGGAAGTATATGCCTTTCTCGCTTCTTTTTTTCGCATTTCTTCAAGTTTTTCGGGTGTCGGCTCCTTTTCCGCCATAGTCGGCGGTATGTATTCCCCGATTAGAAGTATTGTGTTCATAGACGCTTCGTTTTCCGAGGGAGTAGTTAGAGGATGTTACATATGGCCTTCCCAGCTCCTTGCCGGTTTATTCATCATAATAATAAGCCAAATACACTGTACCTACATTTCCCCAGTCCAGACCGCTTCCCCGGTCAAACAACTGATACTCCGCATGATCGTAACGATTCACCATATCAGCATCCAAATTGCTGGCGGAAATCCCGTTTGTCATATAGTGGGGCGGCGATATTTTCAAGGTTTGGGGCTCCTGCCGTCAATAGACACCTGGACAGATTTCTGAGTCCTTCTGCATTAAATACCCTTTAAAATAACAAAAGGTTGCAAAGAAGCAGAAAAATTTCACAAATTATTTCTGCCTCTTTGCAACCATCCTATCATACTGTACATACATTTTCTGAACTTCGTTTTCTAATATATAATAATGGCGGATATAGGGAATCAGCAATACCAGAAGCGCCAGTGCCAAAAGCCCCAACCCCGGCGAAAAGGCAGTCACACACAATCCGATCACAATAACCTCCAACAACGCAAATGTGACTGTCACAATTAAATGAATCAGCCGTTCATGCTGAAAAAAAGATACCTGTATCAAATGCTCTTTTATAATTTCATCCCAGTCGGCATCTTCCCGCTGCAATAATTCATCAATATATTTTCTATAATGCAAAATTCTTTGTTCCACTATATTAACCCTGACTTTCCGCTCCATTCAAAAACATTGCCCGGCATTTCTGATTCCTGCATCTTAAGACATTATTTTATCAAAAGTTCCCCCAACTGTCTAATATCTTTCCCCGTAGTCGCCCAGCTTGTGGCAAAACGCACTACCGTATGGTTTTCATCATATTTCTCCCAAAAGCTGAATGTGACTTCTTTCTGCCGGAACAGTCTCTTCAAATCCTCTGCCATATCAATTGCATGTTTGCTGATCTTATAATATATTACCGTGAATAAACCTGCTTTGCATTTTCCATGACTATCCTAAACCGTCTCACCCTCTATAAAGTGATAAGGAAGCATTTTGTAGATTTCTTCCGTTTTCGGAATAATCCCCTCTCTCTTTTTCTCAATCAAATCAAATAATAATTTTACCGATGTTGCTGCGATTTCTTCTACGGAATTGGATATCGTTGTCAGTCTTGGCGTCACATAATCCAGAATATCTATATCATCGAATCCGATGATACCGTAATCAGTTCCTGCCTTCAGCCCGTTCTTCTTTAATTTTTTCATAATATTCAATGCAAATTCATCAGCCGTACACATAAAAGCCGTTTTTTTCACAGGATCTATCATCTCGTCTATCCGATCCAGATAATTCCAATCCATAAGGTATCCTGTTTCTATGTGGCTATGCTGTGCCATCATTTCCCGAAATCCTTTCAGTCTCTCTTTATGTACATAAATATTCCGCTCTCCTTCATCATGAACAGGCGGACAGACAAAGATTATTTTATTATAATTTCTATCAACAACCCTGCCCGCGGCATCCATCATCGCCTGCTTCTGATCAATTCCAACAAAAGGTACCCCGTCAGCTATCTTATTGTCCACGGAAACTACAGGAATATCTAAGCTGTCAAGAAACTCTCTGTACTGCTCCCCTTCATTTACAGAAGAAACTATAATCCCATCCACATGATAGTCCGCCAGTCTTGCAAGCTGGTTTTTCTCTGTCTCCTTATCATTTTCATGCAGGGTAATGTTGATAAAGTATCCTCTTTTGTTTGCTTCTGCACCAATAGTACTAAGCATCTGCGCAAAATAACGGTTCTTCACATCCAGTACCACCACTCCTATATAGAAGGTCTGTCCTTTCACCAGTCCTCTCGCCAGAAGATCCGGCCGATAACCGTTCTCTTTCGCCGCCCGCAGTATCATTTCCTTGGTATCCGGGTTAATTCTGCCGGTACCGTGTAATGCCCTGTGTACTGTAGTTCTGGACACGCCGCATATCTGTGCCAAATCTTTTGTTGTAACTCCCATT
>CAZPSD010000182.1:0-2295 GCA_964589055.1 uncultured Bacteroides sp.
ATTCAAGGACTTCTACATATCTCGCCTTTGTAGTCCCACTATAGTCTCCACATGCGCTGTCCACGGAAACTGATCCACCGCCACAACCCGTTCTACCTGATATCCCCTCTCCAAAAACACCTCTAAATCCCGCACCAAACTGGTAGGCTTACAGGAAATATACAAAATGTGCTCCACTCCATACCGAATAATCTTATCCAGCGCCTTAGGATGAATGCCATCCCGGGGCGGATCCAAAATAATGATATCCGGCTTCTCCTCTATAGTATCCAACACCTTTAATACATCTCCGGCAATAAATTCACAGTTATGCAAGTCGTTCAATTCCGTATTCTTTCTCGCTGCTTCCACCGCCTCTTCCACAATCTCCACGCCGATCACTTTCTTCGCCACAGGTGCCATCAACTGTGCAATGGTTCCGGTTCCGCTGTAAAGGTCGAAGACCACTTTCCCCTGTGGCTTCTCACCCGTTATTACACTTTCCGTCTCCGCAGACGGCTTAATAAAGTCCATAATATACTCTCTGGCGGTCTGATACAGCACCTCGGCGCCGCGGCTGTTGGTCTGGAAAAAAGAAAACTGGGAAATTTTAAATTTCAGCCCCAGCAATTCCTCATAGAAGTAATCCTGTCCATACAAAAGCTTCGTCTCATCGCTCTGCACCACATCCGCAGCGGCATCGTTCTTCGTATGCAGAATCCCTACGATCCTGCCATCCAATGACAGATTCAGCAGTGCCTGCTTCAATCCTTCCAAAATCTGTTCTTCCGGCATTTCTGCAGCCCTTCCATCATTTTTCTCAGGTTTCCCCGGCACCTGCGTCGTCGTCACCAACGCCAGCAATATCTCGCCTGTCTTGGCAGCCTTGCGCACCAAAAGATGGCGCAGATAACCGACATGCCGCAGCCGGTGATAAAAGCTGACCGGAATTCCCTGCTCCTGCCAAAAAGCAAAATATTCTCTAACACAGCGCAGAATCTTACGGTAATCCTCATCCACGATCTGACAGTCCGTCACAGACACCACATCATAGAAGCTGCCGCGTTTATGCATTCCCAGTGAAAGCGGTCCGTCCTTAACCTCGTCGCCGAAGGAAAACTCCATCTTATTGCGGTACCCAAAGCAGACCGGGCTTGCCTTAATTCCTTCAAACCGATAACCTTCCTGTCTGCACAGCACGGAATCCAGCAGTTTCTTCACCTGTTCTTCTTTGATCTGAAGCTGCTTTTCATAGGGAAGCGAAAGATAAGTGCAGCCGCCGCAGATGCCGAAATGTGGGCAGGGACTTGCGCACTCCAAGGGAGAAGGTTCTGTCACTTCCAGCAGCCTGCCCTCCGCTTTTCCTTTTCTTACTTTATTCACCGTACATTTCACTTTCTGTCCCGGCAGGGCGTTTTTCACAATGCAGGTGCCTTCCCCTGACACTACGATTCCTTTATTCGGAAAATCCACACGCAGCACGGTTCCTTCTATCATCTGACCTTTTTTCATACTTCTTCCACTCCATAACTTCTATATCTATTATGCCATCCCGGTTTTCATGTCATCCTTCTGACTCTGCTCTCTCATAAGCAGATTCGAAACGCCTTGCGTTTCTCATTCGCGTTGCTCGTCATAAATCCTGACATTCATCCGTTCATGCAGGCATGGCGGCTGCCTGTCCGGCTTTCTGGCTCTGCGGATGCGCGCAAAAAGCGGAATGCCTTACAAACATCCCGCTTCAACTTTGTATAACTTTCTGTTCCCAATACTCATTCCTGCCGGAATTTTTCTTCCGTTATTCTGCACTGTCCTCGTCTTCCTCATCCTCAAAGAAATCGTCATCAAAGTCATCATCGAAATCATCCTCAAAATCCTCAAGATAATCCGGTGTCAGATAACGGTATACCGCATATGCAATAGCTGCTACTGCTGCAATAGCGCCGATCACGGCAAACACCCACAACAGTTTATTGCACTTCTCTTCCTCCTTCTTTCTGCCGAGAAGTTCGTTGACTCCTGCATTATCCATGATCTCGTCCAATTTATTTATAATCTCTGCCTTGCTCATCTTAATATCCTCGCTTTCTTATCATTTCCGCATCTTCACATTTCGCTGCCTCATTATTTATATAATATACCACTTCTCCGCATTTTTTACTATATTTTCTGATAAATTTCCCGTAAAAAAATGTAACAGTTCAGCCATCCAGTCATAAGTTGGCGAAATATACATTTTCTCTCACACTTTTTTCAGCTTTGCAAAACCGGCATACATGATCTTCTGTCCCATCTCATCGAACACCACTGTCACCT
>CAZPSD010000183.1:0-2267 GCA_964589055.1 uncultured Bacteroides sp.
CCACCAGTTCCGGCCAGTCCTGAAAAGTTTTGCCGGCTCCGGAAATTGCCTGATATGTAGTAGCGACCACTTCATACGGCTCAAATTCTTTCCATGCGGTAAGTACAGGTGCATAACTCTGAATGGAACAATTAGGCTTTACGGCAATAAATCCTCTTGTTGTACCCAGACGTTTCTTCTGTGCTTCAATGACGTCAAAATGCTCCGGATTGATTTCCGGTACTACCATCGGCACATCCGGTGTCCAGCGATGTGCGCTGTTGTTGGATACTACCGGTGTTTCTGTCTTGGCATACTCTTCCTCGATCTTCTTAATTTCTTCTTTTGTCATATCTACTGCGGAGAATACAAAATCTACCTCTGCAGCCACCTTCTCTACTTCATTTACATTCTTAACGACAATATTTTTAACAGCCTCCGGCATAGGAGTTGTCATTTTCCATCTGTCGCCCACCGCTTCCGCATAGGTTTTACCTGCGGATCTCGGGCTTGCCGCAATCGTTGTCACCTCAAACCAGGGATGGTTCTCTAAGAGAGAGATAAATCTCTGCCCTACCATACCTGTTCCACCTAAAATACCGACTTTCAATTTTTCACTCATTGTTCTCTCCTCATATTTTCTTTTCTATTATTTGAGTGATTGTGACACGCATCACAATGTCATTCTAACCTTGCAATTTGAATAATCTCATATGAGTTCACAACCGCCCATTCCATAACATTATCTTGGAATATCTATGGCGTCCTCATCCTGCCAGTCCCTTGCCAGATATTCCTTCTGTGTCTCAATTACCTTTCGCATCACATCCGGTCCCGGCGCTCCTACTGTCAGCCGCTTCTCCACGCATGTCTTTAAGCTGATTGCCTCATAAACATCTTCTTCGAAAACAGGACTGATCTCTTTCAGTTCCGCCATGGATAATTCTTCAATGCTGCAATGCTTCTCAATGCAGTATAAAACCAGCCTGCCGATAATACTATGGGCATCTCTGAAAGGCACGCCGTGTCCAACCAGATAATCCGCCGCGTCTGTGGCATTGGTAAATCCCATCATAGCACTCTTTTCCATGACATCTTTGTTAAATTTCATGGTACGGATCATGCCCTCAAATAAAGCCAGACATCCTTTTACCGTGTCTATGGCATCGAAGGTCAGTTCCTTGTCCTCCTGCATATCTTTATTATAAGCAAGCGGTATACCCTTCATCGTAGTCAGAATGGACGTTAAGGCTCCGTAAACCCGCCCTGTTTTACCGCGTACCAGCTCTGCGATATCAGGATTTTTTTTCTGCGGCATAATACTGCTTCCGGTAGAATAAGCATCATCAATCTCCACAAAACGGTATTCGTTGGAATTCCAGATGATGATTTCCTCACAGAAACGGCTTAAGTGCATCATAATCGTGGACAGTGCGGACAGAAACTCAATCACGTAATCCCTGTCAGATACCGAATCCATACTGTTTAAGGTCGGCCCCTCAAATCCCAATAAAGATGCCGTATAATTACGATCTAATGGATAGGTTGTTCCCGCCAAAGCACCTGCCCCAAGGGGACAATAGTTCATACGGTGGTAGATATCCTTAAGTCTGGATCTGTCCCGCTTAAACATCTCAAAATATGCCCCTATATGGTGCGCCAAAGTCACAGGCTGCGCTTTCTGCAAATGGGTAAAGCCGGGCATGTAAGTCTCCACGTTTTCTTCCATGATGTGAAGCAAAGTGCCGAGAAGTTCTTTGACTAACTCATCTACATGGAGCACTTCCAGTCTGGTGTACAGCCTCATATCAAGCGCAACCTGATCATTGCGGCTCCTGCCGGTATGCAGTTTCTTGCCTGCCTCCCCGATCCGCTCGATCAGATTTGCCTCCACAAAACTGTGAATATCTTCATATTCCTCTGTGATTTCTAATCTGCCTTCCTCAACATCCTGTCTGATTCCGGTCAGCCCTTTTAAAATTGCATCCTTCTCTTCTTTCGTCAGAATGCCTTGCTTCGCCAGCATAACGACATGCGCTATGCTGCCCTCGATGTCCTGTTTAAAAAATTTCCGGTCAAAAGAAATGGATGCATTGAAATTATATACAAGCTTGTCCGTTTCTTTGGTGAAACGCCCGCCCCACAGCTGTGCCATGCGATAATCCTCCACTTTATTAAATCTAAATTTGATGATATCACAAAATACTTTTCTTTTCAATCAGAACACATATTTTCCAGCTTTGAAAGGTAAATTCTTTTCTGTCTGCCGTTTTAGGTAAAAAACTGTT
>CAZPSD010000184.1:0-2188 GCA_964589055.1 uncultured Bacteroides sp.
TGAACCCACAATGTAAAAGCCAGCGAAGGACGCCGTATCTACTATGAGGCTTTATGCTCCCGTTTCAGCCATTCCACGACTTCCCCCAGCGTATGGGGATTCGCAGTGATTCTCTTTTTTATCCTGTTCCTCCTCATTTTGCGGAAATAATTCTTTATGCGTGTTATAAGTTTTACCTTACCGCCTTTTCCTGCAATAAAAATACTTGTCGGCCCGTCTGCTCCGCCAATAATGGATACGCTACTTGCACTCTTACCCATGTCTACATCTCCATGCTAAAACTTCCTTTCTGCGAAAAGCCGCCCCTGCTCCCCGATTTGCCAATCCACCGGAAACCGGGGATGCCTATGTGGGGTATTGATGATATGCGTCCTATAGCTTCTCTAACTTCTCCAGAAAAGCTACATAAAACTCCCTTTCTTTGATTCGCACCTGCTGTTCTTCAATACTTCTTACTTTGTCAGGTTCTAACGGATGGTCAAAATCATAAAGCGCCTGCTCCGCTGCTCTGATTGCCGACTGCACTGTGCTTCCAAGGATGTCATTCGCATCACCTGTACCGTTCATCCATTTTTTACCCCGCTGCACCATCATCTGTGATATATGCGTCAGCATACCGTTTCCGGACATGCCAAGCCCGTTCACGCCTATTTCTTTTGCCGCATCCATCCATGCCTGTTTCACTTCCTCCGGCGCATTCGCCCCTACAGATGCAAAGGCTTTTTCCTCATAATCTATCGTTTTATCCTGTTCCGCCTTTTCTTCCACTATTTCCATAAATCCTGCGGTTCCGGGTTCTGTACTTTTTTCTGCCTTTCTTGCTGTGTACCCGGTAACCGGGTAGCATGTTCCAATTCCATTTATGCTCATTTCTTCATATCCTCCAATTATTTTTATACGGCGGCTCCTCTGTCGGTCAGAGCCGACCCTGCCCTCTTGCAATAAGTCCGGGCATTCCGCAGAAGCAAAGGTTTATGCGCCTCTGTGGAATTGGGTGTAAACTTTAAACCTGTATACTCCCTTTTCAGCTATCAGACAGTCAGCCATTTCATGAAGCGGTTTAAGTTCTCACTGAGCCATGAATTGGAAAGACTGCTCTGGTTCTGCAGGCTTTCCAAGAATGACTGGAAATTATTATATTTTACGTTCTGGAATGTGGCGGGCAGCTCCGTCTTTTCAACAGTCTCTTTCCAATCCGCATAATCACTGTCCTTCTGTGTGTCGGAAGAAGCGTTCAATATCTCTTTTGCCGCCTTCGTGTATAATTCTATGAACTTAGTGGCATGACTCTTCCCGCCTTTGCTGTTTATGATGCTCTGGTTTAACTCATTGATCTGGTTATACAAATCGGTATCATTTGCTTTCAGCCAGCTCTCCATATCCACATAGCTGCTCGGCACACCGGACATCCGCACCTGCCCCTCCTGCACATTGTATACAACCTTCCCATTGTCTGAAACGGAACCGTTCAGGCCGTACTTCGCAATCGCCTCCATTGCAGACATAAAATCCGCCGCATGGGATGCATCCAGATAGTTCTCCGCCAGATACTTCGCTGTTTCCAGTCCGAAAACCACCATATCCTGCCTTTCCTGCTCCGACATTCCCGAAGTGTTGCTTGGCATAAGGTAATTGGAGATGATCCCCATCGTAGAACTGATCACGTTGTCATCTGCACCTGCAAGGCTGTTATAAAGCTGTTCGTTTGTTTCATAATTCCGAATGACAATCCTATGTGTATTTTCAAGCTGTGTGACATTTTCCGCCTGAAATGCGGCATCCCTTGCCGCTTTCGCCACTGCTTCCTCCTCTGTCATTTCATTGCTTGACTTCTTGCTGACTGCAAGCGCCGCAAGGCCATCGCCGGAAAACTGCACGGTGACATTTCCCCCATACTGTGCAGAAACAGCATTCATGGCTTTCATAGTTTCCTCTTTTGACATCTTATCCATGACCTTGTTGCCATCTTCGTCTGTGGTATTGAACCGATACTTCACTAAGGTGTCCTTTTTCACAGCCGAATTAGAGCCTTGGCTTTTTAACTGCTCCGTCCCAGCGTAAAACTGACTGTAATCCTGATTAACATTCATTGACATTTTCCAATCCTCCTAAAATTTTATAATATGAACCGCTATAAGTCCGGGCAGCCCGCAGAGGCAAAGGTTTATGCGCCTCTGCGGAATAGCGT
>CAZPSD010000185.1:0-2184 GCA_964589055.1 uncultured Bacteroides sp.
TTCGGAATGCGGTAGATACAGACATTCAGAAAACTGCCTATCACAATACCGAATAGAAATATGATGATGTAGAAAATAACTGTTGGCAGCATAGTGTTGTGTTCCTTTGTTTGGTCAATAAATAATAAAGAAACTATTTTG
This sequence comes from uncultured Bacteroides sp., assembly GCA_964589055.1. Classification (GTDB taxonomy): domain Bacteria; phylum Bacillota; class Clostridia; order Lachnospirales; family Lachnospiraceae; genus UBA3282. The sequence goes on from CAZPSD010000185.1 coordinate 142, forward strand.
TCACCCAAATCTTTTTATAGAGTTTAATTCATAATTGTTCTTAGTAGTTCTATGTACTCTGTAAATTTTTTAACAAAACAGTTTCCGGTATATTAGATTTTGCTTAGTTGCCACCTGCCATTCTTGTAGCAAACGGATCAGGAGTAACTGCCGGAGTTTGTGTGGAACTATACGTAAACTGAAGGTTCCCATCAACAACTTGCCATGAAATAGTATAATCCGTCCAAGTTGTTCTACTTTGACATCTTGTCTGTAATGCATCAGAAGCATCCAACAAACCTGCATCGTCTAAAGCCGCTTTTTCAAAAGCTGTTAAAGTCGGTGATGTTCCTTCCTGTGCAGGAATTTTAATGCTTCCATCTGTCGGATTCTCTGTTGCATCGGGATCTGAAGCATATACCTGTAATGCTGTCACAATTTCTGTTGCATTCTGCAGATCCGTTGAATTTCTGGAACGCTCAACATACTTCAAATACTGAGGCGCCAATACGACAAGCAGGATTGCCATAATGGCAATAACGATGATCAACTCAACAAGGGAAAAACCTTTGTTATTCATTTTTCTTTCTTTCATGTTTCTTTCTCCTTCTTCCTCTTAAATTAAAATCTTTAGGTTCAGGCATTTAAAAAACACCTGTATCTTAAGCACGCCCGCTCCCTACCGGCAGTCGTGTTTAATTCACGCTAATCCCCATGTCAGAGCAGTTTACTGCGATGACACGCGATGAGAAATAAGCTGTCGGGCTTATTTCCAATCTTATTAATATATATATCGGCTTTTCCTACAGATTATCCAGTGCAGAATACATAGATACCATAGGCGCCATACATGCACCGATCAATACGCCTACTACGCAGGCCAGCACAATTATGATCATCGGCTCCATAGCCGCCATCAGCGACTGTACCGCCATCTCCACTTCCTCCTCATAGTAATCCGCCAGTTTATTCAGCATCTCTTCGGTGGAGCCGACCTCCTCGCCGATATGTATCATATGGTATACCATAGGCGGGAACAGACCGCACGTCTGCAGCGGCTGGGATAAGGGAACGCCGATAATGATCTGTTGGACAGCTTCCTTCAACGCCTCTTTAAACCATATGTTTGTCATGGTATCCGCCACGATATCCACCGCCTCTACCAACGGCACGCCCGCTGCCAGCAGCGTGCTCAGCGTCCTTGCCATCTGGGAAGACGCCGACTTTACAACCAGATTTTTGATCGCCGGAATCTTTAACTGCAGCCTGCCTAATATATGCCTGCCGCTGCTTGTCTTAGCCCATGTTTTCAGTGCGAAGACGACAGCTATGACAGCCGGGATGATAATATACCAGAACCCCTGGATAAAGTTGCTCATATGTACAACCATCATCGTGATCCACGGCAATTCCGTCCCCAGTTCCTCAAACATATCCATATACCGGGGGATGACAAACACCAGCATAACGATAACCACCGCTATCGCGACCAAGGCAACCACAACCGGATAAATCATCGCCTTCTTAACCAGCGCCTGTGTCTTGGCGGATTTTTCATACTGAACCGCCATACGCTCCATGGCGGTGTCCAGACTGCCGGAAGCCTCGCCCGCTCTCGCCATCTGTATCAGCAGTTCCGAGAATACTTTCGGATGCCGCGCCAAAGAATCCGCAAAGCCTTCGCCTTTCTCCACATCCGCGCGCACTGCCTGTATCGCTTTCTTAAGCTTTGCATTTTCCGTCTGTTCTGACAGCAGGTTTAATGTCTCAATAATGGTAACGCCCGCTCTGGTAATGCTGGCAAACTGCCGACAGAAAACCGCCATGTCACGGGTCGTCGGTTTACCGCCTAAATCAATATTGAGATCCTTCGTCAAGACATTCTGTTCTGTGACTTCCAGCACGATCATACCCTGGTTTTTCAGGTCTCTGATCACTATCTCCTTATTCTCGGCATCCTTACTGCCCTTTACTTCTTTACCGCTTTTATCAATCGCGACATAGCCCCAAGTCGCCATATTCTCTCCTCTGTAAACGTCATCTTATGCTTTTTGCACATATTTT
>CAZPSD010000186.1:0-2011 GCA_964589055.1 uncultured Bacteroides sp.
TTCTCTCATGATGAGGTGGTACATGGTAAGGCAACGCTGTTAGACAAGATGCCAGGTGAGAGACCGGAACAGTTTGCCAACTTACGTTTGACCTATGCTTACCATATGACTCATCCGGGGAAGAAGCTTTTCTTCATGGGACAGGATATCGGTGAATATGATGAATTTAATGAAAACAGATCCGTGGAATGGGAATTGCTTGAGAAGGAAGATCATAAGAAATTAAATCAGATGATAGCAGACATGAACCGATTATATACCTCCCAGCCCGCATTATATGCCAAAGATACGTCTTGGGACGGGTTTGAATGGATTAACTGCATTACGCCGGATCGTTGTATGGTTTCCTATCTGCGCAAAGCTGATAAGAAGACAGATACGCTTGTGGTGGTGGCTAATTTTGCCAATGTAAAACAGGAGTTTCGTGTCGGTGTTCCATTTGAGGGAAAATATAAAGAGATTTTTAATACCGATTCCAAAGAGTATGCCGGAAAAGGCATCGTGAATCGGGATGTATGTGATTCGATTGAAACCGAGTGGGACGGAAAACCCTATGCTATTGATATGGTAAGTGCGCCGCTTAGCATAAGCATTTTCTCCTATACGCCGTATACAAAAGAAGAAAAGGCTGAGATAGAGCGGAAACGTGCCGATGAACTTCGCCGGGCGAAGGAAGCCGAAGAAAGACAATTAGCCAAAGAAGAAGCAGAACGTACGGCGCAACTGGCTGCAGAGGCTAAGGAGATGGCGAAGAAAGCGGTTAAAGAAGCAAAAGAACTGGCAAAGCGTGCGGCAAAAGAAGCTGAGGAACGTAACCGGATAGCGGAAGAGATGGCAAAGAAAGCCGAAGATGCAGCGAAGAATCTCCAAAAAATTACGGAAGCGCAGGAAAAGGCGGAGTTGATGCGGAAAAACAAGAAAACGGTAAAGAAGGCAACCGCAAAGAAAACGGATGCAGAAACAAACACTGTTAACAAAAAGACTGTGCAGGCTGCAGCAGACACTGACAAGTCCGCAGGGACAAAGTAAGATAGCAACGGAGAACGGGGTATGGAAAACGAGATCATCAGAATAGAAGAAATAGCCGGAGAAGATATCGATCCGGGATTGATACAGATGTATCTGCAGGAACTGCCGGATAAAGCCCTGCGCTTTGGAATCAGAATACTGCTGGCATTTCTTTTCTTTGTGATCGGTGTACAGATCATCAAGCTGCTTCGCAAAATCGTACGCAGATCACTGAAAAGAGCCGGTGCGGATACAGGTGTTATGCAGTTTTTGGACTCTTTTATCAAGGCAGCCCTGTATATCCTGCTGCTCTTTATGATAGCATCCGGTTTTGGACTGGATGCAGCCAGCGTTGTGGCACTGGTCGGTTCTGCAGGTGTGGCGATCGGTCTTGCCATTCAGGGAAGTTTGTCTAATTTTGCAGGCGGTGTGTTGATTCTCCTGTTAAAACCATTTAAGATTGACGACTATATTATGATAGGAGACGGTACAAACCAAGGTACGGTAAAGGAGATCCAGATATTCTATACGAAGCTGGCTACGGCGGATAATCATGTGTTGATCATTCCCAACGGCACACTGAGCAATTCTAATATCATTAACGTGAGCATGTTGGAGGACCGGAGACTTGATATCACGGTGGGCATCGCCTATGATGCGGATATCAGGACAGCCAAAAAGGCGCTTCTCAGCGTGCTGGAGCAGGACGATGCAGTTCTCAAGGAGAAAGAGCACATCGTTTTTGTGAATGAATTGGGGGATAGCAGCATTAACCTGAATATGCGGTGTTGGTGCCGGAATGAAAATTACTGGGAGACTAAATGGCGAATTACCGAGAATGTGAAATACGCTCTGGACGAAGCCGGTATTGCCATTCCGTTTCCACAGATGGATGTACATTTGGAACAGAAGCCTGACCGACAAAAATTTTAAAAAAATTAAAAAAATCCGTTGACATCTAATTGACCATCTGATATTATATGAAAGTCGCACGTCGGTATTT
>CAZPSD010000187.1:0-1930 GCA_964589055.1 uncultured Bacteroides sp.
GTCCAGCATCCTGCCAACGATATGACCACGGATACGATTACGACGCATTTTGACTACCATTCCATTGATCACAACCTGCTCAAGCTGGATATTCTGGGACACGATGATCCTACCATGATCCGTATGCTGCAGGATATGACGGGTATTGATCCGGTTACAATACCGCTGGACGATAAGCAGGTCATGAGCCTGTTCCAGTCAACGCAGGCGCTGGGCATTACGCCGGATCAGATCGGAGGCTGCAAGCTGGGGTGCCTTGGTATCCCGGAATTCGGTACGGATTTTGCCATGCAGATGGTTATGGATGCCAAGCCGAAATGCTTTACGGATTTGGTGCGTATTGCAGGACTGGCACACGGAACCGACGTATGGTTAGGAAATGCCCAGACATTGATTGAAGAGGGCAAAGCGACCATTTCCACCGCGATCTGCTGCAGGGATGATATTATGATCTATCTGATCCATATGGGGGTAGACCCGGCGCTTTCCTTTACTATTATGGAGAGTGTGCGAAAAGGAAAAGGCTTGAAGCCGGAGTGGGAAGAAGCCATGCTGGCGGCAAAGGTCCCGGACTGGTACATCTGGTCCTGTAAAAAGATCAAATACATGTTCCCGAAAGCGCACGCGGCGGCTTACGTTATGATGGCATGGCGCATTGCCTACTGTAAGGTCAATTATCCGCTTGCCTATTATGCTGCTTTCTTCAGTATCCGGGCATCCGGTTTTTCTTATGAACTGATGTGCCAGGGTCAGAGACATCTGGAAAATGTCATGGCGGACTATAAGCGCAGAAGCGATACGCTGTCTAAGAAGGAACAGGATTCCTACCGTGATATGAAGCTGGTGCAGGAAATGTATGCCAGAGGATTTGAGTTTGTACCGATTGATATTTTTACGGCACAGTCCAGACTGTTTCAGGTGGTGGACGGCAAACTGATGCCGTCTTTAAACAGCATTGACGGATTGGGTGAAAAGGCGGCAGATGCGATTGTGGAGGCTGCCAAGGACGGGCCGTTTTTAAGTAAGGACGATTTCAGGCAGCGAACGAAGGCATCCAAGACTATCGTGGATTTAATGAGTGAATTAGGACTGCTTGGCAATCTGCCCGAGTCGAACCAGATTAGTCTGTTTGATTTTGCCATATAGAATAAATCAGGAAAATAGGAGGACATCATTTATGAGAAAACTGATCACAATCGGAAGAGAGTTCGGCGCCGGCGGCGGTGAGATTGGCAGAAAAGTCGCAAAAGAACTGGGATTGGAATACTACGATAAGGATATTATATTAAAGACTGCAATGGCAAGTAAAAATCTGGATCCGGAACAAGTGCGCAAATGGGATGAAAGAGTACCCAAAAACTTCGGCTTTGCGCAAAGCCTTTTTGACTTCTATAATAAACCGTTAGAGGAAGCGCTCTGGCAGGCGCAGAGAGATGCGATCAGAGAATTGGCGAATCGGGAAAGCTGTGTGATCGTGGGACGTAACGGAGATTATATTCTGCGGGAATTTGACCATTGCCTGCGCGTATTTATCCATGCGGGATTTGGCTGGCGCGTAAAGCGTATGACCGCTATGATGGACCAGGTGCCGCAGGATCAGGTTGCAGGAGATGTGAAAGCGGTAGACAAGGCGCGCAGGAGGTACTGTGAATATTATACAAAACAGGCATATGGAGACGCCAGAAACTATGATCTCACTTTGGATACGGAGAAACTGGGAATCGATAAAGCGGTAGAATTGATTCTTAAGGCAGCGGAGACATTGTAAAGAGCAGGGATTATAAAGGGTATAAACCGTAGTCTGTATACATGGAGCGTCTGTATACAAAAATACAATTTTTCTTGACAAGACAATGGAAAATCCATATACTAGAGAACTCAAGTTTGACACCTAAACCAATGGGAAGCCAGAAAAATCAAGGCTTCCCAT
>CAZPSD010000188.1:0-1863 GCA_964589055.1 uncultured Bacteroides sp.
ACTTCCGCCTTTTCTAAGACTTTATCCATTTCTTTTTGTTCCATTGTATTCCTCAAACCTCTTTCTAACTTCTGTAATCCGCATTGATTTTTATATAATCATAAGTAAGATCACAGCCCCATGCTGTTGCTTCCTCGTCGCCCATCTTCATATCCACAATGACGCGGACCTCCGGCGCAGACAGGATTTCCGCAGCTTCCGCTTCATCATAATCCGTCAGCAGACCACCCTTGCAGATCTGGATTCTCTTCTTGTCATTTTCACAGAATAACTCTACCTTATCAGGATCAAAGTCTACACCGGAATAGCCCAATGCGCACATAATTCTGCCGACGTTGGCGTCATGTCCGTAAATCATCGCTTTCGTCAAACTGGAGCACACCACGGACTTACTTAAAATCCGCGCATTCTCCTTGGTATCTGCATGGATAACCTTGGTCTCAAATAAGGCGGTAGCACCCTCGCCGTCTCCTGCCATCATCTTGGCAAGCGTTGTATCTATGTAATGCAAAGCCTCTTTGAACTTATAATAATCATCGTTCTTCGTGGTAATCTTAGGATTATCCGCAAGACCATTGGCAAGCGCCACCAAAGTATCATTGGTAGAAGTATCTCCGTCTACGGAAATCATATTAAAAGTATCTGCCACATCTTCGCTCAAAGCTTCCTGCAGCAGTTCCTTGGAAATCGCAATATCCGTTGTCACGAAACCGAGCATGGTACACATATTGGGATGAATCATACCGGAACCCTTGCACATACCGCCGATGGTCACCGTCTTGCCGCCAAGTTCAATCTGTACTGCCGCCTGCTTGGAAATGGTATCGGTAGTCATGATAGCCTCCGCAGCCAGCGTACCAGCCTCCAATGTATCAGCCTTGGCTGCTGCCAGCTTCTCTACCCCTGCGGCGATTCTGTCTACCGGGAGCTGCCAGCCGATCACGCCGGTAGAGGCAACGATTACCGCATCCTCGGCAATCCCCAGTACATCCGCCGCCTTCATGGCAGTCTGCCTGCAGCACTCATACCCCTGTTTGCCGGTGCAGGCATTGGCAATTCCCGCATTTATAACAACCGCCTGTACTGACGGAGAATGACCGATTACTTCCTTATCCCACAGCACCGGGGCCGCCTTGACTACATTACTTGTAAATACGCCTGCCGCCGTACATGGCGCCGTGCTGTATACCATCGCCATGTCTTTTCTGTTCTGATATTTGATCGCAGCCTCTACCCCTGCTGCTTCAAAGCCTTTTGCGGCGGTGACACCGCCTTGTATAATATTCATAATGCTATTGATTTCCTTTCTTATATCCATACAGGTAATTGCAAAACCTGCTCTTGTCTCGCAATCGACTAATACAGCTATAAACCAATATACAATAAAACACTATGAATTGCAAGTGCAAATTTATGCATGTTTTATTAATTTTTATTCACTTTATGCAGTCATTAATGAATATTATTCTTTTTCAGTGAATACTTATACATTTCTATTTTATCTATTGCAAGAAGGCGTTTGGTGAATTTTCATATTGATCATCTCTTCGTATTGATCATATTTTGACAGAACCTCTATTGAAAATTCATATTTTCGTGATATAATAAAGTAGTTAGCCGTAACTAACTAAATCCCATACATGAACACGGAGGGTAACAGTTGTGAAAAGTGAGGAATATAAAAAGCTGTCGTTGAGAGAATTTGATAAGGCTGCGGCCAAATTCGATGATAATGATCCCAGTGTATACAATATGTGCCGCAAAGATTACCCCGATGTTTATGCGGAAGCGATCAGCGAACCTTTTGCCGACCTGTTGGATGCAGGATGCGGCACGGGAGCCATGCTCGGCATGTTTAAAAAG
>CAZPSD010000189.1:0-1839 GCA_964589055.1 uncultured Bacteroides sp.
GGAATCTCAGAGACCGCATAAATAAGGGCTTAGAGATTCCGAGAGTCTATCAAAAGGAAAAGGAGAAAAAGTATGAGCAAAACATACAAAATTGAAGTTGATTGTGCTAACTGTGCGGAGAAAATGCAGGAGGCCGCCAAAAAGACCGATGGTGTTGCGAATGCAACCGTGAGTTTTATGACACAGAAGATGAAAGTGGAATTCGCAGAAGACGCAGATGAAAATAAAGTTATGAAAGCTGTACTCAAGGCATGTAAGAAGGTAGAGCCTGACTGTGAAATTGCCTTTTAATCAGTCAGCCTTCGAAAGCCTAAGAGATGATTCCGATAGAAAAACAGACAGGTTATCCAATGGTTTGCCTGTCTGTTTTTAACGGTATTTTCCTGCAGTAATTATTTATAATTTTACGTTTTTATATGCGTTATCAATTATTGTTTCTCTTTGTGCTGGGGATTGAAGCTGACACCTCTGTTGATATCGCCGTTTGGATTATCACCGAATACATAATCGTTGCCGGGTAAGACCGCATTTAAGATTATACCTGCAAGCGCGGCAATGGCAAGAGAGGTTAAGGTAATGGAAGCGCCGCCGATGTTGAAAGTAAGTCCGTCAGAGAAACCGAGACCGCATACTAAAATGACAGCAGCAATGATCAGATTCCTGGATTTCGTAAAGTCAACTTTATTCTCGACAACATTTCTGACACCGATTGCGGAAATCATACCATAGAGGATAAAACTGATACCGCCGATGATAGCTGTCGGAAGAGAACCGATAATAGCGGACATTTTAGGGATAAAACTCAACACGATCGCGTAGACAGCTGCCAGACGGATTACCTTAGGATCGTAAACACGGCTCAGTTCCAATACACCGGTATTTTCGCCGTATGTTGTATTGGCAGGGCCGCCAAACAATGCGGAAAGAGAAGTGGCAAGACCGTCACCGATCAAAGTACGGTGCAGACCGGGTTTCTCAATGAAATTCTCTCCGACAGTTGCGGAAATGGCGGAAATATCACCAATGTGCTCCATCATGGTAGCAAGCGCGATAGGCGCCATAACCAAGATCGCAGTCAGATCAAACTTACACAGCTGGAAGGGAGGAAGTCCTACGGCGGCGGAGGCTGCCACGCCGGAGAAGTCCAGAATTGCACTGCCGTCAGCATTTGTGAAACCTAAACTATTCATGATAAGGGCAACCGCATAAGAAATCACAACACCGAGCAGAATCGGAATGATCTTCCACATGCCTTTGCCCCATATATTAAAAATAATGATAACGGCAAGAGCCACAAGCGCTAAGAACCAGTTGGCGGATGCGTTGGCAACTGCGGAGGGCGCCAGACTTAAACCGATACATATGATGATCGGGCCGGTCACAACAGGAGGCAGAAACCGCATGACACGTTTAACACCGACAACCTTGATAACCAGTGCAAGAACAAGATACAAGAGACCTGCAACGACAATACCGCCGCAGGCATATGGAAGCTTCTCGCCGTAAGTCATATCAGCGAAAATACCCGTATCCAGATTTGCCACTGTAGCGAAGCCGCCCAAAAAGGCGAAGGAAGAACCTAAAAATGCGGGTACCTGCATTTTGGAACATACATGGAAGAAAAGAGTACCGATTCCGGCAAAGAACAGGGTAACCTGAATGGATAAGCCTTCTCCGTTGAAGTAGCTGTTTACTAAGATGGGAACCAGGATCGTTGCGCCAAACATCGCAAACATGTGCTGCAGACCGAGTAACAGCATCTTAGGTATGCCCAAGGATCTGGCATCACGAATTGCATCAAATTTTTCGTTCATAAAATTTTTCTCCTTTTCTGTATGA
>CAZPSD010000190.1:0-1785 GCA_964589055.1 uncultured Bacteroides sp.
CGGTGGTCACTGCGCTGTCTACACTGTAGGAACCGATGGTCGTTCTGATACAGTTCTGGGCAATATTTCTTAAAATATTCTCCGGATCTTCCGAGGCATATAATGCTTTGACCGGATCGGTCACTCTGTATTCCGCATAGAAATCCACAAAGATAAAATTGTAATCAGAGGTGATCATTAAAGCATCCGCCTCTTCTCCGTCTGCATGATAGCCGATATTAAATCCCTGGATCGTAGTATTTACTTTAGTCACACTCTGGATAAACGGAATCTTAAAATGAAGTCCCGGTGTGGTTACCGCTTTCGGGGAACCGAAAGTGCATACAACCGCTTGTTCTTCCTCCTGAATGGAATAGTAAGAGTTACTGCCGAGAATCAGCAGAAAAATTATGACGATCACAATTTTAACCGCAAACAAACTCTTTTGGCTTGTAACCTTATGATTCGACTCGTTTATATTCCTTTTTGCGCCAAACATAACTGTCCTCCATTTCTCTTCATACAGCACAAATTCTTTTCATAATACTTATATATAAAACAATTTTGATTATATAACATATTGGATGGAAATACTAATTAAAATTTGCTAAACTGCCCGTTATTTCGACAAAATATGAAAAGCCAGGCGATTGAGCCTGACTTTTTATATTTTCCTTTGGCGCGTCTGTCCTCTGCAGCCATCGTTCGCTGCTTTTCTTACCGTACTTTTACCGGATTCTCTCGGGGAATCCGACTTTTTTCTGCACCTTACGAAGTGTCTTTAATGCGTAATAATTCGCTTTTTCACCGTTCTCTTTGATTATTTTATCAATGTAATCCTTATTCTTAGTCAAATCTTCATAACGTTCCTGCAGCGGTTTTAACACATCAACCACGGCTTCTCCTACCGCAATTTTGAAATCGCCATAGCCTTTGCCGTCGAATTCTTTCTCTGTCTCTGCAGGCGTCTTGCCGGTACATGCACAATAAATGTCGATCAGGTTCATGATACCCGGCTGCTTCTCCGAATAACGGACGCAAGCTTCGGAATCGGTAACCGCACGTTTAAACTTACGAATAATCGTATCCGGATCATCCATCAGATAAATGCTTGCGTTCGGATTCTCGTCAGATTTAGACATCTTCTTAGACGGGTCCTGTAAACTCATGATCTTGGCACCGGACTTACCAATATAAGGCTCCGGAATGGTAAACACGTCTCCGTAAACTCCGTTGAAACGCTGCGCAATGTCTCTCGTAATCTCCAAATGCTGTAACTGATCTTTGCCAACCGGAACAACGTCAGACTGATATAATAATATATCCGCAGCCATCAACACCGGGTATGTAAAAAGTCCTGCATTGATGTTATCCGCATGTTTTTGGGATTTGTCCTTGAACTGAGTCATACGGGATAACTCGCCAAACTGAGTATAACAGGAAAGCACCCAAGAGAGTTGGGCGTGAGCCGGTACCTGCGACTGGACAAACACCAGATTTTTCTCCGGATCCAGCCCGATCGCCAGCAGCAGGGCGTACATTTCCATAATTTGATGCCGCAGCTTGGCCGGTTCCTGACGCACGGTAATAGCATGCAGATCGGCCACGGCAAAAGCGCATTCAAAATCATCCTGCATCGCAACCCAGTTGCGCAAAGCTCCCAGGTAATTTCCCAGCGTGGGAATCCCCGTGGGTTGGATGCAACTGAGCGCCCGTTTTTGGCGCGGAGTCTCGTTCGTGTTGATGTCTGCCATATTGATAATCCTTTCTTTTCTTTTCAATAATCTTTTCTTCTCATAGGATCAT
>CAZPSD010000191.1:0-1731 GCA_964589055.1 uncultured Bacteroides sp.
AGGTATCGCTTTCCAGCGCTTTCTCTATCTCCTCCTGCGAGACTCCCTCCGGTGCAGTCTCATGAAACGTATCCCTGTAAGCAAACACAGTCATAGAATTAGCAAAAATCAATGCCGCCGCTAACGCTCCTGCCACAAATCGGTTCCACCTCTTCTTCCTCATTAAATTATCCATCCTTTCTTTTATTTCGCTCTGTTGATCTCCAAAGCTGACTTTCCACCTAAGCGGAGTTTTCTTCGTTTCTGTCTGCGCCAGAGCCTCCCTGATCATCAAACTCCGGTATTCTCTTATCTCCTCCTCTTTTCTTCCCTGCAATACCCTTTCATCACAGGAACACTCACAGACAAATTCCAGCTCATGCTGCAGAATCCGGGTAATCGGATTCCACCAGTGCAGAATCACTGCAAACTGCATGAGGATCTTCCAAACCACATCCAAATATCTGATATGTACCATTTCATGGCTGACAAGCAGCTCTGCCGCCATGCTGTCCACATCCTTGTCGCAGATAATAACCGGTCTTCGTATCCCGAAGGTCATCGTATCCGCTCCGGCATATCCGCAGCTTAAGGACACCTGACGTTTCACCCCATACTGCCTCTTGAGTCTGGCAAGGAATACCTTCTGCCGATCCGTCATACTCCTGTCTGCGCATCCGGCAATTATACGGCTTGTCCGTACATAATCCACCAACATTCTCCCCAACAGAAAACAGATCACTGCCAGCCAGACAACCGCCGTCGCTGTCTGAAGGACAGCATAGGCATTGAAATATTTTTTGCCGTCTGCAAAGATCACATAATTCGTCCATGTAAGCAGCGTCCGCGAAATTCCCATCGGTTTTTCCGGCATAATATACCGCATTGCCGCCTTGTACCATCCTTTCAGAAACGGAAGCGGAATCAGATAATACAGCAGCGCCGCCTTTACCAACAGATAATACAGTCTTGCGCTGACCTTATCCTTCACCAGATGCCGCAGCAACAGACAAATTCCCGTCATAATGCTTCCTGAAAGTGACATAACCAGCAAGTATTCCATCCCGTCTCCTTTACCGTTCGCTTTCCTCCAGAATCCGTATCAGTTCCTCCGCATCCTTTTCACTTACTGTATGCTTCTTCACAAACGCTGCCACAAAATTACTCAGCTTACCCTCATACATGTGGTCAATCGCCGCCTTCATCTGCATACAGTTATACTCCTCTCTGCTGTATACAGCTTTCACCAGCCTGTTCTCCCGTTCCACCAGTCCCTTATCCTCCAGTCTGCTTAAGAAGGTATTAAGCGTCTGCCGTTTCCATTCCTTACCGTCCGCTTCAAAGAGCGTCAGAAGCTGGGACTGCTTAATACTGCCCTCCTGATCCCACAGCTTCTCCATCACTTCCTGTTCCGCCTCAGAAATATTATAAAAGTTTCTCATAATGTTATTCTTTCCTCTCATTTATTAGTTCAATAGACTATTTTTTGTAGTCGTTCTAATTATATCGTCTTTCTGCTATACTGTCAAATTTGGTTTCGAGAGGCATGTTTCGAGAAGCAATAGAATCTTTTCACTTCAGCATCTTTTCCCACACACAAAAACACCCAGACATATTGACAACCTCAAATGCCTGGGTGTTTCTTAGTTTCTTATCTCATTTCATATAGCTCTAAAACTATATCTATTCCGTAGTCAGCTTATTTAGCAGCAGCAATCTCAGCCTTTAGAGCCTCTGTCAGCTTCGGAACGA
>CAZPSD010000192.1:0-1652 GCA_964589055.1 uncultured Bacteroides sp.
GAAAGCGGCGTCCCCATCGCGATATCACAAACCGCCGTCTTTCCCATTACCTGCTCATAGTACATCGTGTGAAGCCCTGCATTAGGACGGATGGAACGCACATTATCCGGCGTAATTCTCTCGCCCGCCTTAATATCCTTTACGGCAAACAATGACCGGGAGCCGCTGCGCTCCTTCTCCTGCTTCTCAGTCAGCTTATACTCGGATTTTCCTAACGCTTTCTCAAGAATACGGATATGATCTACCATTTCCTTAAACTCTTCCGGCTCCATGGAAAAAGCGCCGTCGGGACCTCCATCCGCCCGGCGCAGCGTCAGGTGCTTCTCCACCATCTTAATTCCCAGCGAAACCGCTCCCACCGGAACCACGCTTCCCATAGAATGATCGGAAAGCCCAACCAGACAATCGTACATTTTCGCTAGAGTAGGAATCATATTCAGATTGATCTCTTCATAGGGCGCAGGGTAAGCCGACACGCATTTTAAGAGCATGATCTCTTCATTCCCCTCTTCCTTACACACTTGAAGCGCTCTCTCAATATCCTCCGCATACGCAACCCCTGTCGCAAAGATAACAGGCTTATGCAACTTCGCCACCTTGCGGATAAGAGGAATATCATTGATCTCATAAGAAGCAATCTTATAGGCAGGCATATCATGCTCTGTCATAAAATCCACTGACGCAAAATCAAAAGGGGATGAGAAGCATTCTAAACCAAGTCCTCTTGCCACTTCCTGCAGCTTGGGCTGCCAGTCCCACGGCGTACTTGCTTCCTGATACAGCTTATACTCTGTCATTCCGTCCCACAATCCGCCGTGGATCTGGAAATATTCATTATCACAATCTATGGACAAACTATCCGCCGTGTAAGTCTGCAGTTTGACGGCATCCGCACCGGCTTCCTTCGCCGCATGAATAATCTCTACCGCTCTGTTATAATCTTTCAGATGATTGCCCGACATTTCCGCCACGCAGAAGCAGGGAGAATTTTTACCGACGGTTCTGCTGCCTATTCTGAATTCTTTCTTCATATCAATCTCCGTTCCTGTCCATCTGTCAAGCCGGACATTAAGTGTAATAAGTTATCTGTTAGTCAGCTTTGCCAGCCTTTGAAATCATCTTCTGATACTTAAGCTCCGCAATCTCCCAGTCGTCGGGGTTATCTATATCCTGCACTTCCAGTTCGCTCATGATCATAGGTACCATATGAGGCAGATCCGTCGTCCTATATTGTAAAAACGGTTCCGTCCGGCAGCAATAGAACTGTCCGCAGTCATGATAATACGGCTCAAGATCCTGAGAACGGGTCTTAGCATACTCCGGCCACTTCATGCGAAGCTCACCTTCCTCGTTTAACACCATACAGCGCTGAGGCGGAAAAGAAAATGCTGCCACAGGCATTACAGAATCTGCATGCTCCAAAAGTCCCATCGCTTTCCGTAATTTCTCCGCCGTCACAAAGGGCGCCGTAGGATAAAGGCAGCAAAACGAATCAAAATCTCTTCCCTGTGCCTTATATGTTCCTAATACTTCTAACAGCACATCGTCCGTAGAAGCATAGTCGCCCGCACTCTCGCTGCTGCGCATAAAAGGCACTTGCGCACCCGCTTCTCTGGCAATCTTTGCGATTTCTTCATCCTCTGTGGATACCA